>NZ_RQHS01000012.1 GCF_004770895.1 Leptospira dzoumogneensis | reverse complement strand
TATAGATTTTCTCATTCTTCCTCCTTGAACTATATTTATTGTAGTTTCGTAAATTGAAAGCGTTATTACGCCTAACGACCAAGGTGTTCCGACGTTCGCAACGGCACGAGCTTGCGTAAGCAAGCGCAGTGACGGAAGCGAATGTGCCGAAGGCCAAGCGAGTGAGTCGCGAAGCGATCTCCGAGCGGCGCGGAGGCACCGGAAGTTATCCGACGTTTCAGCCACTATTACTAAAAAAATTCAGACCCTACGGAGCTGAAGGATTTACTAAGACGAACTCTGTCCGCCTCTCTACGCTATCATCAAACACCACAGACCACACGGAATGAAAAGCCGAAATCGAAAGATGCACTTCAAAATATGGCGGCTATTAAGAAAAAGCAGCTAATTTATTTGCAAATTACCAGATGCTCGAGTTTAACGAACAAAAACTTCAAAATTAAAAAACAAACAAAAAACTAATTTTGGCTGGAATGTCGGATAACGACCAAGGTGTTCCGACGTTTTGCGTTTGGCACGAGCTTGCCACCGCAAGCGCAGTGACAATGCAAAATGTGGCGTAGCCCGAGCGAGAGTCGCGAAGCGATCTCGAAGCGTAGCGGAAGCACCGACAGTTAGGCGGAGTAACCCAACTAAAAAAGTAGATTTTCTAAACTTCCTTTTTCGGATACTCAGGAAAATATTTAAAAATCATTAGACCTTGTATTATGGGCAGTACCATTAATAGCATTTAGGAGGTCTTGCCGGATATCTTTAAGACATTTTTCGTCAATTTCTTTAACATCTTCTTCGTCTGTAGGACCATGAACCGTTTCTCCAGCTCTAATGTTCCATACTGAGTATACAATGTTTTCAAATATTATTCTTACCTTTTTGTCTTTCGTAGTGACATCTACGGTAAAATCGATATTATTTCGATTTCCCAAAGCGGTTTGCGTTAAGCTGATATTATCGCAGGTATATTTAATATTCGAAACTATTCTTCCATTTACTTTATCTTTTATTTGAACAGCCCAATTTGCATTATTCAAATTCTTAGCAAACCAGATTAAAGCCCGATCATAAGCTTCATCCTTTTTTACGTTTGTTTCAACTATACGAGATGTTTCTCTTAATTGCTTCGGGGCTAAAGTTACACACGACACTAGAATTAACGGAAGAATGGCTCCAAAAATTTTCATTATTATCTCCTACAAAATATCCTGATATAGAATATTCATTATGCACATGTCAAATTATTTTTAATAATTTTCAGTTTGGGTTATTACGCCTAACGACCAGTAATTGTCGAAGTTCCGCGCGTCCGAAGGACTTGGCGCGAGGCTTGCATATGCAAGACGAGTGACAAAGCGGAATTTGGCGAAGCCCAAGCAAGGGTTGCGAAGCAATCCCGAAGCGCCGCGACAATTTTTAGTTATCTGCCGTGCCGCGCGCCCCGGATGTCTAACCGAGCGTAGCCATGGAGGGCTGAGCCGGTTAGGAACCGCCAATAGAATTGCGATCAGATATCCAATAAATCTTTGGGCTTAACCTTTAATCGTTTAGAAAGCTTGAAAATTGAGTTAGCAGTGAAATTAGCCCTGCCCGCTTCAATATCTTGTAAAGTTCTTACAGGAACGGCGTAATCGCCTTCATCCATATTTTCCTGAGTAAGTCCTTTTTCCTTTCGTATTTTTTGAATATTCTTTCCGACTTTTGATAAAAATTCTTCGAAATCCACACACGGTATAATGCGGCATGGTTGACAAAAAGTGAACGCAGTATACCGTGGGGCATGTATTCTTTACGAATCTCTGTTCAAAATGGTTCCTTTATGACGGAAAAATCTAAAAACAAGTCTAAACGTATTGTCCGAAAACAGCCTAAATCGGAGATCATTAGGAGAATTTCCGAGGAAGAAAAGAAAGCATTCTATCATCAACTAAAGGTTGCGAGAATAGAAGCTAATCTTACTCAAGCACAGGTCGCAAAGATGATCAAAAGGAGCAGAAGTCAGGTTTCAAAGATAGAATCCGGGAAAAGTAGATTGTACATGGATGAGTTTTTAAAGTTTATGAAGATTTACAAGAAATCCCCTTTCTTCTTTTACTCAGTATTTACGACTAACGAAGTTATTAAATCACAGAAGAGAGCCCGAGTAAAATCTGCTACGCAGTTTTAACGAGGGCAATTAGAACGAGTTAAGTGAAGATGATGCGTCTCGATCGCGTAGCGTTCGTATTGACTCGTTAATCAAAAACGGAGCAAGCAAAGTATAATTATTCCTTCCTATTTTTCACTTAAGCTATTTTCAATTTCTAATATTGAGAGTTTTGGTAGTATTACTTCTAATTCTTGAAGAATTGTTGTCAGATTTTCTCTCAATATTGTTTCGATTTCTCCCTCATCTTTACCTGATATATCAAAAGAAGATTCAAGATAATTTGAAAGAGCGATTATTCCAATTCTATCGGCAAATCCAATGGAATGTAATTTTAACATTAGATACCTACTAAAGCCTAACTGCAAAAGTAAAGGCCAAGAAGAAATCGTTTCATCAATAATTTGATCTTGTTGAAGGTTTTGTTCTTTCACTCTAATAATAGTAGAAAATACGTTAACTAGTTGATAGGAAATAAGATTATTTACGATATCCAGACATTGATCCACAGAAAGATTATAAGTTTCTGAGATTTCACCATAAGTCATTCCCTTAAGCCATGAGCACGTAATCTCTTTAAGCCTTTCTAATGTTTCAATATAACGAAATTCCCCTTCCTCCACAGTCTCCTTAATTGAAGAAATATATTCTAAATGGCTAAATAAAAATTCAATCCATTCTTCATTAATAGGATCAATCTTTTTAAGCCATATTTCATTATCCAAGTCTGCATTTTCTAATATGCTAAGGTAAAGACGTAAGCTTGATCCACTTTTCTTAATCTTCGGAAAAGATTCATTTGACACACTGCTTTTTATTTTTTCCGAGCGAAGCTGAATTAAATGTTTAAATATACCTCTTTGCCGTTCATTAGATTGAACGTACGAAAAAGTATTTTCAACAAGTCGCGAGGCAATTTCATCCAAAGAAGACAGATCAATATCATTGCCAATTAAATCAAGAATAGCCGAATCGATCGAATCAATAAGCTTTAAAAATTGTTCTTTTTGGTTTTCTATTATATCATTAGTTAATATTAAATTTCTATCCGAAATAGTTTTAGTAATGCTTTCTATTACTTTATATAGATATCCCTTAACTGAGTGGATACTTATATCATTAGAAGCTTGATAGATGGGTTCAAGATCCTCTTGATGGGGAATAATAACAACTCCATTTTTTTCTTTTCCTGCCCTACCGACTCTTCCGAGTAAATTCTTAATTTCTCTATTAGAAAGCGTATGCCAACTTCTATCATATTGCCTTTTTGTCGTATGTATCACCATTGTTTTCAGCGGCAAATTCACACCCTCAGCTAATGTGTTTGTACAAACTACCAATCGTATTTTCTCATCACGAATACAATGCTCTAGAATTTCCCGAACAAACTGCGGCAATGATCCATGGTGAAAGCAAAATCCCATCTTAAGACACTGAACAAGCAAATAATCCTCAGAGAATATATGTGCAGCATATTCGCGCACTACGGTAATATATTCTTTGTCAATAAAATCAAATGGATCATTGTTCTTGATTCCATAATCATTGATTAATCTGACTTGATCAATGATTTCAAAACATAATCCAGAAACACCATTATCGAATTTAGTCGGAGCAAATAATGCTACAGTCCCAGCTGAAAGTGATTTCAAAGCGCATGCAGCAGAAAGGCGTTTTTTCGAAGAATCCCAAAATTTATAAGTATTTTCACGCTGTGTTTTTGGGTTTATAAATTGATAATCTGATTTTCGTAAGAAATTATATAGTTCATATCGTTTCGGTCTCTTATCTTTAGGATTGAAGTGTAAAACGAAACCTTCTTCATCTTCTTCAGAAAGCTGAACAGTGGCGTAATCAAAAAGAGTCGGACGAAAATTTGAGCGAACTATCGTTTCGGATGACCCACCGAGCCAATTGTTGACATCCTCAATATTCGGAACAATTGCCGACAGATAAATGAATCTAATATTTTCTTTTTTGAGAATCTTTAGTCGAGTGAGAAATAATTCGTAATCAAATCCTCTATTTTTATCATCAAGCAAATGTCCTTCATCACAGATTACAAGATCAACGTTATTCAGAACTTCTGGAAATATGTCTTCAATTGCCATCATCTTTTCAGGAGTAACGATAAGCAAATTTGAAGTATCTATTGAGTTTTTCTCAGTAGTAGTCGACACCGAACCTCCATATAATGTTTTTACTCTAAGCCCATACCTTTGTAACTTTTTTGCCAAACTGTGTCGAAGTTCAGAGGCTAAAGATCGGAAAGGAGCAAGGAAAACAATTTTTGATAATGGATTTTTTTTTGCATGGTAATAAATAACAAGTTCACATAATGCGGTTTTCCCAGCACTCGTTGGCATTTGCATTGCGAACGTTTTTTCTGACGCTACTATTCCTTTTTCTATTGCCTCAAGTTGCGAAGGAAAGAAATACCAAATACGTTTTTCAATATTCTCTTTTACGTACTTCTTCCAAAACTTCGTATTATTTTCGATTGTTAACAAGGCACTCCAGAGTGTGTTTTTTTTAAAATACTCGAAAATTGACTTAGCAAGAATGCTTTCAGAGTAAGCTTGAGGGTTAGTGCTTAGACCTTCTTCGGATTTGGTCTCCAAATCTTGCGTAATTTGATCAAGAACAGAAAATTCTCCAGAATTAAGAAATCGAGAAATACTTTTTGAAAATTCATTTTTTGGAAATATATTCCTGCTCAATATTGAAAGAACGAACTGTAACTGTTCTTTTCCTATAAAGTTTTCGAATATCAATCCTTTTACAATCAAGCTAGAAGTTGCAGAAAATCCCGCTAAAAGACGCAAACTTGCAGTCATCAAATAAACTTCATAAATATTTATTCCTGAAAAGGAATTTCCCCCTACAATTGTAAAAGTTTCCATTCCACGTGCGATCGCAATTATCTCTTTGGAATTAATTTCGGTGTATTTGCCTTTGAAAAGATCAATGGCCAGATGATATAGTGAAACATAAAAATCAGGATATTTCTTTACTATCGTGTAGCCTGCGATCGAGTCTTCTTCAATTGAAAAATCAATGTAAGATTGATAAGAAGCAGATTGCGCGATCCAGTTCGAAAGTTTACTCGATATTTCAAGCTTCATCGATTAATTCTCGAAAATAAGTTTCATAGAGTCTCTTAAGGTCATTAATTGAAAGGAGGTAAAGTTTTATTTCATTTGATGGCTTTGCATACCCCTTACTAATCTCCGAGTCAATGTAACTGATGTCGAATATAGCGATTGCGTAATATTCTTGTTTATATGGATAATTGACAGGGTCCTTGAATCTTCGTACTAGAGGTAGATCTGATTGGATATTTTCACGTTCATATTTAGTTTCTATCCAGCTAATTGTCTGCGCAAGACGGGTAAATCGATCCTTTTCGGCTCCGTCTAATGCATCTTGAATTCGGTTTTTTTTCTTTCGCGGCCTCGTAGCACTCATCTTAGATTCGATACAGATAGCTAAATCATTACTGTGAGGGTTCGTTGGATCTTTCGCAAATAAAAATATTACGTCAGAGAACGGAGCCGGAGAGTCTGGATAGTCCTTCCATCTCCATTTTTTTGGTCCGTACAAATCAATCTTTTTAGCAGTATATTCACTTTGTATAAATAAGAAAGAGAATATTTCTCCGAAGTCTCCTGACTTTATTTTTCCTTTAGAAGGTAAAACATTGTCAGCTAAATACCTTTTTCTTTCTTCTATCGATTTTTGAGAGAAGCGCTGTAACTCATCTTCTTTTAAATAAAATTCTTTACCATAAGACTTTATATAATCTTTTATATTAAACCATTCTGATTGATCAATTTCGAATCGAATATAATCATTGATTATCTTTCTAGTAAATTTCTTATGAATGTCCATTGTTAGTTTTTTATAATAAATATTTTTGCCTGCCATGGAGGGCAGGCGCTATAAATGAAGTGGCGCGGCATGGCAGATAACGAAGGATGATTGTCGAAGTTCCGCGCGTCCGAAGGACTTGGCGCGAGGCTTGCTTACGCAAGACGAGTGACAAAGCGGAATTTGGCGAAGCCCAAGCAAGGGTCGTAAAACGACCCCGCAGCGCAGCGACAATTTTTAGTTATCTGCTGTGCCGCGCCCCAAATGTCTAACCGAGCGAAGCCACGGAAGGCGTAGCCGGTTAGGGAATACGCCTCTAACTTTTCTTTAAGTTTTTCTTAAGACTTGAATACTGAGTAATTAGATCCTTAAAAGTGTTTCTCTCTTGTGGAGAAAGATCTAATAGGTTTTTGATAATATCTTTAACACCTTCGGTGTTTTTCATTTGGTTAAATAGTTGATCGTCATCTTTCACTTTGCGAGTAACCCCTTTCGTATAAACGACGGGAGTCACAGGCTGACTATCATCCATCAACCAGTTTAAGTCTGCACCAAATTCTGAATTTAGAAAATAGAGAAAAGATGGTGCAAAGGATTCAATCCTTCCAGTTATTTTACTGTTTAGTCCACCAGGTGTTAAATTCAGTTTTTGGGCTACTTGACGTTGGCTAATTCCTGCAGATTCGAATAGTGCCTTGATCTTCTCGCCGATTAGTTTTACTGAATTTTCGCTAGCCATTCTATATATACAATAAAAATACAGTTTGACAAATATATTCATTATGAATATATTTGATTTATGCATTCAACAGGTGTATATAGGAGAATCCAGGCCAGCTCCAGGGTGAAAAGCAGAAAAAAGGAGCATTTAAAGCGCTCAGGAGCCCAAAAGCAGGCAGATTTAGAAGTTAAGTCCTTAGCTAGTGTCCTTCCGCAATGGAAAGTTTCTAAGAAAGAGAAAGAATACTTCTACAGAGCCTTGAAAACTGCAAGAAAGGAAGCTGGGCTAACTCAAGCTGAAGTAGCAAAGAAATTAAAACGAAGCAGAAGTCATATTTCAAAGATTGAATTAGGACAAAGGCGATTATTTATGGATGAATTTTTGATTTTATATAGGCTTTATGGAAAACCAACTATCTATTTCTATTCAGCCTTTATCAAAAGTAATCTTGTTGAGCAGATTGATTAAGCCCGAGTAAAATCTGCGAAGCAGTTTTAACGAGGGCCATCGAAGCGAGTTTAATGGAGATTTTGCGCCCCGATCGCGAAGCGTTCGGGTGAACCAGTTCGTTTGAACCGGGACAAGCAAATACTATAATATTGTATCAATATAAGAAACTCCCTCTACTTTTCATTACCTCTTTGAGATAGATACCGCCACTATTTTGATTTGGCCTAAATGAGGCCAATTGATCGTCATTGGCAATTTCAATTCTTCGATATAGTTGTAAGTATTCACTTCCATGAAATTTTCCATCATTATCGGATACTGGAATAATATACACATTACCATTCTTTGCTAGGTCGCCTATTCCGGTTTCCCAAGGAACCCACTTAGAATTCATAGCATTCTTAGTTGCTAAAATCCAAAACAAATTTAAATCCTTAATTTTTTCTTTAATCAAGGTTGCAGTATCGCGATTCGTCACTCTTGGCATATTTGAATCTTGCCAGTCAACGTAAATGTTTAAGCCAAATTGCGCAAGATATGATATTAAACCTTCAACAAGTTTTTTGTCCAAATGGCTATGCGATAAAAATATTGTCACATCTGCAGATTGCTTTCTTTGTTCTTTAAAAATTCTATTTTGATTCTTTTCACGATAAATCTCGCGAAATGAAAGAAGTTGCGCTTCTGTTAAGTAAGCCATATCAATTTGCACCTTATAGTCAGATTCATAATTACGATATAATTATTAGTTTCGTCACAAAAATCAGAATCGATAGAGACAAATAGAACCCCCATATTGAAAAAGACTGCAGAGCTTTAATTTGATGTTGATTTAAACTACCATGCGGGACTATCGTATAAAGGTCTGAAACTTTTATTGCTCTATCATGAATCTTTTGCACAAAATCATTATAGGTATTTCGAAATCCTTTTTCTAAAGCCAAATAATATGCATCCAACGCAAGAAATAATAACGTTGGAATAAGTGCTATATATGAAAACTCAGGCTTTCCTTTATCTGCAACAATTACTAGAACAGCTGAAACAATTGAAATACACCAAGCTTTACAAGAAGAACTATTAGTCGCCATTCTTTCTATAACTGTTTGTAAAATTTGCAAATGTGATTGAACAGAAGGTGACGATTCTTCTATAATTTGATTATTAATTTTTGACCTCATCATTCTATCCAATCCGCAAAATTTTTGTATCCGTCGTCACTCACCCAATCGTATACCTTATACCAACGGCTTAAATTGTATCCATTCCCCCAGTAATCTTCGCCTACGTTGACGTTATAAGACGCGCTACCATCAATTTCATTATACTCAACCCAATCTCCTCCTTTCTTCTCCCAAAGTGTAGCGGTTTTCCCTGTCTTAGAAAAAGTTACTCCAATAAATTCTAACGGGTTAACGCCTTGATACTTTGTGTATCCATCCTTTCCTTTTATTGAATTTATATGTACACCAACTATTGAGTTTCCTTTTTTAAAACTTTTCAGTAGTTCATAACGAACCCAAGGTCTGTCATAAGTTTCTGTTCCTATAAGAACACAAGTCACGGAGGTATTATCTAAACCCTGGTTTATAAGTCTTTTAAGCGCGACTGATCCTTGCTTCTTTGCACTTTCCCAAATTGATGCGTCATAAAAGCCAGCAGCTTCTCTATCTGGTTTTGTTAACCAATGTTGCCTTACAACATTTGCTCTGAAATCTTGAACATCCTTATAGTGAAAACTAAAAAAAACGCGCTTAGCCATTTGATCTTATATACCTAATAATTATTTTTGAAAGTGAATGAATAATGCAGGCACGAAAATAATTCAAGCCTGGTATGGAAAGTCCGAGTAAAGTCTATGAAGCTGTTTTGATGAAAACCATCGAAACAAGTTAAGCGGAAGTTTTGGACCTCGATCGAGTAAGGTTCGAATGAGCCGATTCGAAGAGAATCGATACGAACGTTAATTTCAAATATTATTTTTTACTTGCAGCCTCTTCAACCCATGAACTTAAGTTATTATAACCATCGTTATCTATCCAATCATATAACTTATATCCAAACTCAGATAAACGATAAAATTTCCCATCGTACTTCTCATCATAGTTTGAAGCTTTTGAAGGCAAATCAGCAAACTCTATCCATTTTGAATTCTTCAATTCGTAGAATAGAACTTTCTTACCTTTGTCAGTGATTTTAACACCTAAGCATTCAAACGGATTGCTACCTTTAGTTGCTTTCTTTTTCTCTTGATTTTCTTGATTATGAATATAAATCCCTAACAAGCCATTACTCTTTTCAAAGCTTTTAATTATTTCATAACGAACCCAACGTCTATTACTTGTTTCGGTACCAATCAAAATTGCTGTTACAGAAGTATTACCTAGACCAGAATTAATCATTCGTTTTATACCAACATCACTTGTCTTTTTAGCTTCTTCCCACAATGAAGCATCATAAAATCCAGCATCTTGAATATCTTCTTTTGTAATCCAACTTTTTCTTATTTGGTTAACTCTCCATATATCATTTTGGTAATGAAATGCAAAATATGTTCTTCTCGCCATCGTGCTACTCCTATTTATTGATTACTTCCTTTAGTATGTCCATTACAACTTCAATAATTTCATGGTCTGACTTAGATTTATCATTGAGCATTTTAAAATTCGAAACGAGGCTGGCTGTGTTGTAAGCATATCTATCGAAATTTGAATTAATCTTATTCCAGATTTCTTCTGCGATAAAACCTGTGGAACCAATTGGGATCAAAAACAATCCTTTTTCGAACGCTATTTCAAATTCGGTTACCATTCCATTTGAATTTATAATATTGCCAGATTCTAATTTATTTCCAAAAAGAAAAATTGCAATCCCTGAATATAGGCACAAATCTTCTCTATACTTTTTCCACAATGTGTTTTTATCAATTGATCCGGTTACGTCTTGCGGGAATGGTCTTAGTAATAGTTGGTCGTTAGAACTCTGATTAGGATTTAGATATATTTCTTCCAACGCACCAGTAATTACAGAGCTACCCACGCCAAGACCAAAACCAGAAACTATTTTATATCCCTTCTGAACTAAGGTTTTTGATAAATTATGTATAAAGATTAACGCATCATCTTTTTTTCGCACCCCATAATCGCTTGCCGCACCAGAGATAAAAATTGTTTTACGTTTGTATAAACTTTCCACTTGCTTAAGTGTTTTAGTTATCTCTGAATAGTCAGTTATTCTTATTGCTTTGATATTGAATCTACCTAAATCAGATACAAATAGTTCGAATTTAATTCTATCGTATTCGTATTCTTTTTCATCTGTGTAATCGTCTTTATTAATTTCTTTAATAAAGCAAAAATGCCTTCTTTGATTTGAGTTATATGCAACTCGTATCCGGCCGAGAATATAATCAAGATTTGGATCTTTAAAGCTAAAACCAATAAATAAAAAAGTGCGAGAGACTAAAGATCCCGCCAAAGCTATAATAAATTGTCTATACTTTATATGATATGACTCATAATCATCTTTAGTAAGAACAGCTTTATCTGGTGATCCAATATCTCCATGCATCTTATAAACAACTGCATCTCGTTTTGGTTTTGTATAAGCAAGTTGTTCAACAGTAGATTTAACATCTGGGATTCGGCCTTGCTTTTCTAATGCTGTTTCTATTAACTTATCATAATTTGTTGTCCAATATTCTTGCACAGGAAATCGAGCAATAATCGCATGATTTTCAGTTAGCTTCGCATTCTTAGAAAATTCATCGATCAACAATTGATTAAGCTTGTGTCGATTCGAAGCATTTGCATTTACGTGATATTGGGCAATTGCGACCATATCTGTTTCTTTTTCTATATCTAACTGAATCTCTTTCGCAATAGGCCTCATTAATTCTTTCCACGATACAAAACCCGAAGACATAGAAAATCCAGCACCACAAAAAAGAGCTAAGTTTTCTTCACTTAGCTCTTTTGCAATTTCACTGATATACATTTCTTTCATATATTGCCTATTATAGTCATAATATTTTAAACTATTCTCTTACTTGTATAGTGAAAATAGCAGCCTGCCACGGACGGCAGGCGCTATAATGGAAGGGGCACGGCATGGCAGATAACGACCAAGGTGTTCCGACGTTTTGCGTTTGGCACGAGCTTGCCACTGCAAGCGCAGTGACAATGCAAAATGTGGCGTAGCCCGAGTGAGTGGTCGCGTTAGCGATCCACGAACGAAGCGGAAGCACCGTTAGTTAGCCGCCGTGGGGATTCTTTTTGATTAATTCGATTATTTTATTCTTTTCTTCTTCAGTGGGTTGTTGAACACGATTTACCCGATCATCACGAACACCATCAATTAAAAAATCAAAATCATAAAGTGTTTCCTGCCCAGTGTCCATTCCAAGTCTACGAACAGATAAGGTAATAGTAATTTCTTGTTTTGAATTCGCGTCTTTAAATACGGTAATGACTTGTTTAGGCAAATTATCTTCAATTAGAATTCGTAAATTCCTAATTTCTTTAAATTCCCAAAGAATTGCAAGAATCGTTTCACGATGGAACCAGCCAAGTCCCGCTTTTTCAAAATAATGATTACGTTCAGTAGCTTTGTCATTACATGTTAGCTGTATTTCTGCAAGTAAGGTGAATGGGTAGTTACTGTACATATGAACCGCTGTTACACGTACAAAGAAGAATTTTTTATTAAATAGACCCCAATCAATGCCCCAATCCGTATTCGAATCATTAGATTCAAATCGGCCTAAGGAAGAAGTGGCAGCGTGGGCTAAGGCGTTTCTAAGGTCTTGAAAACCAGATTGAAATGAATTTCGGAAATCAGCATAGAATTTCTCTTTAAGAAAGATAGGTATTTCACAATCTTCTAATAAAACAGGCAAGACCACTACCCGCTTTTCTTCAAGTTCGCGCATTAGAGCAGAATTTAACTCTTTTTTACACCAATCTGATGAAACGGATGCTTTTGAGAGTACAACGCATAAATAATCTGATGATTTTATTGCTGATTGAATCTTATCAATCAAAGAATCACCAACTTTCATTTCCCATCGATCTAACCAAACATGAACCCGCTCGCTTACTAAATTTTTCGCAAGACGATCAACAAAATCATGATCCGTTCTAGAGTAACTAATGAATACAGGCATATTTAATCTCCATGGCGGCTAACGACCAAGGTGTTCCGACGTTCGCAACGGCACGAGTTTGCGCATGCAAACGAAGTGACGGACGCGAATGTGGCGTAGCCCAAGCGAGAGTTGCGAAGCAATCTCGAGCGACGCGGAAGCACCGATAGTTATGCGACGGTCTTTAATTTCTATCAATAGTAATAAGAAAGTCATTTAACTTTGCAAATAAATAACTATCTAATTCTTCATTACGATCTTTTGCATGTAACATATTGCACAGATCTAAGTCGGTAAAAAATAATAGCAATTTTCCTGACTCCTTAAGGACCCCTTTTGCAGCTATGATTGCATTAATTCCAGGGTTTTTTCGACAAATTATTATTCCTACATTTCTTAATGCTTGTTTATACAAGTAGCGCTCTGTAGAATAAATCTGCCCCGGCGACAGCGACTTCGAATAATTTTTAAACTCAAACACCACATACTTACTATGAAAATCTGATGTTAGTTCCGACCAAAAATAGGATTTGTTAGTAACCCTAACAATTAAATCAAATATATTGAGTCCACTGTCAGTCTTTGTTTGAGGAGACCAATCGACCAAATCGTTTTCGAAAAGGTATTTTAAAATTTCTATAACATGATTTTCATATTTTTTAAACTCATCAAAGCCGGGCTTAATCAATTGAAGCCCTTCACAAAGAACTTCTCCTTTCTTTTTATCAGGTTTAGTACTTTTCGCATTAAAAGCCTGGATTTGCGCTGTAAAAGTATTCGATGGCTTTAACTCTTCGTATAATAGAGGGTAGCGAATTCGGGGAATAGAATAGTCTAAAACATTTTCAAATAAATACCGTTCTAATTGCTTTCTGTGAAGAGGCCGAATGGCGGTAAAATCATATAAAGACCGTACATCTAAAACTTTTATTTTATATTTTTTATCGACTTCTTTAATACCTTCATCATCTACAATGGCAGAAACTATGATCACTCCTTTAAAAGGAATAGGATTAGTAAACGAATTCGCATATATATCGAATCTATTAGATACTGAGTTAGCAATTTCCAGAATATTATAGTAGCCCATTGTAGAATGGCTGGTAAATTTCACTTCTACAAATATTGAACTCTTTACATCCTCTAAATCAGTTTCAATTATTAGATCAATATGATCTATTTTCCTAACCTTATATTGGTTCTCGGTTAATATATCAATGATCAACTTAATGAAGTTTTCTTCGGATTTCATATATTTTTAAAGACTGTCGCATAACGACCAAGGTGCTCCGACGTTCGCAACGGCACGAGTTTGCTTTGCAAACGAAGTGACGGAAGCGAATGTGCCGAAGGCCAAGCGAGCGAGTCGCGAAGCGATCTCCGAGCGGCGCGGAGGCACCGGAAGTTATCCGACGTTTCAGCCACTATTACTAAAAAAATTCAGACCCTACGGAGCTGAAGGATTTACTAAGACGAACTCTGTCCGCCTCTCTACGCTATCATCAAACACCACAGACCACACGGAGTGAAAAGCCGGAATCGAAAGATGCACTTCAAAATATGGCGGCTATTAAGAAAAAGCAGCTAATTTATTTGCAAATTACCAGATGCTCGAGTTTAACGAACAAAAACTTCAAAATTAAAAAACAAACAAAAAACTAATTTTGGCTGGAATGTCGGATAACTCCAACTCTCCGTTGTTGCGTCTATGCATCACTGCATAGGCGAATGTTCGTAAAATCAGAGATCGTCCAGAGGACTTTTGATCTTAGAAACCATCGGGTCAACAATTCTAGCGTAGATTTCCGTGGTTTTTACCGATACATGGCCAAGCAATCTTTGGATCATTTTGATCGAGGTGCCTGATTCCAACAAGTGGATAGCGAATGCATGTCTCAGGTCGTGGATCGAAACATCCTTTTTGATGCCTGCTTTTTCCTTAGCGTTAGTGAATATCTTTTCCGCAGTTCTGACGCTTAGGTTCTTGCCGGGAATTTGGCCTGTGAAAATCCAGGAACTTCTTCCCTGGCGCTCGAGTAAAATCGCGAGGTCTTTTTTGCAGCTATTTGGTAAAAGACTGAAGCGGTCCTTCTTCCCTTTACCCTGCCGGATACGGATCGATTTTTTGTCCCAGTCTAAGTCATATCCTTTCAGCTTTACGAGTTCCCCTACTCTTAGTCCGGATCCATAACAAAGTTTTAATAGAAGTCTATGCTTAGGATTGGAATTCGATTCTATGATCCGGGTAACTTCTTTTCTGGATAAGGATTCTGGGATCTTGTTCTCTCTTTTTGGAGGAGAATAGGAGGCTAAAAAATTTGTGCCTATTACAATATTATAATAAAACCTGAAAGATTGTAGAGCTGATCTGATGGAAGTAGCGGCTAAATTCTTTTCGTATAAAATTCGATCCAAATATATCTTTAGATCGGATTCGGTCACTGAATACGGATTTTTTTGGATCGATCTTAAAAAGGCCCTGTTATAAAGAAAATAAGACTTTAGGGTTTTTTTGCTATAATTGCGCCTTAGTACCTCTGTTTCGAGTGGAATTAGAAGAATGTCAGGATCTGCTTCTATCTTCTCCCTATGAGTAGAAACAAATTCGGTCAGAAAAGATTCAGAATATGGAATTTTCCAAAACCTTTCCGCGCGATTCCAAACTGCTTCAGGCATTCTTGAGAATTTTTGGAAGAGTTCTGTGTCATAAGAAAACGAAATGGCGCTGAAGCAGTGTCCATTCTCCCAATGTTTCCAAATTTTGACTTTTTGGGGCATGAGAGGATCATAAAAGAATACTAAATATTTGTATAGTAAATTATTTGGATTTTAGAATATAGCTCCGCCCCTTCAGTCCCACTGAAACAAAAAAAATCCTATAGAAAAGAAATCGCCGGACCTCATTTGACGCTTCTGGTAGAGTTTTGCCTTTTTTATTCGTATTTCGACTTATTACCAGCAAATTCCGAAATTTCAGGAACCTTCCGCGAAAAATATCCGTTATGCGTCTTTTCGAGACAAATTTATTGATCAAGGTTAAGAAAAATTTTGTAGGAGATCCGACATCGCTCAACAGAACTTAAGATTGCCGCTCATATCTTTTGGGAAATTTTTTGGAAGTATACTGTAACAACTTCATCACTCAAAGGCTAATTCTTGAATGACAAAACTGCCTGGATGCTTTAGAAACGGAGTGGATTCTAATGGAACTTTTTAGGAAATTAGATATTCTATTTTTTCCATATTCATTAATTTTGAAATGAATTCTCTCGATTTCGAGTTCGTTTCATATCTATATTAGGCAAAACAGATGGATCATTCTTCCGCTTCAAACCCTGACTTTCGTGTTCTTTTCGAATCGGTTCCTGGTTTGTATCTGGTACTTTCTCCAGAGCTCAAAATAATAGCGGTGAGTGATGGCTATCTTAGGGCCACTCGGACTGAAAGAGATAAAATTTTAGGCAGGGGAATTTTCGAAGTTTTTCCGGATAATCCTGACGATCCGGAAGCAACCGGCGTAAGCAATCTTCATAGTTCTCTTCTTCGTGTTTTGGAAACCAAAGCCCAGGATACCATGGCGGTCCAAAAATACGATATCCAACTTCCAAAAGAAGAAGGTGGCGGATTTACAGTCAAGTATTGGAGTCCTTTGAACGTGCCTGTCCTGAACAAACAAGGAAAGGTAGAATACATCATCCATAAAGCGGAAGATATCACTGAGTTCGTTCTTTTAAAACAAAGAGGAGAACAACAAACCGAGATGACTGAAGCTCTTCGTTCTAGAACCGAAGAGATGGAAACAGAGATAATCCGACGTTCTCAGGAATTACAGTCTGCAAATAAAAGTTTGAGAGAGACTGAAAAGATCAAAAATGAATTTTTTGCAAATATTTCCCATGAACTTAGAACTCCTCTTAGTTTGATCCTAGCTCCCGTAGAATCCATTCTTTCCGATAAAGGATCCAATCTTTCTTCCGGCAATATTCAGATGTTGGGAACGGTACATAATAATTCAGTCAGACTTCTTCAGATGGTGAATAGTCTATTAGATTTTTCTAAATTTGAAGCGGGAAAGATGAAGGTAGAACTTGAGCCTACTAATATTAGTAATTTAGTTCATACAATCCTAAAAGATTTCGAGCCGAGCGCTTTAGAGAAGAATATACAGATCCAAAAGGAACTTCCTTCTTCCGACCTGAATGTTTTGATAGATCGTTATTTGTTCGAAAGGATCTTCTTTAATCTTCTCTCTAATGCTTTAAAATTCACTCCTAAAGATGGGAATATCTCAGTCATTCTCAAATATTCCGAAAACCAACTTCTTCTTTCCGTTCAAGATTCCGGGATCGGGATCTCGGAAGAAGACCAAAAGATCATCTTCAAAAAGTTCCAACAGGCAGAGGGTTCATCTACCAGAAGATACGGCGGAACAGGACTTGGTCTTTCAATGGTAAAAGATTTCTCGGAACTTTTGGGCGGTTCTGTAGAAGTTACCAGCAAACTGAACTCAGGAAGCAAATTTAGTGTTAAAATTCCGGCTCAAAAAGCGGATTCAGGGGAGAAGGAACCTTCTTCCAAAATTTTCTCCCATTCTCCCCAATATTCTAATTTAGAAATATCGAATAAAGAAGGCGCAGATCTTTCCGATAAACCGAAAGTTCTGATCTGCGAAGACAATGAGGATCTTGCTAGTTATATTTATTCTCTTCTTTCTCCTTTGTACCGAGTTAAGTCTGCTAGGAACGGAAGAGAAGGTCTGAAATTAGTATATTTCTGGGAACCAGACTTAGTTCTTTCGGATGTGATGATGCCTGAGATGGACGGGGTCCAACTTTGTAAAGAGATCAAGGCGGATCCTAAAATTTCCAAAACGATCGTGGTCCTTCTTACCGCATTAACCCATAGAGAGGCGATGTTAAAAGGCTGGGAGGCAAAGGCGGACGAATACCTATGCAAACCTTTCCATCCGGAAGAATTGATCGTAAGAGTGAAGTCCCTTCTCGCAATTGCAGAAGATAGAAAAAGTAATTTAGAAGCTTTAGAACAGAAAAATTTCGAATTAGAATTTGCGAATGCGGAGTTGGAAGCATTCTCCTATTCGGTTTCCCATGACTTGAGAGCGCCTTTAAGAGCGATCCAAGGTTATACCCAGATGATCATAGAAGATCACAGCTCCGTTCTGGATCCTGAAGGAGTCCGATTCTTGAATGTGCTCGTCGAATCCACAAAAAGAATGGAGAACCTGATCGATAATTTATTAGAATTCTCTAAAGTAGGTAAAAAGGAACTTAAGGATTCCACCTTCGATCTCACGGAAGTCGCAGAAAATGTAGTGAGCTTGATCAAAGATCAAACGGAACATCATGCCGAAATCATAATCCATCCGCTTGCAAAAGTAACCACGGACAGGGACATGATGTCTTACGTGTTCCAAAATCTGATCTCCAATGCGGTAAAATATTCCGCTAAAAAGGAAAAACCTAAGGTGGAGATTGGAGTTACGAATACTGAAAAAGGAAAAACGTTCTTCGTAAAAGATAATGGCGCCGGCTTCGATATGAAATATTACAGTCGACTCTTCGGTGTTTTCCAAAGACTGCATAGACAGGACGAATTCTCAGGTACTGGAGTAGGTCTCGCGATCGTACATAGGATCGTTACGCGATACAAGGGTTCGGTTTGGGCAGAAGGTAAACTGGGAGAAGGTGCGTCCTTCTTCTTTACCTTGGGAGAAAAAGCAGGAACCGCGGTCGGTTTTCACAATTGAATACACAATAAACTCTATAATTTCTTTACTTAAGAGATAAATTTCCTCATAGAAAGTTGGATCGATCCGGCTAATACGTCTTATATTTTAAGCTTAGAAACTTTCTCCTTGAGCCGAAGGGGTGGCGTTCAAAATTAGTTTGCATGGGAACGGAAGTCCAATCTTTATCCTGGTTCAAATGGACTCCTTACGCGATCCTTCCCTTATTCAGCCTCTTTCTTTCCATTCTTTCTCTTAGATTAGGATTCAAAAATAGACAAACCTCCGGAGCGCCTGAATTCATTCTGGTATGTCTTGGAATGATCCTGTATAGTTTCGGATATTTTTGGGAGATAGTCAGCACAAGGCCCGAGAGTATTATTTTTTGGGACAATTTCCAATTTATAGGTCCTGACCTTCTGATCGTTTCACTTCCCTTTCTTTGTTTAAGGGTAGCGAATTTAAGCAGATTCATTCACCCGATCAGCATTTTTCTTTTTTCATTCATTCCTCTATGTACTGAAATTGTAGTTTGGTTCGGAGCAAAAGAATGGATCCGCCCTTCTCTTAGATTCGATCCCTCCGCTCCCTGGCTGGCTTTAATCTACGAATATGGGCCTTGGATGCAGGTCTATGTAATCAATTCCATCTTCATATTCTCGCTTTGTATTATAATTTTATTATATGGGATCTGGACCCAGAGAGCATTCCATAGGGTACGCTGCCTGGTATTTATGATCGGGGTCACTCTTCCTTTCGGCAGTCAGGTGATGACCGCGGGCAGTTTTATTCCTTTTATCCATCCAAAGCTGGATATTTTCCCTTTAGCTGCAAGTTTCGCTTTGATCGTTTGGATGTACGGTCTTTTTTATTTCAGGATCTTAAACCTGATCCCTCTTGCAAGGAATCAGGTTTTCGAATATATACAAGATGCAGTTTTTGTAATGAACTCTTCCGGATTCCTTCTGGATTGTAATGTTTCCGCTCTAAATATGCTCGGGATAGCAAGATTGAGACAAGATTCCAAACTTTCCGAATTTCTCCCGGATCTGAACGTTCTTGTGGAAGAATGTCATTCCAACAGAAAGACGAATACCGAATGGAAAACGAATCATGGCAAATATTATGATGTTTCCGTTCGTTCCCAAAGAGCGGAAGGTTCTCATTTCACGATCGTAGTATTGAGAGATGTGACACAGAGGGCGATCTCGGAAAGAAAACTTTCGGAAAGAAGGGATATCCTTCAGAGTATTTTAGACTCCACCAGCATCCTATTCCTCGTTTTGGATGGAGATGGTAAATTAATTTTATTGAATAGAGCCTGCCTGCAAACCACTGGATTCGATCTAATGGAACTGGAAGGAAAAGTTTTTTGGGAAACGGAACTATTTGCGGAAGAAAGTAAAACGATTGCAAAAGTTTTCGAACAACGTTTTGCAAAGAAGAAGTTCCCAAAACATACAAGTGTACTTCTTAGGACCAAGGAAGGAAAATCCAGAAGAACTCTTTGGGAGCATAAAGAAGTCAGGGATCGGAACGGCCATTTACAATATGTGATATCCACAGGGACAGACGCCACGGGTTTAAAAGAAGCGGAATTCAGGATAGAAACATTACAAAGAGCGAATGAAGAGATCCTGGCCCAAAAAGAGATCATAGAATCCCAAAAATTCGACCTGGAAGAAGCTCTCCAAAGTTTGAAAAGGACCCAGGCAAAGTTAATCCAGGCTTCCAAGCTCGCGGATCTAGGCCAATTAGCGGCAGGGATCGCTCATGAGATCAATAATCCTATAGGTGCGATCCAGGCGGCGGGTTTTAATATTCTATCTTATCTAGAAAAGATCAGAAATGAATTACGTTCCATCCTCCCTCTTCTCTCTTCTTTATCCGACGAGGATTGGAACTCCTACAAAGAGTTGATCTCTTTGGGGGTTTCTTCCAAAGAGATATTGATCGGTCTGGAAAGAAGAAGGGTACTTGCGGAGATCAAAACGGAGATGAAATCCGCGGATATTCTTTTCCCTGAGGAAACTGCAGAATTTTTCGTCGATTTCGGGATCGCTTCTTCCTGGAAAAATTTCGAAAGAATATTAAAAAATCAGAATACAAGGGAACTTCTCCCCTTCTTTTTAAACCTTTTAGGTCCGGAACAATGTGTGGATACGATCAAAACGGCGGTGGATCGTTCCGCAAAAATTGTATATGCACTCAGAAGTTTTGCACATTTCGAGTCCTCCCATAAGAAAAGAAAATTTTCTTTAAAGGAAAATATAGATACCGTTCTGACACTGTACCAGAATCTATTCAAACATGGTGTGGAAGTTTCGACTAACCTGGACGGTGTCCCCGAGTTTTTAGGCTTTCCGGATGATTTAATGCATTTATGGACAAATTTGATCATGAATTCCGTCCAGGCGATGTCGTACAAAGGTTCGATCGGGATTAGCGCTTCCTTACAAGGGAACGAGGTGATAGTTTCTATCCAAGACAAGGGACCCGGGATCCCTGCAGGAGTGAAAGACCAAGTGTTCGATGCATTCTTCACCACCAAACCTTTGGGAGAAGGTTCAGGACTCGGTTTAGATATAGCAAAGCGAATTGTAGAAAAACATAAAGGAAGGATCTGGTTTGATTCTTCTCCCGGGAATACTATATTTTATGTGGGGCTTCCTTTCGAGGTCTGAGTTTTTGTGATCGCATTTTTAGATAATTTTTTCATTTATAATTCTTCCACTAAACTTCTTACGGCAACGTATAACCCTTGGCTGGTTGTTCTTTCCGTTTTAATGGCGATATTCGCTTCCTATATCGCTTTGCAGATCGTTGGACAAAAAGTTCCGGAATCTTCTCCGCCCGTCACAAAATATCTGATCTCTTCCGCTGCGAGCATAGCCTTAGGCTGCGGGGTTTGGTCCATGCATTTTATCGGGATGCTTTCTTTTGAACTATGCACGACGGTTCAGTATGATAAGAGCCTGACTATCCTATCCATCTTTCCGAGTCTTCTCGCCTCTACGATCGCATTGTCGTTCGTGAATAGGCCTAAAATTTCAGGTACAGAACTAGTGTTAGGCGGCGTTCTTGTAGGTTCCGGGATAGGAGCTATGCATTATACAGGAATGGCGGCCGTGGAGACGGGTCCTTACTTACGTTATGATCCATGGTTTTTTGCACTATCCATCGTAGTTGCGGTCGTTCTTGCGATACTCTCTCTTTGGGTACGATTCGGTCTAGAAAATATGAAGTTAGGCACTCTTTGGCCTTCCATCATTTCTGCGATCACTATGGGATCCGCTATTTCCGGAATGCATTATACCGGAATGGAAGCTGCAAGATTCATAGGAGAAAACACTACCCTTACCCCTCAGACTACGGACTCTACTTTCTTAGCACTTTCAGTTTCCCTTATCACGATCGCATTCACTCTGTTTGCATTTGCAGTCAACTGGTTCTTGAGATACCGAGATCTAGTAAATAACTTAAGAGTCAGCGAATCCAGACTTAGGACGATCATCACCACCGCTGTGGATGGAGTGATCACGATGGATGCCGAAGGTAAGATCAGAGAATTCAACCGTTCTGCAGAGTTGATCTTCGGTTATGAAAACGGTGAGGTGATCGGTAAAAATATCAGAGAGTTAATGCCGGATCCTTACTATAGCATAAAAGATAAAAATTCCAAGACGATGTTGAGTGCGGGCTTCGCTAAAATTATAGGAAGCAGCAGAGAAGTTATCGGCGTTAGAAAAGACGGATCCGACTTTCCGATTCGTTTGGCCATAGGTCATGGAAAACTTTCCGGAGAAGATCTATTCGTCGGTTTTGTAACCGATATCAGCGAAAGAAAAATGATAGAGAACGCATTAAAACAAAGTGAACAACAAGTGCGTTCCATGATCGAAAATATCCCGGGTATCACATATAGATGCCTTCCGAATAATGAATGGAATATGTTATTCATGAGTGATTCTACGGAATCTATTCTAGGCTATCCCATCCAAGATTTTGTAAGCTCAAACTCTATCCGATCTTTTAAAGACGTTGTTCATCCTGAAGATATTAAAATGGTAGAGTCCATAGTAGATGCTGCAGTCGCGGGAAAAAGAGCATTTACTTTAGAATATAGGGTCATCCACCAAAACGGAGAGATCAGATGGCTTTGGGACAATGGATGTGGAGTTTACGGCGGGAACGGAGAAGCAATCTTCATAGACGGGGTTATTTTAGATATCACCGAAAGAAGAAGAATAGAGGAAGCTCTACGTAAGGAAAAAGAAAAAGCGGAACTCGCTGCGATCACTAAAACTTCTTTTTTAGCGAATATGAGCCATGAGATCCGAACTCCGATGAACGCAATACTAGGGTTTACGGAAGTTCTTCTTTCCGACCAATTGGAAAAAAATCATAGGACCCACTTGGAAACCGTCAAAAGTTCCGCGAAATCTTTATTAAGACTTTTGAATGATATTTTAAACACCGCGAAGTTGGAAAAAGGAGCGGTGGAATTGGAAGAAATGGACTTCTCCCTTTTCAAATTGATCGCAGAATTAAAATCCACCTTAGGGATCGGTGCCAGAAAGAAAAATCTGGAATTCGAAGTGGTCCAAGAATCGGATCTTCCTGAATTTTATAAAGGAGATTCTTTAAGGATCAGACAGATCCTGATGAATCTGATCGGAAACGCGGTCAAATTCACTGACAAAGGAAAGGTCAGTTTAAAAGTAAAAAGAGAAGAAGGAAAACTTCATTTTGCCGTCCAAGATACCGGGATCGGGATCCAAGCGGATCGATTGGATAAAATTTTCGAACCGTTCACTCAGGCGGATATTTCCACAACTAGACGTTTTGGCGGAACAGGACTCGGAACTACGATCTGTAAACAGCTAACGGAATTGATGGGTGGAAAGATCTGGGCGGAGAGTTCTCTCGGCAAAGGAAGTACATTCCATGTACTTCTTCCTTTAGAAGAAGGAAAACCTAGACAAGAGAACAAGATACAAACAGGGATCAAACTTCCTCCTTTAAAGATCTTAGTAGTGGACGATGTGGAAAAAAATACGGAACTAGTAAGCCTTCTTCTCCAGAACCTTGGACACCAGGTTGAATCATCGTATAACGGAGAGGACGCGGTAAAAAAAGTCACGACCGGATCTTTCGATCTGGTTCTAATGGACGTACAGATGCCTGGATTGGACGGCCGCCAAGCGACTAAGGTCATACGGATGCATGAAATCCAGGAGAAGGTTTCCAGGACCCCTATTTTGGCATTGACCGCCAGCGTTTTTGAAGAAGATAAAAATGCGGCGAGTGCGGCCGGGATGGATGGATTCGTTTCCAAACCTGTGGAGATGGATCAGATGATCGCTGAGATCGCAAGAGTATTAGGTTATTCCGAAATGATCGCAGATCAGGAAATCGATCCTTTCTGGAAAGAAGTGGAATGGGATCCTAAAAAAGCTTCCATTCTTGCGAAAGAACTATCCGAATCTTTTCAAAGAGGCTCGATAGAAGAAAAATCTTTAGAAGAATTTTCGGATCTGATCCGGACCAAAGTGGAAAATTCCGATTTTAAACTTTTTAGTTCTAAAATAGAACAATTCGAATTCGAAGAGGCGTACACTCTTCTTAAAAAATTCAGCACCCAACTCGGATTGGACATCGGAAAATAGAATGAGCCCACTTCTGGATGACAGACCTAAAATTTTAGTCGTAGACGATGAAGCGGCAAACCTGCAGGTACTCAAACAAATATTACAAGAAGATTATAGATTGTTTTTCGCAAAGGACGGTATCAAGGCTATAGAGCTCGCAATCTCCGAAAAACCGAATCTGATCCTTTTGGACGTGATGATGCCCGGAATGACAGGGCATGAAACCTGTAAAAAACTCAGAAATGAATCCTCCACTTCTAGAATACCTGTGATATTCGTGACAGCAATGGCGGAAGAAGAAGACGAGGCTGACGGTTTTGAAGCCGGAGCCGTGGACTATATTACAAAACCTGTAAGTCCTGCGATCGTTAAGGCAAGAGTTAAAACACATCTTTCTTTGGTCCGAAATGAGGAACTAAGAGAGACTAGGCTTCAGATCATCCAAAGATTGGGGCTCGCAGCTGAATACAAAGACAACGAAACCGGTCTACATGTGATCCGGATGAGCCATTATTCTAAAACACTTACGGAAGCCTTGGGTCATTCCGAAGATACCGCAGAGAAGATATTACATGCTTCTCCCATGCACGATATAGGTAAAATCGGGATCCCTGATAGTATATTACAAAAACCCGGTAAATTAGATCCTGAAGAATGGGATATCATGAAAACCCATCCCACTATAGGTGCGGAGATCATAGGAGATCATGATTCTTCCCTATTACAAATGGCGAAAAGTATCGCTTTGAACCACCATGAAAAATGGGATGGAAGCGGTTATCCGAACGGGATCAAAGGAGATACCATCCCTATCGAAGCAAGGATCGTAACCATTGCGGACGTATTCGATGCACTTACCACGGAAAGACCTTATAAAAAAGCATGGAGTATAGAAGACGCGGTCAATCATATCCGTAAAGGTGCCGGATCTCATTTTGATCCGGGACTTGTTCCGGTCTTTTTGAATCTGATGCCTGAACTTTTAAAGATCCGAGAACGCTGGGCGGAAACCTAAAATTTAAAGCACACCTTTGGGCGGCAGAAAAAGTATCTCGTCCTGGTTGAAACTCGCGGGAAAAGAATACAAACTTTCCAGAAAGACTGCAGCATCCTTTGCCGGGATCATATCTTCTCTTTTAAAACCTTCTCTTCCATCCCAGATAGGAGTGTCTATCGCTCCTGCATACACCGTAGTCACTCTTATCCCGCGATCTTTTACTTCTTCCCGGATCGCTTTTGCAAAACCGGCCAGACCATGTTTAGAAGCGCAATAAGGAGAAGATTCCGGAAATCCAAGCTTCCCGGCGGTAGAAGAAATATAACAGAGAAGAGATCCATTCTTCATAGAAGCTAGAAGTTTAGAAGTCAGTAAAATAGGAGCGCTTAAGTTTAGAGTCAGATGTTTTTGCAGATCTTCCCATTCCAGATCTTCTATCTTTAAGAATAGACCGTCCCCGGAAGCGAAATAGATCGCATGGATCTCTTTCCAAATTTTCAAAAGTGAAGAAGTGAATTCTAGGATCCGGTTTTGCTCTCCCAGATCGCATAGATAATTTAACCCTCTTTCTAAATTTTCCTCCAAAGGAACTCCGCGTCTGGAGATCCCGATCGGAAAATATTCCGGATTCGCATTCAGTTTTTCTAATAATGATCTGCCGATCCCGGATCCGGCCCCGACTACCAGGATATTCTTGGGTCCCATGTTCTTACTTGGACATCGCCCGCACTTTTAGTAAAAAATCTGCGGCTTCTAAATGTCGATTCGCCTGGATCAGATCTTTTCCCCAAACAGTGATCCCATGTTTTTCTATAATACAAAACGGGACTCTGGGTTTTGTTTCAATGAGATGTTTTTCCAGATGATCCGAGATATCTTGGACCTTTGGATAATTATATAGGACCGGAACAGCAACATTCGGATTCTCATCCCAAATACCGAATGCCTTGATGATCTCTAAAGGAAGAAGAGGAAGATCTTCGATCGGATTCTCTTTGGAAACTCCTATCTCGATCAGATTGGATTCGGGAGTATGAACATGAAGAGAACATCCCATTTCAGGAAACGCTTTGTAAACCGCTCTGTGGATAGAAGTTTCAGCGGAAGGTTTAAGACCTTCTCTACCTTTCCAACCTTCTAATACTTTTCCGGATTGGATCTCTACAGGAAGAAAATCTTTTCGAGTCAGTTTGTTCTTATCCAAACCGCTCCCGCTTACCCAGAACACGTTAGGATCTTTTTCGTCCTTGATGGAAAGATTACCTGCAGTTCCAGGCATCCATCCTTTAGAATGATATAGTACTCCCGACTCGGCGAGGCGAGTCAGGATCTTTTTTTGGGACATTCTTTAAACTAGAGCCGTAGTTTCTTCTACGTAATTAGGAACCCAGCCGCTCATGTCTTGGAAATAACGGACTGCTTTGATCCTTTTGTTCTCATCTAGAGTGAACCAATGATTTGTGTTCTTAGGAACGGAGATGAAATCGTCCTTCTCCACTTTTACTAAAAACTTTTCGCCAGAGAGAGCGAATCCGAAAATTCCGGAACCATCCACTATATAACGAACTTCGTCGTCCGTATGATAATGCACTTTATCAAATTTAGCCAACATCTCGTTCAAGCCGGGAACTTGCGGATGAAGAACGATCAGATCTCTGGACTGATAACCTTCTTTTTCTTTTAAGGTCTCGAAACGATTGTCCAAATTTTTGAGAAGAGCTTCTTTCTCATCATCTACTAGAGTTAATTTATCCGTAAGAGAATTAGAGGTACTAGGGACCGGCCAATGATCGTATTCGATCCCTCTTTTATTCAGAAAAGATTTAACTTCAGTATTGTCTTTGATTTCCGGTAGTCCCGGTTTTTGGATAATAGTCGCCATTAGCGTTCCTCCTTTAGGTGGTGTCCCTTTTTTAGCTCCGCACCCTCAAGCGGTAGTTAGCAGCCCCTTTTGTATATAAGGCCGCTTTACAAAACCCTTATTTATTTACCCGTTCTACGTAGGTAAGATCTCTCAAGTCGATCCGGATAGAATCTCCTTGTTTGATAAAAATAGGTACGTTGATCTCTCCGCCTGTCTCTACAGTTACTCTTTTGAGAGCGGTTCCGGAGGTATCACCTTTTAGACCCTCTTCCGCATAAGTTACTTCCAGGATCGCAAAGTTTGGAGGAGTCACTCCGATCGGTTTGCCTTCGTAGAAGGAAACTTCCATCGCGGTCTCTTCTTTTAAGAAAGGAAGGATGTCCTCCAGATATTCTTTAGAAACCGGAAGCTGTTCGAAGTCATTCGTGTCCATGAAGATGATATCATCGCCCTCGGAATAACAGATGGTCATCTGTCTCTTTTCCAATTCTACGGATTCTAATTTTTCCGCAGCCTTGAAAGTCCTTTCGATGGAGCTACTACGGACCAAGTTCTTTAATTTTGTGCGGATAAAGGCGGAACCTTTTCCCGGATTCACGAATTCGCTTTTTACAACGGAATAAAGTTCTCCTTCTACCTTGAGAACCATTCCTTTTCTAACTTCAGTAATGCCTAAGTTCATAAACGACCTAAATAAAAAATACGCTACTTCTATATCCTTGTAAGAAGGCGGGGTGTCAAGCGATGTACTCCGGGTACCTTCGTTAATTGTAATATTTCAGGACCAAAATCCGTTCGACTTTTCGCCTTACAGAAGGAGAATCCCCCTTTGGAAAAGATTTCCGGAGAACCAAAGACTCGATGAAACAAAAATTAACGCTCTTACTCCTTATGTTTACCGTGCTAACGGTTGCCAATTGCAAAAAAGAACCCTTACTGATCACAGGCTCCGAAACCATGCATACCCTATTGAACGTGGTAGCGGCTGGATACGCAAAGAAGAATCCGAATATTGAAGTGACCGTCCAAGGAGGAGGTTCTTTCGAAGGGATCGAAAAATTATTCGAAGCCAAGACGGATATAGCCGCTTCTTCCAGACCATTAACTCCGGAAGAACAAACCCAGTTCCAAAGAAAAGGAAGATTTGAGAATGTACTGATCGGTTACGATGGGATTGCAATAGTAGTGAACCCTGCTAATACTGTTTCTAAACTTACATTAGAGCAGATCTCCAAAATATTCTCCGGAGATATAAAAGATTGGTCCCAAGTAGGTGGAAAGCCCGGACCGATCCATGTGGTTCTTAGGAACGATAAGAGTGGAACTGCCGCTTATTTCGAAACTCATATCTTAAGACAAAGAGACTTGGGAGAAAAAGAATACCAAACTTCTAAAAAGAAAGAATTCACTAATGATTCCAAAGTGGTTGCGGATAACGATGAGATGGCAGATCTGATCGAGAAAGATACCGCATCCGTTGGATTTATGGGAATGGGAAGCGCTCAGATCCAAAACAAAGGAAAAGTGAAAGCGATTCCTTATTCCAAAACCGGAAAGGACCCTTATGTAGAGCCAAGCATCCAGAATGTTTCCGAAAGAAAATACAAACTCTCTAGGGGATTGTACTTATTCTATCTCTCCGATAGAGGTAAAAAAATTGATGAGTTCATTACATATATCACTTCGGAAGAAGGACAGACTATGGTGCTGAAAAGCGGCTATTTAAGAAGTACTTTAAGTACTGTAGAAGTAGAAGCGATCAAACCATAAATTCCGATTTTCTCTCCGAAAAAAGGTTGCGAAAGCCGTTTTGTTCCGTCTAAGGTTAGATAGATATGAAGCGGCTTTGGCTTTTACCTCTGATCTTATTCATGGTGCTCGCCCTCTTCAGTGAGGTCGTAGCCAGAGATTATAGCAGCGTCAAAAGTTATTCCTTCCAAAAAAAATCAAGAACCCAATCTTTTAGGGACAGTGACGACCAAGGACTTCCTTCCTTATTCTCCTCGAGTGCAGACGATGCAGTCATCGGATTAATCACCAAATTCTCCCAAACAGCTTCCGGATCAAAGAGTAGTCTTCTTCCGAACGATTCGGGCCGCAATTTTTACTTTCACACCCTAGCATATCGTTATCTTTTCCTTCCCCCTCCGGTCTGACCGGTTTTCATTCTGTAAGTCCTCGGGAGGACTTTTCCCCGTAAAAAGCATGACTGCGGTTTCGGGCAAAAATTCCGCTTCGGCAAAAATAGAAAACGGGAAATCTAGCTCATCCTTCTCCTAAGTCTCCAACTTTAATAGATGGGCATTCTCCTCGAGGTTATATAAATAAAAAACTCGAATGGAAACCTATGTTTGGTTTCCTTCTTTTTTATACGGATACTCGGTTGACTGGAATTGCAGGCATGAGAATCCATCAGTAAGAGGACTTCTTGGAACTCGTTTCATCACATCCAAAACAAAAGAAAGTTTCCGAATCGGAATGGTTGGATTGGAAATGGCAGATCCAAAATCGGATCAAAGACGGATCCGAACTGGAAAATTATATCCGGATCAGTTCCGAAGAAAAAGAAGCATTACTCGCCTGCTCTGAAGTGTTCAGCTTCTCCGCCACTCCTTATTATCTAAACCTAGCGGACCCGGAAGATCCAAACTGTCCTATTCGATTACAAGTTTTACCAAGAAAAGAAGAACTACATACAAGAGCCTGGGACAGAAGAGATCCATTGGCAGAAGAATCCTATATGCCGGTCAAAGGAGTAACTCATCGTTATCCTGACAGGGCGCTTTGGTATCTATCTCATGTATGCGCGGTATATTGTAGATTCTGCACCCGAAAAAGAAAGGTATCCCAATCTGCAGGAACTCCAGGTGCGGAAGACTGGAAAGACGCATTACGCTATTTTAGAGAACATACCGAGATCAAAGAAGTGATCCTTTCCGGAGGAGATCCTTTGAATCTTAGCGATTCCAAACTGGATTATCTTTTAGGCGAATTAAAATCTATTCCGCATATCAATCAGGTTCGTATTCATACCAGATACCCGGTTACACTTCCGATGAGGATTACGTCGGAACTTTGTCAGGTCTTAAAAAAACATTTCCCGATCTATTTGGTCACACATTTCAACCATTCCAAGGAACTTACAGACCTTGTAAAAGAAAGGATCGGGATGTTAGTGAAAGAAGGAGCAGTGACAGTTCTAAACCAGGCTGTGCTGTTGAAAGGGATCAATAATTCTGTAGTAGCTTTGACAGATTTATTCTACGGACTCACTAAAATCGGGATCAAACCATATTATTTGCACCAATGCGACGAGGTATTCGGATCTTCTCATTTCAGGGTCCCTATAGAAGAAGGTGTGGAACTTATGAAACAGATCCGAGGAAGTATCAGCGGACTAAGCGTTCCATTGTACGTAGTGGATCTAACCGGTGGAGGAGGAAAAGTCCCTCTACCTGCGAATTATCTGGAAGAAACCAAAACTTCTTCTTATGTATTCCGAAATTATAAAGGAGATCTATATGAGATCGGTTTTTAGAATTCTCATTCTATTCATATTCGCGCTTGTCCTCTCAGAATGTAAAAGCCATCAGGAGAATCCGACCTCGGTCGTAGCTGAAAATCCGTCGGCACTTCGACTCAATTACGACGTAGTATATTATACAGGCGGACATTCCGTTTTACTCAACTCAGGAAGATTATTCGCCAGGGGACTATTCTACGAATGTAAAATATCCGACACGAATTCCAATTTCGAAAGTTTTCGGGCCTCCTCATACACTGAGGATAATTCCAACGATTTCAGACAATTGGTATCCGAAACGGACCAGGCAAAATTCAATTCCAGACAATTCCAATATTTCCCAATCGGGGAAAATTCCAGGGCCACAGTATTTTCAGGCTGCACCAAAGGATCCGGAGCGGAAAAATGTTACGTCCGTTGGGAATGGCAAAAAGAGGCGTTCATATTCGTATTCGAAACCCAATTGGAAAACAAAAAGGGATTGGGCACTGCGGAATTAGGAAAAGAATTCCATGAATTCGTAAGCCGGGGAATAAAAGCGTTTTAAGAGCGTATTTTCTTGACCGATTTTGATCCGGAAAGTATGTTATCCGGCGGGGAGAAGAGATCCCGGGGATAAGATAGAATGTGGTTAAAATTGGGGGATACCGAGGTCATTAATCTAGACTATATCTCCTCGATCAAAAAGAACATGGCGGCAAACTCCATAGAGATCACCTACCATGACTTCAACCACGTAAAATCGCTGCCCTTCGGAGATCCGGAAGATAGAGATCGGGCCTACAAAGCCATTTTGGAAAACCTTTCCAGGATGCGTTTGTTTTTCGAATAGTACATCTTCTAATATTCCTAAGATAGAGACCGAAACGATTCTTAAGCCATGGAACGAATTAAAGAAAATCTATCCAGCGTCTCCTCCCTAAAACCATTCGAACTCATATTTTTCGGTTCCAGACAAAGAGGAGAAGGAGACGAATCCTCCGACTTCAACTTTCTAGTACTCGCAGATCCTTCCGATCAGCTCAAAGGAAATTTTATCCGAGAGATCAACCGAGCTATGGAACCGCTCCAAAGCCAGGGACAGGTAAACTTACTCGCAGCAGACTGGGATGGATTCCGCACCAGAATGAGAAGTTACGACCCGGGAGCCATTCATATCTGCGAATTGGGCGAACCATATTTCGGCTCGGAATATTTTCCTGTCATCAAAGAAGAATGGGACAAACTTAAATCAGAGCCTATCGACGGAAACACCGCCGGCAAATATTTAAGAAAACGTTATAGATTCTATAAAGGGATCGTTCCACGGAATACTAAGGAAGATGTGGTCCGGATGGAAAGACTACTCACAGTCTATCTCCAAAACTGGATGTTCCGACATATCGAAGATCTCGGGGTTGCGGAAATCGTAAACTCGGATATCCCTTCAAGGATCGGGCCTATGTTCCGTGCTCTTTATTCAAAAGAAGCCAAGGGAAACACTTTGGAACTGCTATCGCTATATGAAGAAGTTCTAAAATTGAAAAAAGAACTACGTTCTCCAGAGTCTCCTTTCTCCGTGGAAAGATTCAACCAACTCAAAGAAACTCTCCGCTTCGAAGAAAAAGAGATCCGAATTTTAAAACTGAATTATTGAAAGTGCGCCCCCGCCCCTTCGGAGCGTAGCGAGAAGACGACCAGCTTTGCTGAGTCGGTGACTGAAAGTCAAACGAGTCGGCCACCTAAACGGACAAACTAAATTTGATCGAAGCAAATTTTGTAAACCGGCCCCCGCCCTAGCTTTGGGAGGGGGGAGAGGCTCGTGGGAACTTCGAAAATTTCTATATCACAAAAACATCATTCTCGCAATCTTTATTTCCGGCCTGATCTTGTAGGAGCTCCTACAAATTTTTCTTAGAAAAATCGTTTACTGCTACAGCCAAAATCGAATCAGCAATTTCTTCTCCCCATATAGAACAACCTTCTATCGAAGGATGAAATCCATCAGAGCAAAAAATCCCTTCCGGAGAAAGTGATCCGATCTTTCTCATCGGAATATGAAATACATTTTCTAGTTTTGCAGAAAGATAAGAAGAAGCCTGGTCCAAAAGCCTAGCCTTCCAACCTAAAACAAATCTCATAGCCTTAGGTAAGGCAGGAAAAATCCCAAGAGGTGGAACTCCTGCAATAAATACCGGAACATTCGGATATTTAGATCTACATACATCGATCAAATCCTGCAGATCATCAGACCATTTTTTTTGAGAGTTCAATTTCACAACATCGTTTGCACCCAAAGCAAGAACGATCGCATCCGGAAAAGATTCGGGCAAACGAGATCTAAATTTCTGTTTTGCTTCTTCTAAAGTGATCCCACTTTCTCCTATCGCTTTCCAAAAGACCTTCCTGCCGCTTCTGCTTCCAAGAGAAGAAGCGATTTGGCCGGTCAAAGAACTTTTATAGTCTGGAATTCCTACACCTGCAACGGTAGATTCTCCCAAAACCAAAAGATGGAATGGGCTAGAGCCTGGAAATTCCCCAAAGTCAGGGCCGGTAGCTTCCGGTAAACGAGGGATTGTTTTACGAGCCTTCAACCCCTGCCATAAAAGTAGAGGGGACAAAAGAAGGCTCGTGGTATAAAATGGGATCTCTCTCATTAGAATTTTCTAATTTCTTAATTCTCTCAGTAGATTTGCATTCCCAGTCACCGCTAAAGCAGCAGCTAAACCACCCATCATCGCGCCTGCAATTCCTGGAGAAGCTGCATCCGCACCTGTTAAATACAGGCCTTCAACCGGAGTTCTAACATCAAACCAAGGACATTTTTCCTTCTTATATCTTTCAGGCACACAGGCCAAACCGTAGATGGCTCCGTCCGGATGAGAAGTAAAATGTTCATTTGTGATCGGAGTAGAAAGTTCCGCAAATTCAACCAGCTTAGTAAGACCTGGAAATCTGGACTCCAATGTGGTCAGGATCCGATTTATGATCTTCTCCTTGAAGTCTTTATACTCTTCTCCCCTCTTCTTCCAAGGTTCGTCTTTCCATTCCGCAAAATTGGAATAATCCGTAAATGTGATCACATCCATTGTATGGGACTTAGCTTCCGGATTTTTTAAACTCGGGAAAGAAAGATATAGATTCGGGATCTCATCGCTTTCTGAAAGCCAATCATTCCTTTCGGAAAAATTCTTATCATGATCAGGAGAAGCGAAAATCCAATAGTTCTCCCCGCTAAATCCGAATTTTGCAGGACTTTCGGAAAGACCTAGATAGAGGCAAATACTTGTGGTCATTCTTTCTCTATTATAAAAATCTTTTAGATCTTTTCTGAAAGATATAGGATAGGAATCCGGGATCAATTTTGTATAAGTAGGATAAGCTCCCGCGCATGAGATCACCACCGGAGCAAAAAAATCACGCTCATGACCTTCTCCCCTCAATGCTTTTGCTTTAACTCCTACTACCTTTCCATCCTTGATCAGGATCTCTTTTGCTTCTACGGAAGATAGGACTGCGCCGCCATTTTCTTGTAAGATTGGCTCTATCGTATCGAAAATTTTACCGGCACCCCCCACCGGATAATAACCTCCGTTAATATAATGCTGCACCAATGTAGCATGCATCGCGAAAGCAACTTTAGAAGGAGGAAGACCGTAATCCCCCCATTGTGCCGCAAGGATCCCTTTCAAATCCTCACTCTTGAAATTTTTATCGAAATAATCTTTGAGAGTTACTACATTTCCTTCTCCCAGTATACCAACCAGAGAATCCAAAGGTGGAGGAGAAAGTCTCATCATGATCGCTTTTCCAAAAAGGACCGAAACTTTTCTTATATCCTTCAAATATCTTTCGATAGCTTCCTCTTCTTCTGGAAATTGACTGATCAGATCCGATCTGAACTTTTCCGGATCTCCATAAATATCAAAATTTCGAGTAGGGAAAACCAAACGTTCGAAAGGATCTTTCATTCTTTTCCAGACGAGTTGCCCACGAGTAATTTTATCGGAGATCTTCTTACAAAGCCCGCCTTCATGCATATCACCCACATAGTGAATTCCCACATCCCAATGGTATTTTCCCTGTTTTCTCTGGAACTCGTGAGTAAAACCTCCCGGTTGAAAATGTTTTTCCAGTACCAAAACCTTCTTACCCGCTGATTGGGCCAAAAGACTTGCTGTGGTTAGGGTTCCCATACCGGAACCTATAAATATAATATCGAATTCGTTTCCTACTTGATCAATATTCATTGACAAAACCTCTTATTCGCATTCAATGTGAACACTGAACACATTCAGTTTTATAATCACAACCTTTAATGTAATACATGTCAACATGAAAAATTCCCAAGAAAAAAATTCATACCACCACGGAGACCTAAAAAGAGCCTTATTGGACGCTTCCATAAAGATCTTAAAAGAAGAAGGTTATAAGGCCTTAAGTCTCAGAAAAGCCGCAACCCTGGCCGGAGTCAGCCAATCCGCTCCTTATAGACATTATCCGGATTTAGAATCCTTATACGCTGACATCGCAGAAGAAGGATTTAAGATCCTAGCGGAAAGACAAAAGAGGCTGAGGGCAAAATATAAAAGAAGGCCTTTGCTCCTCTTCCGAGAATCCGGGGTTTCTTATGTAGAATTCGCATTAGAAAATCCTGATCTATTTAGGATCATGTATGGCAACCAGATCGAAAGCCATTTAAAGTACGATTCTTTGATCAAAACGGAGGATGAAACTTTTCAGATCATTGTGGATATCATCAAAGATTGTCAAAAAGCAGGGCTAATCCCGGAAGGAAATGCGGAAAAAGCTGCCACATCCGCTTGGACAATGGCTCATGGAGTTGCAGTATTATTATCAGGACAACAGATGATGTTCCGATCTATCGAAATTAAACAGGCGAGAAAGATCACTAAGGACTTAATTCAATTCTTATATACAGGTCTAAAGGCATAATTATAAATTAAACCGTAGAATTACGCGGTTCCGACTTTAGTAGTTCTTAGAAAAAGTTAGGACTAATGTTTCTTCTATCTTTTATCGAAAAGATAATGAGATACGATCCATTCTTCTCCGTTTTTGTATTTCCAAAGTTCCGCGCATGCCATGAAGAAAGTTTTCCAATAAACAAACCATTTCACTGCTTGTTCCTTTCCGTAGGTTTCCCCTAAAATTCCTAGGACTTCTTCCTTGTTCTTATACATATTGGAAAGCCAAGCTTCCGAAGTAAGAGCGTAATTTTTACCGTTTACCACCCATTGGTTACGGATCCGAAAATCCTTTTGGAAATATAAGAATAGATCATGGGAAGGCATCTGCCCTCCCGTAAAAAAATATTTCGCCATCCAATCCGTATCATCCACAACTTCGAATGGATAAGCGAATTTTTTATGAGTGAATATATGTACGAAAAATTTTCCCTTAGGTTTTAAAAAACCCGATAGTTTTGTAAATAGAACTTCGTAGTTTTTCATATGTTCTAACATTTCTATAGAGATGATACGATCAAACTTAAGATTCGTCTTAAATACATTCATATCGGCGGTCACAATATTCAGGTTTTTTAAACCTCTTTTCCTGGCTTCCGAATCTATGAATTTCTTTTGGCTTTTGGAATTAGAAACTCCTGTTACCTTACATTTCGGATACTTCTCCGCTACGTAAAGAGAAAGAGATCCCCAGCCGCAACCCAGATCCAAAACATTCATCCCATTTTCGAGTTCTGCTCTTTTACAGGTCAGATCCAACATTGCTCGTTCAGATTCGTCTATTCCAATATCCGGAGAAGTCCAATAGCCCGAACTGTACTTCATATACTTCCCCATCACTAATTTGAAAAAAGAAGAAGGGACTTCGTAGTGCTGTTCATTTGCCGCTTGGGTATCGATCGCAATCGGAGATTGTTTTAAAAAATTTACGTATTGGATCAGATGTTCCTGATTTTTTTCCAGGCTCCCTTTATCTTCCATACGGAGCCTGAGGCGAAGAAGCTGGCGTATCCTAAATCGGATCATCCAATCCGGGAAAATATCTTTTTCCATTAGAGTATAGATCAGGCTCATAGTAAGTTTTCCTATATTCTAAATTTGAGATCTACTTTTTGGGAAACCAAGGGAAGAATGCACTGGTCCTGGACTTGTATTCCGAGTATAGATTTCCTTTGGATCTTAATTGTCCGATCTCATTCAAAGGTATACCTGTGATCTTAGTTAAAAGTATGAACATTACTAAAGGAGATATAAGGCCTATCCATCCCCAGGGAGAAGCAAGAGAGACCAAGCCGAAAGAGATCCAAATCACCCATTCAAAAAAATAATTCGGATGCCTGCTGTATTTCCAAAGCCCAATATCGCAGACTTTTCCTTTATTTGCAGGATCTAATTTAAATTCAGCTAATTGAAAATCTGCAACCGATTCTCCCCAAAGTCCAATTGCAAAAACACAAAGTCCTATCACTTCTAGAGGATGAGTTTGGATGGAAGGATTCATAGCAGGAAAAAGAAAGGGAAGACTTAAGATCGTTCCAAGTACTCCTTGGAACTGAAATACATTGGTGAAAAACTTTCGATCCACCTGATCTCCGTATTCTTTACGAAATTCAGTGTATCTTGCGTCTTCATGTCCGGTCAGAACTCTTGTAGTGAATATAAAATAAGAAAGTCTCCAACCCCAAACTGTTGCCATAAAAGCGAAGATCGCCTTTCTTACCGAAAAAGCGTCGCCTAGTATAAAATATACGATTGCAACCGTGGAAATACAAAGTCCCCATCCAACATCTACGATCGAATAGTTTTTGATCAACTTGCCGATCAACCAAAGTAGACTCATCAAAAAAAATACGACTACCCAAGCGCTGAACATTAAGGACACTGCTTTTTCGTACATTTAGAATGCTCCGATATACATGGATTTTATTTGCGAACGATCTGATTCGCCTTTTTGACCAGGATTAATAATAAAAAATAGGAAACCACTGCAGGAACAGGCACCATACAGGTCCAGCCAAGAACAGCATACCCTGCGGAATGAGAAAGCCCTTCCCATACTTGAGAACTATCCCCTTCTACGAGTCTGTACGCCCAAGTCAGATCCAGTTCCGTGCCCGATAAATGAGCACCTAATTTTAAAAAAGGGATAATTAGAAAAACTTGAAATGGATACATCGCATAATTTGCGATCTGAATGGAGACAGGATTTAATCTTAGAACAAAACCTAAAAAGGCGCATAATGCCATCGTAGTCCCGATCAAAGGAAAGATCCCTATCGCTCCACCGATTGCTAAAGATAATGCGATCTTTTCCGGACTAGTTCCGGTCTTTAATTCTTCTAAGATCCTTGCTTTAGCTTTGGCTAAAAAAGAAGGTTTCGATTCTTGGTTTTCCAATTTTGTCACTGAGAATTTAATCCGAGATTATTCGGTCTGGTATACACTACCTGCACCACGCTGATATTTCTCATATGGAAGGCTGCAGCGCAATACGAAAAATAATATCTCCATTTACGCAGAAAGGATTCGTCATAACCCATACTTCTGATGTCGGGAAGATTTTCTTCGAATCCATTCTGCCAGGACATTAGAGTCTGATCGTAATATCTGCCTATATCTTCCAGCTCATGAAGGAACATATCGCCTGTCTTATTGATCGCTTCATTGATCCTCGCAATAGAAGGCAAAAGTGACCCTGGGAAAATATGTTTTTGGATAAAATCCACTCCCTTTCTGAATGACTCATATCTAGAGTCCGGGCAAGTGATGATCTGGTGGGCCATAAGTCCGTCTTTTTTCAAAACCCTATGACACATTGCAAAGAAGTCCTCGAAATATTCGTGGCCTACTGCTTCTAACATTTCTACAGTCACGATCTTATCGTAAGAGCCCTGCACTTTTCTATAATCTTCCAGTCGGACTTCTATCTTTTCTTCTAAGCCCATCGAGGAAATCTTAACTTTTGCAAATTTGTATTGTTCTTCCGAGATCGTGTAAGAAGTCACTTTGCATCCGTATTTTTTAGCGGCATAGGTGGAGAATGCACCCCAGCCTGTTCCGATCTCTAAAAGATGATCGGAAGCCTTTAGTTTTAATTTCTTACACAAATTTTCTATCTTAGCAATCTGAGCTTCTTCCAAAGATTTTGTCTGATCTGCGAAATAAGCGCAGGAATAAGTCATTGTAGGGTCTAAGAATTTTTTATAAAAATCATTTCCTAGATCATAATGTTCCGAAATATTTTTCTTACTCCCACGGATCGAATTGTTTCGGAATATATGAAGAAGTCGATTTCCCAAATTCATGAACGCAAGATGCAGAAAGTTTTTCTTAGAACCGCTAACTGAAGGTGTACTTTCTATATTTAATAAGAACCAACAGATGATCGCACGAATATCATCCGTGTCCCAATCACCGTCCATATAAGATTCCGCTAGCCCGATATCTCCGTACAATACCAACTTTTTAAAAAACTTTCTGTCTTTCACTTGTAGGATCGCATGGTGAAACTCAGGTGGATCGGAAGAATTCGGATTTCCTAAATATCTTTGTCCACCATCCGGAAAAAGGATACGCAAAGATCCTCTTTGCATTCCCGATAAAGCGGAGAAAAAAATCTTTTCATAAAAACCTAAAGTTCCGGCCTCGGAACCTGCACTTTCCAACGGTTCTACTTTTACAATATTATCGCCTTCCAAGATGCAATCCTCTTTGTTTGTCTAACCCTTCATTTTTTCGAATGAAAGGAAGTTTTTTCAGGTAAAGAAGAAAGGCCTGCCAATGAATTAGCCCGATCACTCTCAAAGTTACGAAAGGATATTTGATAAACATCCGGATTAGGTTCAGATCCGTTAGATCTAAAACCTTTCCGGTATAAGTTGTCACCATGACCCTTTCTCCATTTTCGAAAGCGTCTATCCTTAAGTTGATCCTTCCGCCTTGGGGAGGATTTAAATAAAATTCGAACTCTGAGTCCAAACTTACGAACGGAGACACATAGAAGAACTTCCCTTCTTTCTTTTTAAATCCTTTTTGATCAAAGGATCCTTTTCCAAGGAAGAATAACTTCATTTCTCCGAATGTATTTCCAACCTCGGCAACGGCACATATTGGATTTCCATCTTTATCCTCGGCAAAATAAAATGATACCGGATTAAAGACGTAGCCGAATACTCTTAGGTTGGTGATTAGCGTTACCTTTTCTACCTTCTCTTTGACTCCTTCCTGTCTTAAGTACTCTAAAAAATTTTCTTTTAACCCTTCTTTTCCGAAGTTTAAATGATCCTTATCTTTAAAAGAAAATACCCGAAACTTATTATTTCCAAGCATCCATAAACGATCGTTTACTATATCAAGTTCGTCCAGGTCCAATTGGAATGTAAAGATCCCGTAATTGAATCGATTCGGTTTAGGGATCTTTCGATCATGCATTACCCTGGCTTCGACTATCTTGGAATTTAGTCCCATACCTTCCTTCCGAGCAAGGTCTCCGATAATTCTTTAGCGGACCAAAATGCATCCTCATGGAATCCATATCTAAAATAACTGCCGCAGAAATAGATAGGCCCCTTTCGATTCAGTTCGGATAATCTGCCTTGAGCTTTTAAAGAACCGACATGAAAAAGAGGATGTTCGTATTTAATCCTTTTCAAGATCTTTTTAGGATCTACAAGTCCTGGATCTCCTATGGATAAAAAATAATCCTTCTTCTTGGACACTCCCTGTAAACTGTTCATCCAATAGATCGTATGAGGTCTGATCCGGCCTTGGATCCGGTCCATTCTATAATTCCAAGAAGACCAAGTGGACTTTGTATTCGGCATTACGGAATCATCCGTATGTAAGGTTGCAATATTCTCCTGATACACAAACTGAGATAATAATTCTTTCTGCAAAGATGTAGGCTTTTTCAAAATAGATAAGGAACTGTCTGCATGGCAGGCAAGTATTACCTTATCGAATACTTCTGACTTCTTACCTTTTAATATAAGTTTGGCCTTTCCGGTTGGAGTAACTTCTACACCTAAGACTGGCGAGTTGGTATGAAATCGATCTCGATTGGAAGAAAGAAGTCTTTTTACATACTCGATAGAGCCTCCATCCACTGTATACCATTGGTGTTGTGTATTCAGTCCCAAGAATCCATGATTCAGGAAGAATCGGACCAATGAGTAAGCGGGGAATTCCAACATCAGATCTTCCGGAGTAGACCAAACCGCGGAACTCATCGGCACAAGATAGTATGTCAAAAGATCAGGATGATACCCTTCTTCTTTTATATATCTATGCAGAGAATAATCTTTGTATTTAGGATCTTGTAATATTTTAGGAGATTCATCGTTGAAACGATTGATATTCAAGAGCAAACGTAAAAAACGAAAATTGAATATATTCTTTCTTTGGGCAAATAGACCGTTCAGTCCCGAACCGCAAAACTCCAGATTATCCGGAACATGCTGCACACTGAATGACATACTGGTCATTTTTGTGGGAACTTTTAATTCTTCGAAAAAACGTTTTAGGTTTGGATAAGTAACATGATTGAATACTATAAATCCGGTGTCTATCGGGATCTTCTTGTCTTCTTCCGGTATGAATACGGTATTCGTATGACCTCCAACATAGTCTGCTTTCTCAAAAACAGTAATGTCATAATGATCCCTTAAAAAATAAGCACAGCCCATCCCGGCAATACCGGAACCTACGATTGCAAGTTTTTCCTTTTTTCGGTTAGAGGTCTTTGAGGACTTCTTCTTGAGGGGAGAATTCTTTTTCAAAAATTTCCTTCTTCCTTTCTGATTTTGTATTATTGGAGTTCCTTCTTGAAGATAGTCTTAAGAAGGCTTTTTATAGACTTGGTTTATACGTTTAGGGTTTGGAAAAATTTTTCCAAAGCTCGGCCATTAAAAGGAAATTCGTAGTTTTAGTAAAACAAATTAGCCGAATCCGTACGCAAGAGCCACGTATCTTAAGATCCTAAGAGAAAATACTACCAAGGCAAAGATCCAAAACTTCTGACGGAAGAAGCCGGAAAGCACCGTGATCGGATCTCCCACGAACGGTAGAAAAGAAAATCCCAATGCCCAGTATCCCCATCTGGACATTCTTTCTGCCCAGCCTGAGTAGGTTTTGGATTTGGAGATCCTTGCTTCTATCTTTTTCCCGAACCAATAACCCAAACCATAATTGAATGCACATGCTGCACAGTTCCCGATCGAAGCCCAAAACACTGCTTCACCTGGAGAAAGTCCGGACCAGATCGCTCCCATAAGTGCCGCCTCAGAACTAAAAGGAAGCAAGGTAGCGGCCCCAAAAGAAATTAGGGTCAATCCGGGACCTGCATAGGCCTCTAGGAGTTCCGACAAAAATTTTGAATATCCCAACGGGCCCTCCCAGTCCTAGATTTTTTTCAGTATAAATCCAATTTCAAATGACCCCTTTAGGCCTTGGATCGGATATGTAAAGTAAGACGATTTTAATACAAGAGCGCCTAACCTTGAAAAAAATAATATCCCTATTTGTAGTTTGTATTTTCTCCCTTCTTCCATTTTCCTTATTTGCAGAACCTTTTACCATAATTGGAGGGGGCACTCAAATCTCCCCTTTCACAGCAAAGATAGGAGTCGGAACAGGACAGGCAGAATACCAATACGGTCTTGCAGGCAGATCCGAAACGTATAGAGCGGGATTCGAATACAATCCTAGAAATTTAGGTTTTGAACTCGGGATCAATCGCAGCGGTTATTTCATTCCTCAGGACCGCTCTACGGAAATGTCTTCCGCAATGATACTTTCCGCCCCAACTTTTGATAATTTCGGATATTATTTTGCTGCTGCCGCAATGATCGATAAGATCACATTCTCCAAAACGTTCTTAGATTTAGGACCCACATTCCATTTTCGTCCCGGATCTAAATTCGATCCATATATAGGAGCAGGATTCGGTATCGCAGACTTAGGCGCAAAACAATCCACATTAAGAGCTTACGGTAAACTCGGTGTCCGGATGAATTTCGAGCGAAGCTTTTTGTTTTTAGAATTAGAAGGTGCCTCTATCAATCGCCATTTTCAAGGTGAAAAGTATATCTACGGAGAGGGTTCCGGGATTTTCGGATTCGGATATTATTTCGGATCCGCCTCCGCTTCCGATAACAAGGAAGTTCCCCCTGTAAAACAGAAAGAAGAAGAGCCTAAACGAGAAGAGAGTAAAAAAGAAGAAATTACTCCTTCTAAAACGGAAGAAGATAAACCTATAGAAGAGAATCCTTAAGATCTATCTAGAATCCTCTTACATTTTATGGGGGAATGACTTAATTTTTCGTTTTACCTCGACAAATACCTGAAAACAATACGAAGCAAGCGGTATTAGCCTGCTTCGTATGGACATCTTACAGTTTTCCTACCATTCTATAGGTTATATTTCAGGGACAATTTTCACTGTTTTCCTAATTGTCTCCTTATTAAAATTAAAAAGCAAAACGAAACATGCCTGGATACTAATAGCTTATCTGTCGTTCGTTTTAGCTTTGAATTTCGGATTTCTAATCCGGACTTCTTTGTTCATTCCTTCCCTATCCAAACCTGCTTGTTTCCTGATCGCGTTATATACTTCCTTCTCCAACTTGGGGCTTTTATATTTTATATATTCCTTTTTTGGAATAGATCGTAAAAAAGAATCCAGAATTGCATTACTAACAATATTTCTCGCAGGAATGTTCGGGTTCTTATTCTATGTATTTAAGAATATTAACTCTGAAGTTTCTTTTAACTTCAGCATCCAAATGTTCGAATTTCAGGAGCCTGAATCCACGGCTCCTATGGGCTCTATCCATTTTCTGACATTTATTTGGATCTTGATCGTTATTCTAAGACAGAATATACATTTAAGAAAAGAACTTACTCTTGAGTTAGATACAGATTCAAGAGCAGAGAAAAAAAGGGAATTAAGAATGTCCCGCAATTTCGGACTGGCAATCTTACTTCATGCATTATTCTCACTTACTTATACATTTTACGGATGGGGTTATCTTTCTTTTTCCAATTTTCAACTTATATTAACTTCCGCCACAAGTTTGCAGCTCTTCTTCTATACGGTTCTGTATTTGAATTATTTTCCGGAACCTTCTTCCTTTATGATCAAGATACTGGGAGTTTCTTTAGCAACTGTACTGATCCTTCTTTGTGTGGTTGCTCGGATCAGTTTTGTATTGATCGAAAGCCATTATGACGAGGCAAGAAAAACAGAAATTGAGAACCTAAGGGAGAATCTAAAACTAGGCAGAGGTAATATTCTTCCCAAGGATGTATTGTATCTGATCTCCAGTTCGAATACAAACAATCCATCTAGATCCGATTCTTCGGATAGAAACGATCTAATGCCTATTTCTAAAAGAATGTACAGAGTACTTTCTCTCCCGGAGAATAAGCCGGTATACATTATTTGGTACACATTCTATTCGGAAGGAAGGATCTACGAAATAGGTTATCCTTATGAATCTTATAGTAAGATGATCCATTCTATCGTTTCGGCTATTGCTTTGATCTTAATTTCTTCTTCTATCTTTTTGATCCTTTTACTCCCCTATTTGATCCGTAAGGGACTAAGAGATTTGCAGATTAATAGAAAAGTTTTTTAGCCTAGCAACTTTCTCATCTGCTCCGTAACGGAAGCTGCTGCTTTTCCTGCTTTTTCCGCAAAATCAGTACCGGAGGAAGAAAAGATGATACTTCTGGAAGAATTGACCAAGGAATTTTTTCCACATACGGAAATCACTTCTTCTAAAGAAGCGCCTTGGGCTCCATAACCCGGGATCAGAAAGATTCGATCCGGATGAGCTTTACGAATTTCTAATAATTCTTTTGGATGAGTGGCTCCTACTACAAGACCCACATTTTTAGCAGGGAATTTTTCGCTCAGAGCTGCCACTTCTCTATATAAGGTCCTGCCAGTTTCGGAGAATGTTTTCTGTTGGAGTTCCGCGGAATCCGGGTTGGAGGTCAAACAAAGCAGGAACACCATTCTGGAATCGTCCTCTATGAACGGTTTGATCGTATCAGAGCCCATATAAGGAGAAAGAGTAAGAGAATCCACTCCCAGTTCTTTAAAAAAGAACTTAGCGTACTGTCTTGCAGTATTGTCTAAGTCTCCCCTTTTTGCGTCCGCAACGATCGGGATCTCTGGATGATTTGTTTTGATATGAGAGATCAGCTTTTCGAACTGTTCTATTCCTTTGGAACCGAATGCTTCAAAGAATGCAATATTCGGTTTATAGGCGACTGCATATTCTGCGGTAGCATCTACTATCTCTCTGGAGAATACGTACAGCTTGTCCGGGAATTTTTCTAAATGGGAAGGAAGTTTGGTGACATCGGGATCGATTCCAACGCAAAGAAGGGAGTTTAATATCTCCCTTCTTTTTACGAATTTGGAATAGAAATCCATTACTTTCTTACGATGTACTCTTGCGCAAAAGGAGGAAGAGTAAACGCAGCCTTATGCATCTCGGCAGAGTAATATTTTAAACCTTTCGGAACTCTTTTAGGATCCGGTTCTACTTTATAAGGATCGGGTCCTTTAGAGCAGTAAGTGAAACCTATAATTCCGGAAGGATAAGTAGGGACTACCGTAAAGTAATATCCGCAGTGATCGAATACCTGAGGAATGAATTGGAATAATTCCTTTATTACTTTTCCGTGATAGTAAAAACTCTCTCCTTGAGTGGTACAGATCCCTCCTTGTTTCAAGGAAGCAGCCATTGTCTCATAGAAAGGTCTTTTGAATAAAACTTCCGCAGGGCCGACAGGATCGGAAGAATCCACGCAGATCACGTCGAAATATTCCTTATAGTCCTGAACGTATTTTGCTCCGTCTTCGTATGCATGTTTGACCCTTGGGTCTTTCATCGCATTTGCGATCTCAGGGAAATACTCGTAACAAACATCCACAACACCTTTGTCTATCTCGCAAAGATGTACTTCTTTTACGGAAGGGTGTTTTAGGATCTCACGAACGGTTCCTCCGTCCCCGCCACCGATCACTAAAACTTTTTCAGGATTCGGATGGCTCATCATAGGAACGTGAGCGATCATTTCATGATACGCGAACTCGTCCGCCTCGGTCATCATGACCACTCCGTCCAGAGTGAACATGCGGCCGAAACCTTGGGATTCGAATACGTCTATTTTTTGAAAAGGAGTCTTGCGAGTATGCAGGAACTCCTTCACTTTAATTTTGAGCGCCCTTCCGTTAGGTAACTCGAGGGCCTCGTCTAACCAAAGTTCCAATCTAACCTCTTAGAAGCGGTTTGTTACTGTAAGACGCATTGCGGCGCCTTTGAAAAATTTGCGAGTAAACTCAGCCGCAACTTTAGGATCGTATCCTTTACAAGAGAAGATATCGATATAAGAAGTATTGGTATCGTTTGCGAAGTGAGCGGAGATACAAGAAGTCTCGATCAACTGCACCATGGAATATCCAGCTACACGATCGTCTTCTCCGAAGTAAACTACTTGGGTCTCACCGAAACGTTTCATCTCGATCAGATCGCATAGTTCCACAACGTATTGTTTAATTGCGTCCGCATCACGGATAAGAGCCGCATCACAGTTTTCCAGGTCGATGGAGGTAAGAAGTCCCCAAGCTCCGTCTTTGAAAGGCTCGTATACTTTCAATTCAGGATCGGATTCGATCTTGGACTGGATATAAGTAGGGAAACTTCCGTTGAAACGTTTACGGACGATTTCTGCCTCTTCGTTGCGAGCCCATGCAAGTTCTGGGTTTTTCATCGCAGGATGATAAGTGATCTCTTGGCCGGCTTCGATATCACGAAGTGCAACCAGAGTAATATCTCCCTGAAAACCGCAGTTTGCATCCGCAGATTGACGGATATAATGAACGGAGTCGATTCCGTCATCATGCAAAGGAGAAACCAGATAGAAGTCCTTATGAACTCTATGAGGAGAAGAAAGTCCGGAAATTCCAGCTAGCTCATTTTTATGAACTGCCTTTCCTCCCCAAACTGCTACTACTTCTCCCGCAGAGATAGTTTCCTTTGTGAAAAGGAAAGCTTCGCCCTTGTCGGTAGTAGCGATTTCGATACTGTTTCTTAGATAAGAAAAACGATTAACAATTTTAAGTTGGTCTTGGATCTTTAGGCTCATACTCTGATACCTCTCCTTAAAGTCTGAAAATAAGTGAAGTCGACCCTTCCTCCCGGAGAGGGGAACTCGTCTTTATCAATTAGGGTGTTTCCGGCTCTGCCGGAGAGAAGATACTTATTTCCCAACTGGTTTGTGAGGTAGGTCTACGCCAAGTTTCAACAAACCGCGCTTCATTTCCACTACGGAGATGCTCTTTGAGCCGAAGCGTTCCTTGAGATATTCCAAAGCTGCCTGATTATCGATCAAGTCTCCGCAAGTGAAGACGTCGATAGCGCAATAACCGTATTCTGGCCAGGTATGTATGGCGAAATGGGATTCGCTCACGACAACCACACCGCTCACACCAAAAGGACTAAATCTATGAAAAACAGATTTAACTGTGGTGGCGCCGGAGAGGTCGACTGCCTTCAACATGATATCTTCTACCAATTCGTGATTGTTGATGGTCTCGTAATCACACTCATAAAACTCTGCAATTACGTGCTTTCCCAATGCGTTCATCTACTGCCTGACACCTCCGAACCGGTTTTGGTTTAGTAACCGAGCATGCGTATGACTATGTTTTTTTGTCAACTCTCTACGTAAATTTATATTTATTTTTTCTGTACAGCTTTTTCTAAGATCGGAAGATCCTACAAAGATATAAGATTAGAATTTTCTGACGAGTCTAGCTGTAGAATTCCAGAAGGAGTAAGAACATCAAAAATATACGAATTCAAAAATGGGTCCTTTTGAGCTTTTTCGGGGTTTTTTGGGTTATTTTAGGTACGCTGATTTATACTAACAGAGAGAAGTTTGGCTTCTTAAAAACTTCTTCTTTTGTTTTTCATTCCAAACAGGAAGCGATCTCTAACGCGGAGAAGAATGAAAAAAAAGGGATCATACTTATCTTAACTCCAAAAGCCTGCGGAGACTGTGGCGTAAGTACCACACTCCTAGAGGAATTAGATTCTTTGGGTTGGAGTATATTACAATTGGAAGAAGATGATCCTGACTATGAAACCATCCTCTCCGACGATAGATTCTCGGAAATACTGCCAGTGATACAAGAATCCAGGCCGGCTTGGGGAGTTTTGAATCTGGGAGAAGAGCTTTTGTTAGCGAAGCCTGGAATACCGAGCAAATTAGATCTAAATTTGTAGTAACTTCGACAAAGATCTGAAAGGACTTGGGCGGCTCGTCGCTATCGCTCCGATCGCGCTGCTTCGGGTTCGGCGAGTCCGCCTCATCCCACCTTCGGCGGGACAAGCCCTACGCATCGCTGCCGCGATAGTAAATCAATAACTCCCGTTACCGCAAACTCTCGTTCTTTTTTCTCTCACGCAGAGACGCCAAGACGCAAAGTTTATAGAACCGCTATTCAAATCTCAGTCTGACTTTTTCAGGAATTCGGAGATGGAGTTTTTGTCCTTCTCCAAAGAATGCCTATGGATCTCTTCGATCACTGTTTCGATCACGGAACCCATTAAGAATACTCCGGAACTTACTTTAACTTCGTAACTTCTCTCCGATTCAAGAGGGCTGATCTCTTTATATACGGAGAATCCCTTGATGGTGACGATCGAGTCGTTTCCAGGAGGAGCGATCGTAAACTCGTGGGTGTTTGTAGAGATATCGAAAACTGAATCTTCCAGAAGAGAAGGATCCGAAAGAAGTGTAGCAAGCACCTTTGGCAGGGATTCGGCTAACTTTACCTTTCTTTTTTGGTAAACTTTGTTTCCCTCTTTTCTTTCCTCTAATAATTCCACGTTTTTTAATTCGGGGAATCTATCTAAATATTTGTATCTATCTTCTCTAGCTCTGAGTAGATCTTGGAGGGGAACTGGGAAAGTTTGTACTACTTTATATTGTTTCATCCGGGGGAATCCTTAAGGATTTGTTTAGCCGTTTCCCGGGCAGTCTGTTCGTATTTCCTTGCTCGGGAAACCCTTTTTTCCTTCCGGTCGAAAGGAAAAATCCGAATGACAGGCTGGCCGTAAAAGAGGCTCATGACTAGATCCTGCGCTAATTTCAAAGAATGAAAGACAGAACTTGGATAGAACTTTCCAGAGCGGCGATCTCAGCGAACCTGAAAAATTTTCGCGCTCTTCTTTCCCCTAATACCTTACTCACTGCAGTCATTAAATCAAACGCATATGGTCACGGACTTTTAGAAACAGCTGAACTTGCTCACCAAGCAGGAGCAGATCTTTTCGGGGTCAATTCTTTGGAAGAAGCAAAACTTCTCCGCGCAAAATATCCCGAGTTTAAGATCTTGATCATGGGAGAAGTTCCCGGCCTTGCAGAAAGGACCTCCGAAGTTTCGGATCCGAATTTTTGGATCATAGTATCTCGCACGGAAGAAGTTAGAATTTTAACAAATTGTAAACCTTCTCCCCAGATCCATTTGAAGGTGGATACAGGAATGGCCCGCCTGGGATTTTTCGGTGCTGATCTGGAAAGAACACTTTCAGAGATCAAATCAGCAGGTCTGAGACTGGATGGGATCGCAACCCATTTTGCAAGCACGGAAGATGTATTAGAGCAGAAATATTCTAAAGAGCAGATGAAGGCTTTCTCGGAAGCGGTCCTTCTCGCCGAAAAATTCGGATTCAAAAATTTAGTGAAACATGCATGCGCTTCCGCTTCTACCATGTTATTCCCGGAAGCTCATTATGATCTGGTCCGTGTGGGGATCTCACTCTACGGTCTATGGCCGAGTTTGCAGACTAGACTTTCTTTGCATCTAAGCGGTAAAAAAGATTTTAATCTTTCCCCTGTTCTTTCTTGGAAGACCAGAATTGTTCATATCAAAACTGTTCCGGAAGATAGTTTTGTAGGTTATGGTTCTACCTACCAAACAAGCGCACCGACTAGGATCGCAGTTGTGCCTGTCGGTTATTACGAAGGACTGGATCGTAAACTTTCCAATAACGGAGTAATGCTCGTAAAAGGAAAAAGAGCAAAGATCCTGGGAAGGATCTGTATGAATATGACCATGTTGGATATAACACATATTCCGGGAGCGGAGATCGGAGACGTGGTAACAATCCTAGGCAAAGATGGAGAAGAAGAAATCTCCGCAGACGATCATGCAAATTGGACTTATACGATCAATTATGAAGTTACCACTCGGATCAGCGAGTCGGTCCCTAAAAAAATAGCAGAATAAGAAGAGAAGAGGAACCTGCATGGATCCAGTTACTGAAAAAGAAACTTCAAAACAAATACAACCTGTATATACGACTAAAACATATAGCTTCATGATAGAGATCGTTTTCAAGGCGAGAGGGATACTATTCGATGCTTTCGAGGAACATTTCCCCGCGAATAATCCTAAAAAAATTTTAGAAGCCCCCTATCCTTCCATTCTTATGGCCAACCATGTTTGGGAAGGAGATGTTCCGGCGCTTGCAGCGGTTTATCCTCATATTCATCCTTCTATCAAATTCGCTATCCCAGCTAGAGAAGATATATTAGGAAAAGATTTTTTAGTGAATGAGTTCAAACCTAAAGGACTTCTCAAACTGATCTTCTTACTCATAGATAAATCAGGACTCATTCCTAAATATATGGACTATATAGGTTGTGTTCCGATCAAAAGACCTTTCAGGGATAATGCGAGAGAACTTTTGAAAAAGGGACTCTTAAGAGATATGGTAGACCAAGAATGGGGCTATCTTTCCGACAGGATCTCGGAAGGAAGAAATCTTTTCCTATTTCCGGAAGGAGTTTTCAACCAAGACGGTTACATGGCCCAAGTGAAAAAAGGAGTCTATTTCCTTAGAACTAAATTCAAAAATTTGAATTTTACATCCTTCACTTTGACTTACGACTATTTCTCTTCTAAAAAATCGGAACTTCATATCGGTTATGGAGAACAATTCCCTATTCCGGAAAATGCGGACGCGGACCAAGTTTCCAGTATAGTAAAAGAAAGATTGGGAAGCGGATATACTATTACCGCAGGAAATTTAGCCTCTTATATGATCTTAAAATTCGAAGGGAAAGTGAAAGAAAGTAAGGAAAAATTATTTTCACTTCTTATCTCTTTAGCGGAGAAGATCAAGAACACTCACCCTGAAATTTATATTTCCGAAAAATTCAAAACAGATGCGCTAAAACTCGCATTCGATTCTTTTTTAGAGAAAGCCAAAAAAGGCGGGTTCCTAAAATTAGAAGGAAACGATATAGTTTTCTTGGAAAAATTATTTCAGATCCCAAAAGATCTACATAATTTAAAGAAGAAAAATTTGGTCTTATATCATAGAAACCAACTCACGTATCATCTTCCTAAACTGGATACGGTTTGGTCCACGATCAACGCCTGAGGAGTAACTTTTGGCATTTTGGAAAAGATTTGTTTCCCGTAAAACTAGGGTAGAGAGCTGGATTACCAAACCCGGAGTTTTGGAAAACAGCATACGTAAAAGTCTACATTTTTTATTTAGATCCAGCTTAGAGGAAATTTTTCCGGAAGATCTTTCCATCTCTCCTTCCGCTTTGGGACTGGTCCGTCTTCCGGAAGAAAAATTAAAAGTTTTAGCGGAAGAATTTCCAATAGAGAAAGCATTCCCCTACACTTCTGCGGATGAATTTCTTTCGGAAGAATCTATGGATTCTATCGTAGAATTTATAGCGGGAACTCAGGCCGCTCCTTCTAAAAATCTGATCCTAGGAATTTTGAATCAGCCGGAAGTTCAGGCGATCTTCTCCCAAGGTTTGGAGAAAGTACTGAATGAATTTCATAAAAAGATAAATCCTTTGCATGGAGTTTTCCAAGCGGCAGGTCTGGAAAAACAAATCTCTCAATTTTTATCTTCTTTATTGCCTACATTTACGGAAAGGATCGCGGACTTTGTTTCCATAGGTTCCGGAACTCAAGAGATCCAAACAGTGATCCGAAATACTTTGAAAATTCTTTTCCAAACAGGTTTTAATGATCTGGGAAGATTAGAAACTTCCAGATTCGGTGCAGGAACAGACAGGATCAGAAGAGCGATCGCGAGTGATGAAAAAGTCGCCAAGGCAATGGAAAATTTATACTCTGTGAGTAGAGATACATTGCTGAACCATTATAGAAAAGAAACCTTGAAAGAGTTTATAGGTCTTTCAGAACCTGAATTGGATCTGTGGATCAGCAAAATCTCAGAAGATGCAGCGTCTAATATTAGAAAGGTCCATGCCAAAAGATCACTTTCTCCTTTGGTCTTAGATCTGCTCTCGGATATTTTGGGATGAAGAAGGTAATCTCCACCATCCAAAACGCATTAGAATACCTGGATAAATTAGGACCTCAAAAGTCCTTCCAGCTATTCCGTAACCTAGGTTACGAAGCGTTGTTTTCCATTTCGGAGAAGGTGGATCATAAAAAACTTTTATTCTTAAGCCAAAACCTAAGCGAACAGGAAATCGTAACTCTTTTACAGTCCATCCAAGAAACAACTCTTGTGGATCTGATCCAGAACACGGTTCCATCCGATCTGGTATATTATGTAAAACATCTAGGTCTTAAAGATCTGAAATTTTTGGCGGAATCCATTTCTCCTTTAGATGTTTCTAAGATCAATCATACGATAGGTTCTAAAACGATCGTAGAGATCTTAACGAATATCGGGCCCGATTCTTCGATTGCTTATTTGAATTCGATTGGTATAGATCCTTTTCTGGAATTGACCAAGGCATTGCCGGTTAAGGACTTTGTTCCATTAACTAAAGCCTTAACTCCTGAAGAATGTGCGGAATGGATCCGTAAAAGATCCATCTCGGAAATCCCGGCTTTATTAAAAGGTTTAGGAACTAAAAACGCCGTAAATCTTTTACAACAGGTAGGTTTTCAGAAGGTAATTTCCATTTTATCCGTTTTGAATCCGGAAGAACTTGTAAATTTAGTTCATACTTTAAATAAAATGAAGTTACCTTCGGTCAAAAAACCGGCGGCTAAAAAAACGAAAGTCCCTCAAAACAAAAGAAGTTCCAAAAGGAAACGTAAAAACGTTTAAGACTAGTTCTCTTTTTGGGCAGAGATCACTTCTTCTCTGCTCTTAGAAATTCCATCCAATCTTTCCTTTAGAAGTTTCTCATATTCTAGATTGGCATTTTTAGGATTTTCCCCGACTAATTTTTGGTAATTCTCCATCCCGTATTTCAGGATCTCAAGCATATCGTCGGATCGTTTTAGTTTTGCATTTAGATAGAAGGACATTTCTTCTTTAGGTACGTCTTTTCTTTCTAAAATTTCTCTTTGGACCCTATAATAATGATCCTCATTCTCTTTTTTCTTAGCTAACTCTTCTTCGGAGAGTTTTTTAGGAATGAGAGAATTGTTCGGGAATTTTTCGGTGAGAGGTTTGAACCTCTCATACATTTGCTCGTATAATTTGGCTCTTTCTTCCGGGCTTAAACTTTCCAGATAAGATTTTGTTTTACTAGGTTTAGAGCCAGGTTCTTCAACAACTGCAACGGGGCCGGAGGCTGTCTCTTCTACATGTCCTGAAAAATCTAAAAAGGATCCTCCTTCGAATAATGAGTTTTCCTGTCTAGTCAGTGTCTCCTCGGAAAGTCCGCCTTGGTAACTTGTGTTTTCTTTTGTAGAAGTTCCCGGGAATAGAAGATAAAAAATCCCGATCAAAGAAACGATAAGTATGGATAAAATTAGATACGTTCTTTTTTGATTCATTCAGAATACAAAGGTAAAATCACCTTAAAAATACTGCCACCTTTTTGGTTCGGCTCTATGATGACTTCTCCTCCCATTTTATTGATCAAGGTCCGGCTGATAGAAAGTCCAAGCCCGGTACCGCCCACTGTTCTGTTCCTTTGGTCCGGTATTCTAAAAAATCTTTCGAAGATCAGTTCTTTATATTTAGGATCTATTCCGATCCCTGTATCCGTAAATCGAACCTCTACTTTTTTATCCGAAAGTTTTTTAAGAGAGACATCGATCCCTCCTTTTTCAGTATATTTTATCGCATTCACGAAAAAATTCGTAATGATCTGAGAGAATTCGAATCTTACACCTTTTAGTTTTAGATTTTCAGAAAGATTAGTGGTCACCGTTAGTCCGCTTTCGGATGCGGAAGGAGAATTGATATAAAGAACTTCTTCGATCACTGTTAACGGATCGAAAATTTCGTACATCTCTTCCGAAGTTTGAGAGTCTTTCTTTTCCAATTGTAGAAGGTTATCTATCAGGAAATTCAACCTTCTTACATTCTTACGGATCACATCTGTCATTCCCTTTTGGTCTTCGTTCAAAGGAAGCTGCTCATCCGCAAATAGAAGGTCGAAATATCCTTGGATATTCGTCATAGGAGATCTAAGCTCATGGGATATATTGGATATGAACTCGTGTTTGATCTTTTCGGATTCGAGAATTAATGCGTTATCGTTTACTTGGATCTGGTAAAATCTTTTCGTTTCCGCACTAAAACCGGTTACACTTAGGCCCACTGAAAACTTGGTGCCGTCCTTTAAGATCAAACCCGCTTCCGGAATGAAAGTCATATTTTGGTCCTTCCCTCCCGGAGATTTTAGTTCCGTTTGTTCCAAAATATCAGGAAGAACCCTTGCAAGTCTGATGTTTTTGATCTCGGAAGTTTGGTATCCGGATACTTCTCTGAATCTTCTGTTCGCATCCACGATCATTCTTGTGTCGGCGTTCACGATGATCATCGCATCTGTCGCAAACTCGAACATATAACGGTATCTTTCTTCGGTAGTTTGGCGTTTTAGATCGCTTATATCCAGTCTGGTCTCTAAGAGGTAATTATCCTCGGAAAGCCTTTTGTTCTTCTCCTCGATATCCCGGATCTCTTGATTCAAATAATCTAATATTGCGTTCACAGTGGAACGTATGAAAAGGTACGGGCTTTTAGGAAGTTGTGTATCCAGGGAAACTTCTCTTCTTCCTAAAAAGAGAGAAAGAGCCAATTCTTTCATTTCGGAGACCAAACTCCTGAGCGGAGAGATATCCTTTACGATATTTCCGAATTTTGTTTTTCCGTTTGAATAATAGCCGTTATAAAGTTTCGAATTTGTCTGTTTGATCGAAGAAGGAAATTTAGGAAAAGGATTGTCTGCTACTGAATGAGCCAGATTTTCTAAGATCTTCTTTCCTCCATCCAATCCTGGGAAAGTTTTTCCGTACATTTCCATCACGAAACGTACGTCTTCGAATGAAGGCATTCCGGATAAAATTTTTCCAAGTTCAGGGACCGGTCTTCTATAAAATCCATCCAGTTCTCCGGGCTTCCAAGGACAAGGGCCTACCCAATCCGCAACGAATGAATCTCCTTCGTAAGCTACATGATTTGCCAGATCTTCCATTGCCTTTTTGATCGCTCTGGAAACTCTGTTTGCTTCTTCCGGAAACTTGGAAGCGAATCTTCCTGTAAACACGAGCATATTTGTAGGCAGGTAATAAGGAGGGATCTCGTTCTCTACTGTGAGGCAGTAACCCTTCTCCCCAAAAAACGGATACTCTTGTAAGGACGCGGCCGCACCCAAACACTCCGCACGAATGAATTCATGAGCGAGTAACGTAGGCCTTGTGGTAAGATAAGGTACCGGTTTTCTACGATGGTAGTTTTCGGAACGGAAAAATTCCTCTGCAACGAATCTATCTAAGGAATAAGGATGTAAGATCGGTAAAAAACTATGATAGGAATCTCGAATGGACTCCGCTTCCATATAAGATGCGGAATAAAATCCATGCACCAAACAAGATAAAATGATCCCTCTATAAAAAGTCCAATTAGGAGAAGTTTTTTTGAGCTGCTGATGAGCCCATGCAGTGAAAGGAATTTCTCCTGCTTCTGCCCTGCCTTCTCTCAAGTGAGCAAGAACTGCCTCGTAACTTTTGAGCGCTCGGACTCTGACGAGTACATCTTCTTCTTCGAAGTATCCTCTACTGAAAGCCAAGAAGACGGGGAAAGCTGTGAGCCTTGGTGTTGTGACTATCTCTATTTCTATCACGCGGTCTATCGTTCTTAGGCGCCGGGTTTTTTCAAGAAACCCTTGGATTTCCTTTCTAAAACCTGTAAAAAAGACTCAGGGGATTGGTGATTTTAGCCGAGAGACATAATAAGGATGTTAAGATTAGCCTTTTCGGCTTAGGTAGGAACTCCAGAGGCCTTTATGAAGTTAGATGATCTAGAATCTTATCGCAGAATTGTCTCCAGAATGGAGGAAATCCAGGGAATTACGGAGAGATTTCAACCGAAACCTCCGGTTCAGGACGGAGATCCTACACCTAAAAAGATAGAGTCCGAATTTTCCCAAGAGCTGGACTCCAAAATGAAGGGAATTTTCTCTCAGGAAAACGATCCTACTCCAAAAGATCTAAGCAGTATTATAGAAAGGGAATCTAATAAAAATCATCTGGATCCGAATCTGGTCAAATCAGTGATCAAGGCGGAGTCCAATTTCAAACCGAATGCGGTTTCTTCTAAGGGCGCAATCGGCTTGATGCAGCTCATGCCCGGCACCGCGGATATTTTAGGAGTGGAAAACCCTTTTGATCCGGAAGAGAACATCGCAGGCGGGACCAAATTCCTCGCGGACATGATGAAGAAGTTCGGAAATTCGGACATGGCGATCGCGGCTTATAATGCCGGGCCGGGCGCGGTCCAAAAATACGACGGGATCCCTCCTTATAAGGAAACGAAAGATTACGTAAAAAAGGTGAATCGTTTCTGGAAGGGAGAATATTAAGAAAGTTTTAATAATACTTTTTTAATTCTCCGAACAGACAGGAAGTCAATTCGGAGCAGCTTGCCATCTTCTCCGGCTGGAGACATATCTGCATCTTATCGAAATGTTTTCTGCAACCTCTTAGGCAGGAATTTTCCACCTTATACAATTGGTCCTCTGAAGTTTGGGGATATTCTTTCTTAGTACATTTCGCAAGATTATCACAATAATCCAGGCAAATCTCTTTCCCTTCCCACTCCATGCCGGACTGGACTACAGTCCCTCTGGAATATTTGAAGGCGATAAATGTGCCCACGGCCAGGCCCAAAACGAAAATGGGAAGATAGGGGAAAATTTTTCTGAAAGGGATTGGGCTCATCGACTCTCCAATTCGGAATTCTTATTCCGAGAAGGCTCATAAAAGTATACGTATTCTTTTCCCTGAGTCGGGCTCAGGAGTTCCTTCAGGGTAACGTCTCTTTTCCAAACAGTTTGTGTCTGGAGAAGCTGGTACCCCGACGGAATAGGGATCGGTTCTTGGAAGAAGACCAAATATCTAGCGCCATCTACACAATTTCGATCTGCACCCGGAACAGAGTGAATGATCTCAGCGCCAGGAAGTGCATTTCTAAAAGTAAGTGCGGTCCAAGGATTTTCGGAAACTATGCAGATCTGTTTTGCACTTGTGAATGGTCCATTTTCCGGAACCTCACTCAAATTCACTCTAGGAAGAATGGAAAATTGAATATAAGAGAGTAAGCCTGCTGCAAGCACGAGGTTTAGAGCAGTGGTGGAAGGAACTCCTGACCTTTCTGCTCGGATCCTTCTTCCCCATAGTAAAATCAAAAGTAAGAATGCTGTGAATATCAATTCCGCCCAGATATTTTGGCCCAGAAGAATTCCGAAAGCCCACATTGCAGCCAAGACCAATACACTGATCCCAAAACAGAAGAAATAGTTCAAAGAAAGAAGTTTCGAGGATTGGTATTCCTTTTTTCGAATGAAGAATAATCCGATTCCCAAGAAAGCTAAAGGGATCAAAGGAAGAAGATAATAAAAATCCTTACGGTTCGGTGCCAAGTGGACCAAACAGATTGCAAGAATTGCCCAAAGGTAGGAACTCCCGACCACTTCTCTTAAAGACTTTGGCTTTTGGAATAATTTAGAATAGAATCCTGAAAAAACCGCCGCGCTAAAAGGGAAACTATAGAGTAAAAATCCAATCGGAATGATCCATTCGGACTGGTTAGCCGTGGCCGCTGAGAATTTACCGAGATTCTCAGTGAATAAGAAGATCGTTAAGAATTCTTTTCCTAATTCTGAATAGGAAAGAAGGACTAGGATCCAAATTACCGGAACGATCAAAGAAGAAGAATGGAAGATGATATGGGAAAGGAGTTCCTTCCAAATTCTTTTTTTGCCTGCCCATCCCCCATTTGAGTGAAGAAGGAATATCCCAATAATGGAATAGGAACCTAAAATGATCCCGCTATATACTTGGAATACGGGACCTTTGATTAGAATTGCAATCCCAGAGAATAAGCCGCCTAGTAATAACCAAATCCTATTTTTAGAGAGCCTGAATTCTAAGATAGTAACAGAGACTAAGATAATGAAGAAGGTCAGTAAAGATTCCATCATCACCAAACGGGAAAATTTGAACACTCCGAGAGTGAGAGTATAAGCAGCGGAAATTGTGAACGCTAGTTTAGAACTTCCACCTGCTCTTCTAATCCCTAAGTAAATTAAAACAGAGGATCCGAAAAAAAGTAAAAAGGAAGGAAATCTTTCCGCAAAAAAGCTGACACCAAAAAGACTATCCGAAAAAATTCCGAGCCAAAACAGAGCTGGCGGCTTGTAGAGATTTAAAACGCCTTCAAATTTAGGAAAAAGATAGGAAGAAGAGGCTAAACTTTCTCGGATCGTAGCGATATGCATCGCTTCATCGCCTTGGGTTAGGATAGCATTCCCTCCGGATCCAGGAAGAAGAAGGAATACGTTTAACAAAATGAGCAGAGAAACGAATATTCTATCTCCATTTAAGCTTTTTTTTAAAAACGAATTCCAAACCATAAATTTGAAGAAAGTTCCCTTTTTTGCGGAGTCCCGATCTGGATGGATCAAAAAATCCGCATGTAATCATTTACTTACTTATCACCATATTGTAAAAATAAACGGAACAAGCAAGAGTAAAGTGGATCAAAAAGTAAAAATGCGCTTGGCTGATTAGTCGAAGGTCGGGATACATCCCATATAGGCAGTTAGATGGTTCGAACCCCTAAAAAAAAGGTCAAAAAAACTAAGGTATCCAAAGCGGGTGCTCATAGCTCTCACAAAGGTCCCAAAAAAAGAGACCGTAAAGCAACTGAGACCGCTTTAATGAAAGCGGGGATACAAGTTTTTGCCAAAAAAGGATATGACGCGGCGACTACAAAGGATATCGCCAAGACTGCGGGGGCTAACGAGGCTCTTATTATGCGTTATTTCGGCGGGAAGAAGGGGCTTTTAGAAGCAATCCTAACTCGAACCGACGACCTTGGCGATTCAGCTACAGGGAAAAAAGAAATAGATGACAAACAACTTCATTTAGATGAGGCTTTGGTCGAGTCCATTACAGAAAGATGTTCCGATTTCAAACATTATTCCGACTTTATGAAAGTTGCAGTCAGCAGGATCATATTAGATCCGGACGTTAGTAGAATTATCCAAACTAAAATTTATACAAAAGCTCTTCCTGAAATGATCCATGAGTTGGAAAAATTTAAGAAGGGAGGAGAGATAGATCCTAAAGCGGATCTAAAGTCGGTCGCATTCGGGATTTCTTCTTTGACCTTCGCGTTAGGATTTATGGCTCAGGTGGTTTATAAAATTCCGGAATCGGAAATCAAAGCTACTATCAAAGAAATGGTCAGGATCCTGCAGAAGGGCCTAAAACCGGACTCTAAATAAAAAAGCCGAGACCATTAAAAAGGCCTCGGCTTTCATCGGAAAATTTTTACTTTTTGCCGCCGATCAGATTCAAAGCGCTTCCCGCCTTAAACCATTCAATCTGCTGAGCATTGTAAGTGTGGTTTACTTGGAACTCTTCCTTACTTCCGTCTTTATGATGTAAAGCTAAAGTAAGAGGAGTTCCTTCTTTAAAAGAAGTAAGTCCGATAATATCGATCTTATCGTCTTCCTTAATCTTATCGTAATCAGCTTTATCCGCAAATGTTAAAGCAAGCATACCTTGCTTTTTCAAGTTTGTCTCATGGATACGAGCGAATGATTTTACCAGAACCGCTCTTACTCCTAAGAATCTAGGCTCCATAGCGGCATGCTCTCTGGAAGAACCTTCTCCGTAGTTTTCGTCTCCGATTACAATCGAGCCGATCCCTTGAGCTTTGTACTGGCGCTGGACTTTAGGAACCTCGTCATAAGAACCGTCTAGCTGGTTCTTCACGCTGTTGATCTTTTCGTTGAAGATGTTTGTAGCTCCGATCAGAAGGTTATTGGAGATATTATCCAAATGTCCTCTGAACTTCAACCAAGGACCCGCCATAGAGATATGGTCAGTCGTACATTTTCCTTTTACTTTTATCAGAAGGTTGAGTCCTTTTAGATCAGTGCCTTCCCATTTAGCGAAAGGAGCAAGCAACTGTAAACGATTGGATTTAGGATCCACGGCCACTTGCACATTAGAACCGTCGGCCGCAGGAGCTTGGTAACCAGGATCATTTACATCGAATCCTTTCTTAGGAAGCTCGTCTCCATTCGGAGGATCTAATTTAACCTTCTCCCCTTTTTCATTGGTAAGAGTGTCATTGTTCGGATCGAAAGTAAGATCTCCAGCGATTGCGAGCGCAGTCACAAGCTCCGGAGAAGCCACAAATGCAAAAGTGTTAGGGTTCCCATCATTCCTAGATTGGAAGTTACGATTGAAAGAGTGAACGATTGTGTTCTTCTCCTTCTTATCCGCTCCTACCCTAGACCACATTCCGATACAAGGACCGCAAGCGTTCGCAAAAACTTTCGCTCCGATCTTTTCGAAAACTTTAATAAACCCATCTCTTTCAATCGTAAAACGAACCAGCTCGGAACCGGGAGTAATCGTAAACTCAGCCTTAGGCTTTAGAGATTTTTCCGCCGCTTGGTTAGCAAGGGAAGCTGCACGTGCAATATCCTCATAAGAAGAGTTTGTGCAAGAACCGATCAGACCTACTTCTACTTTTGTAGGCCATCCGTTCTTCTTAGCTTCTTCTTTCATTTTAGAAATAGGAGTCGCTAAGTCAGGAGTGAAAGGTCCGTTCAAGTGAGGTTCCAACTCGGAAAGGTTGATCTCGATAACTTGGTCGAAAAATTTGTCAGGATTTGCGTATACTTCTGGGTCTGCTGTGAGGTGTTCCTTCACCCCATTCGCTAAATCAGCGATATCACCTCTATTCGTAGAGCGAAGATATCTTTCCATAGACTCGTCATAGGAGAAAGTAGAGGTAGTTGCTCCGATTTCGGCTCCCATATTGGCTATGGTTCCTTTTCCGGTACAGGAAAGGGAAGTAGATCCTTCACCGAAGTATTCTACGATCGCACCTGTTCCACCTTTTACAGTAAGAATTCCCGCTACTTTTAAAATAACGTCTTTTGCAGAAGTCCAACCATTCAATTTCCCGGTTAGCTTCACTCCGATCAGTTTCGGCCATTTAAGCTCCCAAGGAAGACCGGCCATAACATCACAAGCGTCCGCTCCACCGACTCCGATCGCAACCATTCCCAAACCACCTGCGTTCACAGTGTGAGAATCCGTTCCGATCATCATTCCTCCAGGGAATGCATAATTTTCTAATACTACTTGGTGGATAATTCCAGCTCCTGGTTTCCAGAACCCGATCCCATATTTGTTGGAAACGGAAGAAAGAAAGTCGTAAACTTCTTTGTTTTCGGTAGAGGCAGTCGCTAAGTCCGCAGAGGAACCGGTTTTTGCAGTAATCAAGTGATCGCAGTGTACTGTGGAAGGAACTGCTACCTTACTTCTACCTGCGGACATGAATTGTAATAAGGCCATCTGCGCGGTTGCGTCTTGCATTGCAACGCGGTCCGGGGCAAAATCAACGTAAGATTTTCCTCTTTCGAAATTGGAGGAAGGAGTTCCTTCCCAAAGGTGAGAATAAAGAATTTTTTCGGTCAGAGTGAGAGGTCTGCCGACCACTTCTCTGGCTTTTTTAACCAGGGTCCCGAGTTTTTCATACCGGGCACGAATCATATCTATATCAAATGCCATTGTCATCTCCGATGATGGTTTCATCGTCTCTTAGGGTCGGGGTGCTTGTATAGGATTTTTCCGCCAAAAGGACAATTTTAAGAATACGGAATATCCGTTTACTATTAGATTAGACGAAAGAATGTGGAGAAGTGCCGGGAGTTCCTACCAGAAACTAGACGAGAAAAGAAAAGGGAGATAACTCCCCTTTCACTTGACGATTTGGATATCCACTCGTCTATTTTTTTCCGGACTTTGTCCCTTTCCTTCGGAAGAAGAAACTACTTGAGAACCTTTCGCTTCCAAAATGAACCGAGAAGTTTCCAAACCATTCCCCATTAAATAATCTCTGACCATCTCTACTCTGAGTTGGGAAACTTTTTGATTCACCTCTTCGGTTCCTTCAGAAGAAGCATGTCCAATAAGAACTGCCTTTGCATCTGAATGCTTTCTGAGAAGAAAGGTAAGAGAATCCAAGATCTTTCTTTGGGATTGAGGAATTTTTATATCATTCTTATCGAAAAGGATCGGAGAAGATTGGATTTTAGAAGCAAGCTCTGCGTCTTTTCCGGAAAAATTCGCAGGTTCATGTTTCTGAGAGAAGAAGCCGAAAATACTTCCCTTTTCCGAAGAGGCAGAAGTTTCCTTTTTCTCCTCTACCACTTGCTTAGGTTTACTTTCTTTAACTTCTTCTGCATGACTAACGGACTTCTTTCCGTCGTTTCGGAATGCATAATAGATCCCAATTCCGAAGCCGCCAAGAATAATGAGAGAAAGGACCAAAACAGGAATGCTATTCTGTTTTTTCGTCTGGCCTGCAGAAGGAGTCGGGATATAACCTCTATAAGGTTCAGAATGTTGAGAACTCATAAGACTAATCGCTTCATCGTGAGAAGTGTATTCCTCTTGTGGAGAAGATTTGGTTGGAGTATGAGAAGATTTTTCAGCGGCCCATTTGCGAATTTCAGTACGAAACCACTCGTCTGCTTTTGCAGTAAATTGGAAATTCTCACGAACATATTCCATCGTTTTCTTTTCGATGTCCGTATAGGTATTATTATCCTTCACGGCGTTAAGAAGTTTCTTTGCATCCGCAATTGAAATACGGCCGTCTTTTTTGCCTGAGGTAGCCTTCTCCGCTAACTCAATCAGGCCTCGATCATATTTTTTGCCTTTTATAGTGACGTAATAATTCTGCTTCTTAGTCATATTCTCCGTCCGCACTAAAGGCCAGGATTTTTCGATCGAAGAACCCTTTTCAGGGCAAATCAAATCTTAAGTTAAATTAATAGATGATCCGTGCAACTAAAGTTTTGCGAGGCCTATATTCATTATCGAACCTTCTATGATGCTTTCTTAATTCTAAATGAAGTCAGAGGAGAATAAAATCACGCCGTTTTCAAATTTCTCGCCAATACGGGCTAACTTCTGAGAGGGAGTTCCTTCCCAAAAGTACCATTAGAAGACGATCCAATCCTATTGAAATTCCGGAACATTCTGGAATGCCTCTTTCTAATGCCTGAAGGAACTCCTCGTGAACTGGAAAGACTTCCTTCCCCAACTTTCTTCTCAACACTTGCTCTTTTTCAAAACGAGATCTCTGTTCTATCGGGTCCAAAAGTTCGTAAAATGCGTTAGCTAATTCTATTTTTCCGAAATATAATTCGAACCTTTTCGCCACTCCATTTTCGATTCGAGAAAGAGCAGCCATTTCTGGAGGATAGTCATATATGAATTGAAATTCCGAAGTGAAGTTTGGTTCTAGTAAGTTTAAGAATATTAAAAAGAAGCAGTCTTCATATTCCATGGAATCAAAAGAGAGATTTGTCAGGGATAATTCAGCTATTTTTCGTTCTAAGGAGTTTCTATCCCAATCTATGCCTGCCCAATTGGAAAGGAGTTCCTTCACTGACTTTCTTTGGAATGGTTTTTCCGGAAGAGGAAGGCTTAGCTTATTAGCAACCCATCGAATCAATTCTTCGAGAAGGTCCATTGCTTGGTGTAAATTGGCACCAGTTTGATAAAATTCCAGCATGAGGAACTCTGCAGTATGGTAGGAACTCCCTTTCTCCCCTGAGCGAAAGGTATGTGCAATCTCGTATACCTTTTCTGCTCCTAAAGATAGTGCTTGTTTAAGAGAATATTCCGGAGAAGTAATCAAATAGCCTTTCTCTACCCCCGAAGGAGATCCTACCATAAATGGATCCAAATATGGTTCCATCCCAGGGATTTTTTTCAACGATGGAGTATCAATCTCGAGGAATCCTTTTTCATGAAAAAAAGTTCTCGTAGCATGCAAAAATCTGGATCGAAATGACAATATTTCTAAGTTATTCAACTTCATCTTTGAATATGAACGCTCAAAATGGCAAACTAATCCTTTAGAAAGGGAAACTACTGTGGAGTATAGCCGAAAATACAGTTACTTTGAAATAAGAAAAAAGTCCAAGGCCGTAGAGATTGAACCTCTTCTTTCGGAAGTGAATGATCAGGTCTTGGGAGAATTAAATTCAGTTTTAGCGATGGCCTTTTATGAAACAAATCGGCACGTAAAATTGGAAATATCAAAATTCGAGACTTTGCCATTCCCAGTAATAGAGAAACTGATCAAATATGCCTTGGATCTGCGAGAAAAGAATCGAGTGTTAATTCTTTCCAAACCGAGACCTCCGATCCGAAAATACATTAAAACCTTTTCTTTAGAAGAATTAATCCTGATCCTCTGACCTTCTCCTTCTTTCCGGAACATTCCACGCGTGGAAGGATAATTTTAATCCAAGATTTCCGAGCAACAAAAGAGTGCGAGCGCTTAGCGCTGTTTCTTCTAAATTACCATTATTGAATTCAACAGAGCAATAAAGTACGACATTATGTTTTTCGCAAAAACTTTGGAATTCTTTGCGACGAGGGGCTATTTTTTCCAATAATTCTTGGATATGATCTTCTAAGGGGGCACTTGCGTCTCTTTTCGAGTGAATCTGCCATAAGGAAGAAGTAACCGATTTTCCGGAGATGGCAGGAACTCCTTTATTCACCGATAAGTCAGGTCGGATTCCAAGGGTCCTAGTTACCTCGTGAACATCCAATCCAGGCTCCGAAACTGCAATAAGAGCCCAACTCCGAGGGAAGGAAGGATTACTGTATTTCATAAATTGCCCAAATTCAGATTTTTCACATTAAGAAATAAGAATTCTCTGGAAATGCCATTAAAGATAAACAGCAAACCCTTCAAAAACGCCAAACATATAGCATTTTTCGATTTTTTGTTTTCCAATCAATACATTTAAAATCCCATTTTTTGCTATGTTACATTTTTGGTGGGAATAATATGTTGTAATGAGGTTAAATTTAACATCCAATACACCTGAGGCACTTATGAAGAATATTCTGGTAATTGAAGATGATCCGGACATCGGGAATTTAATACGAAAGTCGTTGGATTCAGCTCATTACCGAACTACAATTCAAACTTCTGGCGAAGAGGGCCTTAAATACTATAAGGCAAACCACCCCGACCTCTTAATTTTAGATCTTTCCTTACCTGATATTGACGGAATGGACGTATGTCGAACAGTCCGAAGATCTGATGAGAATACACCTATTTTTATAGTAACTGCTCGAAATGAAGAAATAGATCGAATCATGGGACTCGAGTTAGGCGCAGATGATTATATCACAAAACCTTTCTCCGTAAGAGAATTAAAAACCAGAGTGGATGTATTCTTCCGCAGATGGGATAAAAAAGCGGGAATTAAGCCGAACATAGGAAGTGGCGGAGAAATTATTAGAGGATCTTTGAAAATCGATCCAGTTCGACGCAGGGTTACTTTGAAAGATCAGGTGATCAACATCTCCCGAAAAGAATTTGATATTTTACAGCTTATGGCAACTTCTCCCGGCAAAGTGTTCTCAAGAGAAATGATCTTAGAAGCAGTTTGGGGAATGGAATGGGACGGATTTGAGAGAATGATTGACTCTCATATCAAGAGAATTCGTTCAAAACTGGAAAAGAATTCCGCTCAGCCTGAATGGATTGAAACAATCTGGGGAATTGGTTATAGATTTACTGATAACTATGAGGGAATCGTAATTATAGATTAGGTTTTTCGTCATCAGATTATTGAGAATCCGTTCTTAAACTATTTTAAGGACGGATTTTTGAGGAGTTCCTTCCCAAAATAAGTCCGTTGTTAATATAATTCACAATTTCCGCAAAAAGTTCGCTCTCTTTTTCCATTCCGAGACCCGCCTCTTCTATGGAAAAAATAAAACCCACCTTTCACCGTTCCTTCTCCCAAAACATAACTTTAGGAAATATAATTAAAAAGAAACGTAATGTCTCTACGCTGCTGATTCCACCACATCTCGCAAAATATGTTCGGAAACGAGGCATTAACTATTTACTAAAAAAGACACTTTCAAGCCAGCGAAGAAGTTTTCATTTGAACAAACGTCTTAATTCTGAATCCATCTATACTAAATATCAAAACATTCGAGGAAGATCGAAAGAGAATAGATATATAAAGTTTAACTTCAGGCCAAGATCAGAGGACTGGACTCAACTTAGAAGCCTCGCTATTAGTCATGGAGTTTCAATGTGCTATTTATTCGTGCTACTTTTGGAAGAATATAAATCCAAAGGCTTCTCAAATTCAGAAAAAATAATCTGGCAAGTAAAAGCATCGATACATGCAAACTTTGATTCAAAGATCTTTTTTCGAGAACTATGGATCTTAGAATATCAAATAGCTAAATCTGACTTTAGAGTAAAAAGAAAAGATCCTCCCGGGCCAAAAATCGCTTAAAGACTCAAATCATTACTAATAAATTAAAGATTACCTAAGAGATTTTCGGCGGAGATAGCAAATTGCAAATCAAAGCTAGACAATCCATTTAAACTATGGGTATATAGTTCCACTCTAACAGAACTATACGAAAGAAGGATTTCTGGATGGTGATCCATGTCATTGGCTATATTTGCAAGTGCCGTTATGACTTTAATTCCATCTAGGTATTGAGATAATTTATATACTCTAACAATTTTTGGCACTGCGTCCGCAGTTATTACTTCCCAAGTGGTCGGGAGTTCCTTCCTAATTTGCTCGATTGAAAGGAGAACCGGAGAATTGCCCATAAAAACTTAGAATCAGAGCACTTTTTTCAAGGCTTGCTTGATCTTTTCCGCATCATCGATTGCACCATTTGAAAGAGATCCTGCACGCGCCATTAAGTTGACGGCCCCATCCATTCTTGCTTTTAGCTCTTCGATCTTGTGCAATTGATCGTTTAGAAAAGCTAGTTTAGATTCTATCTCCATTTCCTTTCTTTCAAGAAGAAGTTTGTAGTTCTCTAACTCTTGGATTTTCTTGCGGGTCTTTTTTGCCTCGCTATCCACATCTTTACGATAATATTTCTCTAATTCTTTCTCTGCTTGAGCGTGACGATCCGCTTCCGCCTTGAACTCTCGCTTCAAATGCTTCAGAGCTTGGCGATATGCTCTATTGTATATTCTTTGTCTTTGAGTTCTTCTTATCTTAGCTATTTTAGATAATAAATTCATGTGCCATCCCCTTTTTACCTTGTATTGACCGGAATGGTTTTCGCTTCAATTTCTATCCGTTTGTCGGTTAGACCTAATATATCGACTTATTTATCCCTACTGTCAAATTTAAAGTCCTTAATTTTTGCGATTGAATGATTTCAAGATGTAAAATTCTTGAAATTGATTAGCTATATTAACATAAAAGTATCTGGAGGGCGTTCTTATGTCTAAAGGTGATGATCTAAGCGAAGAACTCCAAATTTTAAAAGATAAGGCCAAAAAAATTACAGGTAAGGCCCGGGAGGAATACTTGGAACACGTATCTGATCTAAAAGAAAAATTAAAACAAGTTACTGGCGAGACCAGCGAGAAGGCTAAACAGATCATCGATCAAACTGGAACTTATATCAAAGAAAATCCTCAGAAAGCAACTTTGATCGGACTAGGAGTTGGAGTCGGGATAGGTGTAATGATCGGTATGCTTATCGGTCGAAGAAAATAATACGGAACATCCATTGGCCGCTAAAAGAACGGATTCAGAAGAAATTCCTCACGAAAATACCGAAAAGCAGGATGGAACTTCATTTTCAAGTTTCGAACTGAAGGAACACCTGCTCGCTTTTATCAATTCAATCGCAGAATATTTCGAAACTCTTCTTCTTTACGCAAAAAAAATCGCAACTGAGAAGATTATAATAGGCATCCAAGCCTATATTTTCTTCCGGATCGCTCTTTTCTTCATTAGTTTAAGTGTAATATTCTTTCTGGCCGCCTTTTTCCTCTATTTACAAAGGCAATTTGGAGGAGATCCGTTACCTGCGGCCTTGGGAACTGGAGGCCTTTGCCTTTTTATTTCCTTGTTAGGTGTTTTCGCTCTTATTCGAAAACTTAAAGCATAAGAGTGGAAGGAACTCCCGCCCAATGAGTAAGTCTAAAAACAAAGAAAATCAAATCTTCTCCCTGAATCCTCTTTCCGGAGAAGACTATACCCCCTGGAAAGACCCTTCCCAAATGAGTAAGGAAGAACTCCAACTCTATCTACAGATCAAAAAACTGCAGGTTCGACTGAGTTTCGAGAGATTACAATCTTCGATTAGCTATACAGGAATGATAATCGAGGCTTTCCAAAGCCTCGGTCTTCAGGATTGGGTCCTAAAATTGCTGAACCAAGAGGTTGAGGACACTTCAGAGTAATCTGGAGTTCCTACCACTTCACTTCACTTCCCGGATCTGAATCGTCTCTACCCGATCCGCACCTGCAATAATATCCGATAAAATCACCACCTGATCCCCGTCCTTCACTCGACCGCTTGACTTCAAAGTCTCGATTGCAAGCTTAATCGTCTTCTCAGGGTCACTGGAAAAATCGATCCGATAAGGAATTACACTTCGGGTCAGCCAAAGTTTACGTCTGACCGTGGTCATATTTGTAAAAGCATAGATGAGCGGGAACCTAGGATGGAAGGAAGCCACATTCAAGGCGGTAGTTCCTCTCCTGGTAATCACTATAATTGCGGGCGATTTGATAGAATCGGAGAGCATAGCCGCTGATCTGGCCATTTCTTCCTTCTTGTTGGAAGGAACTCTTTCCAAAACATAGCCCAACCCCGGCGCCTTCTCCACTCTTTCCGAGATCTTGTGAAGCATATCCACACAACGAACCGGGAATTTCCCGGCAGCGGTTTCACCGGATAACATGATCGCATCCGCTTCTTCAAATACCGCGTTGGCAACGTCAGTCACTTCCGCTCGAGTGGGAGAAGGATTATTGATCATGGATTCCAAAAGGTGAGTTGCGACGATCACTCGTTTTCCTTTGATCGCACATTCTCGGATAATAGCACGTTGGATCAGAGGAAGTTCCTCGATCGGAAGTTCTACTCCAAGATCGCCTCTTGCTACCATCACACCATCAGCAGCTTCCACGATCTCTACCATGTTTTTCACTGCTTCTTGGTCTTCTATCTTAGCGATAATATCCGTATGACCGTTATTTTCTTCTATGATCTTGCGAAGTTGGTGGATATCTTCCGCAGAACGAACGAATGAAAGCGCGATAAAATCCACATCTTCTTCCAAACCAAAAAGAATATCCTTTTGGTCTTTCTGAGTGATGGAAGGTAAGTTTACGCGAATACCTGGAAGATTGATATGTTTACGAGAACCTAATTTACCACCGTCGACTACCTTACATTTCAAAGCAGTTTCTTGGATCTCTTCTACCACAAGATTAATGAGTCCGTTGTCTACGGTGACCCTGTCTCCAATCTTAAGATCTTTTACGATATCTCGATAATTTACGAAAACGGATTGTTCCTCGGACTCTTCTCCAGGAATGATATGGAATGTAAAAGATTCCCCCACTTTCAGATCCAAATGATCTACTTGCAGATCCCCAGTGCGGATCTCAGGACCTTGAGTATCCAATAAAATTGCGATCGGATGTTTTAATACGTCTTTGTTCAAAGACTTAATCGCTCGGATCACGGATCTGTGAAAATCGTGATTCCCGTGGGACATGTTCAATCTTGCGATATTCATCCCCGCTTCGGCAAGGGATTGGATCATTTTTTTGTCGGCGGTTGCAGGGCCGATCGTGCAGATAATTTTAGTTTTTCTGAAATTAACTAATTCATTCTTCATGTATATTCGGTTTTATTAAAATTGCTCTAATGATCCGAGCTCAGATTTTAGGAAGGGTTCTGTTCAGAAAATCCTCGAAAGAAATATAAAAATCGAACTTTTCCTGCTCAGGCATACCCGCGTTTTTCTGCTCATCTACGATCCTCTTCGCCTTATCCAGCAAGGCCTTACCGTTCTTTTTCAAGAACCTTCTAGAGATAAGGATCGGAAAAGAATACTGCTCTTCCTGATTTCTAACCATAAAGGAATGGATTTCCTTTTTTGCATTCTTTTTCAGGAAGTTGATCAGAGTATTTTCGTCCATATCCCCGCCTAAAGCCTGTAAGAGATATTCTCTATCCGGAAGTTCATCCTGGCCCCAAGCATGGTCTATCACATCTAAAACCGCAGAAAGATTTCGTTTGATTTCAGCCTCTTGCTCCGAGCTGAGCCCGGAACTTCTTGCAGGAGAATTCGACTCTGAATTTGCAACTGCTGCCGCAGCTCTTGCCTTTGCAGTCGCCTCGACAGCTTCTCTGTCTTTTACTCTTCTTTCTGCAAGTTTTACCTTTTCTTCCTGGGCCGCTTTTGTACGAGCTTCTAAAACCTTTTTATTCTGCTCCGCAGCAAGTCTGGCTCTGATCTCTTCCGCCTCGAATCTATGAACTACATTATTCCCGAAGAGAGATCTGAAAAATCTGGTGATAAATGGAAGATATTTAAAAAGAGAAGAATATTCCAATTTTTCAAATTGAGAGCTCGCCTCCCGAGACTCCATCATGTCCCGGATATTCATTTTTGCTAAAACACGTATTTCGCTATCGTTTCCTGTGGCTGTAAAAACCCTTTTTGCAGTTTCTACCGCGCCGTTGATACAATCCTTATGAAGAACAAAAACATAAAGGCCTTTCTTATCCGCGAAATCGGCGCTCAAGATCATATCATGATTGACGATCAAATTTTTAACTTCTTCTTCGATAGGTTCTCCTCGGAAGCGAAGATAATTCAGATCCACCAAACGATTTGCGGATTTAATATAGTCGAGTAACTCGGAAAGTTTTGCCTTCTTCTCTTCTTTTTCCTTTTTCTCCTTCTCCTCTTCTTCGAAGTGGATGAGAGCAAGAAGTTCCTCAACTGCAGTTTTTTGGTCACCGTATGCAGGACTTAAAAAAGGAAGGACCTGTCCCGCAATAGAGCGGGTATTTTGGAGATCTTGTTCCGAAAAATTGCCAAGTACACCTATTCTTTGCAGTTCCGGAATAATTCTTTCATTCAGATATTTTTTATAAGTATCCAGTCTTGCAATGATCTCATCTTGGACATTATAATAAAAAACGGAACGGTTCCCAGGACTGAGAGCATTCTCATTTCTATAAAAATACAGAATTCTAGAATCCACTAACTTTTTGAGCACAGGCTTTAAGTGGATATTGATCGTGGTTTGTTTTAAAACAGGAGTAACATCAAAATTATCCTGGAACAAATTCCCGATCTCAGAAGAAGCATAGGTCTCACTTAATTTATTATTATCAATGCAGTCGTAGATCCATTTCTGGAAACCTTCTTTCCCGGGGAATTGCCTCTTCTCCTTTACCCATCTTTGGATGGAACTGAAAGAAGTTTGGTTCACTCCGTCCACATATCTATGGCTAGAACCCGCATCCGTTTGAGAAGGTCTGGCAAATACAGTGATCAATCTTAGAAAAGAAGCGATCCTTCCATCGGAAGAATCTCCGGTAGGATTATAATCCACCATACAGATCTTTTTTACGATGGGCGGATTATGGCGAGCGCTCATCTCTTTTAGATAGGCGCTTACCCTTTCCTTATCCAAGGTTAGCTCTCTTGAGAGCTGTTCCGTGCTGGGAAGAATTTTATTCGCAACGAACTTTTCAGTCCAATCGCCGATGATCAGTACTAATTTATGAATTCCCTTATACTGGAAATCCCCTCTGGCCTCTAAAGCTTGGGTTAACTGTAAGGCCGAGTTATAATCCGCTACCTTGAGTTCCGGAGATTGGGGATCCAGCATGAGTCATCCTCTTCGACTAGAGTAGGTTTTTCCGATACATCAATTCCGCGTTTAAAATCGCGGCACCGGCAGCCCCACGGACCGTATTATGACTTAGGACAACATATTTCCAATCTAAAATCGGATCCGGTCTGAGTCTTCCCACTACGGTAGTCATTCCTCTACCTGTTTCCAGGTCTAGACGAGGCTGGGGTCTGTCTTCTTCTTGACGATAAAGAATCGGAAAATCCGGAGCGAGAGGCAACTTTAATTCTTGAGGTTCGCCTTTAAATGAAGACCAGGCTTCTAAAATTTCGGATTCGGTTGGCTTCTTCTTGAATTTCACGGAAACACAAACCGTATGTCCGTCGAAAACCGGGACCCGATTACAATGTGCGGAAATTTTAAAATCCGCATTTACGATCTTTCCACCTTCTGTCTTTCCAAGACATTTCAGAGGCTCGATCTCAGCCTTATCTTCTTCTCCGCCTATAAAAGGAACTACGTTCCCCAAAATATCCATGGTAGGAACTCCCGGATAACCTGCTCCGGAGATCGCCTGCATGGAGAATAACATAACGGACTCTATACCGAACTTTTCGTACAGAGGTTTAAGAGAAATGGTCACTCCCATGATCGTACAATTGGAGTTAGTGATGATCTTGCCCGGAGTTTTTTGGCTGGAGAGCACATCCAAATGGTTCGCGTTCACTTCCGCAGAGAGAAGAGGAACATTCTCCGCCATTCTATGATTTTTAGAATTGGAAATAATATGGATACCGGCTTCGGCAAAGGAAGTTTCCACCTCTCCCGCGATAGAAGCGTCCAAACCGGAAAAAGCCAATTTAACTCCAGGAGTCACTTTTGGATCCGGCAATGTGATCATTATGTCACGAGCGTATTTAGGAATATCTCCCGAGATCTTCCAACGCTTCTTCATAATATCCGCATATGTTTTGCCTGCGCTATTCTCGGATGCGCACAGATGGGTTACCTGAAAATAAGGATGGTTTTCCAAAAGTTGGATAAACCTTTGCCCGACGGAGCCGGTGGCTCCCAAAACAGCTACGTTAATTTTGCTCATAGAACTTATTTACCGCTCTCAGACTTAAAGTCTGCATTTGATTGTTTTTCTCTATTTTTTTCCAAGACCATGGACTGTCATTCGACAAATTTAGATATGAGAGAAGCATACTTAGAATTCATCTTTTGAGTCCCTCCATACGTAAGATGATGGAAGTCCCAAAAATCAGTCGAAGGCAGCGCTTTACTTAGATCCACAAAATTGTCTCCGCCCCCGCTGATCTCTTTTAGATAAGACAAATGCTCTTTATACCATTCAGAATCCCCGTACCAGGAAAGACTGACCGGGTTTTCAGGATTGTTTATTAAGAGGAATGGTAAATCCTTCTCTTTAAAAAAAGAAAGTAACTTCTTCATATAACGAAAATGAAGAATGGGCCGGAACTTTTCTTTTGCGATCTTCTTCTTAGAGTCCGCTAATACCTGAATGTACTGTAAACCTGGTCTTTTTTTTAGGTCTGTAAGAAGTCTAAAGTAAAAATATTCCTCGTATTCCTTATCGGACATCCCTAGAAAGCGTAGGTCTTCCGTCCTTTCTTCTCTCACCGGCCTTCTGTCCAAAAGAGAAAGATCGTCTTCTTTTCCGAAAATCTGCTGTAGTCTAACCCCAAGAATATCTCGAGCCCAATCCTTATGCTCCGGTCCCGCAAAATAAGGGATCCAAGTATTGGAAACTTCTGCCCGGATCCAGTAATCCTTCTCCCCTTGTTCCAAAAACCTAGGATCTAAAAGAATTTTTTTCCAACCGGGACTCTTGAACTCAAATGTCTGCTTAATAGTATGAGAAGAATTTTCCAAGTCCAGGGTTAACTTCCCATCCTTCAGAACTTCTTCCACTACCTGGATATAAAAACCTTTTCGGGCCATATAAGGTTTAGGTCGGAAAGAAAAAACTTTTCCAGTCCAGCCTCTGAAAGTCACCTTCTCCGGAATGTCCACACCGTTATATTCTCTGAAGCTGGTGTTCCTACCAAATCGATGTTCATAAAGAGAAGAAGAAATTTTCCAATAAATTTCCTTATAACGATAAGAACCAAAGATAGAAGCAGCCAAATATTCCGCGCCCTTCTCCAATCCTATTAAATCCCAAAATTCCAAGAGAGTTTCCAAAGGAAAAATGATCTTGGACTGGGGAGCATCATAAAAGTCCAGAGCATCCAGAATGAGTTTGGATTCTTCTGCGGTTTCGTTCTTACCGTTCTTAGGATCTAAAACATAGGCCCTATACAATCTCCAATCCACAAAGTTCACAGGATACACAATGAGATCCGGAGATAAACTAAGGAATTGATCCTTCATCAAGTACGCATCCAAGGGAGGCATACCCGCATAAGACAAAAAAATTATATCTAGATCTTTCTCGGTGACCTTACGAAGTTCCTTCTCTAAGTCTTTAGGGTTAATAGAATAACCCGTAACGCTGGAACCTATTACTAAAACGCGGAATTTCTGCTTCGAAATTTTTTCGAAAGTTTTATACTCGTGTAAAAAATTATAAAAATAGTCCGCTCCCCAGGAAGATTCGTTAGGCAAGAGCCAAAACGAGTATCGGAACAAGAAGAAATCCAAAAAAATAACCGAGATAATAACGGAAAATAAGATAGTTAACTTGGAACGGGACACACTACATAAACTGAAAGTAATTGCCTCTTTGTCCAGAAATTGTTTCGTTTTCTACTTTACCTAGGATGAGGCATTAGCCAGGATTCCCAAGTGGTTTGGCTCTGGACTTCTATAATTATTTTCCTGGCCTCACTTATATTCTCCCTATTTACTGCGCCTAAAGAAATTTTCTGGAACATGGAAGCCCTATATCTTCCTTCCGTGTTGATCGACGTGCTCCGGGACGGAGGTTCCTTAAGGGCCTGGTCATTCGCTCCCACACCTTATTTTTTTCCGGACCTGCCGATCGTTTTTATATTCGGATATATCACCGAGAATGTTTTTAGGACATTAACACTCTACGCGATCTTCCAAACCACATTACTCGCATATCTTTTAGGAAAATTCATCCGTGCAATGGAGCCAAAAATGCCAAGGCTCCAAAGTTACGTATTCAGCTTACTCACATTATCTTTCCTATTTCTGATCGCTGAAAAATTTCCGTTATTGTACTTTTTATATTTTCCATCCGTACATATAAGCGCGTTTCTCACAAGTCTCTGGATCTGGCCTTATTTAAAAAGGGAGAAGGTCCCAAAATATTCCATCTTCCCTCTGCTTTCCCTGCTCACAGTTTCAGATAGGATCTTAATTTTAGAATTATATCTGCCCACTTTACTTGCTTGGGCAAGAAGGTACGGTCGTTGGGGAGTTTCTTTCCCTCTAATCTCCATCCGATTTTTTGCCACAGGCTTAATCGGGCTGGGACTTCATTCATTCATAAAAATATTTTTAGCGATCAATTCACCCAATAAACTCTCCACGCTCGAATCGATCTCACATTGGTGGAGCGATTTATTCACCACAGTACTGAGCCTAAAACTTCCAGGGATCTTTCTCGCATTTGCGATCCTGGGCGGAATTTTATGTTTAAGAAAAGGAAAAGAATCCGGGCATAGTTACGGATTTTTAGGATATTTCCAGCTAAGTCTTTGTATTTTACCGCCCTTACTCGGGCTGTATTCCGGCCAAAATTCATTAAAATACAGCCTCCCTGCAATCGTAATGGTCCCTGTATTATTCGGGATTTTACCTTCTGTCAAAAACCAAAACTATCTAAGCCATTCCAGAAATTTCGCATTTTTAGGACTGATATTCGGACTTGGGATATTTGCGGTAGTTGGAGAAGGAGCCGGACAATTCAGAGATCCATGGGAATCCATCCGACCGCCTGAAACCATCTGTGTAGATGAATGGAAAGAAAAAGATCCATTCGTATTCATACTTTCAGAACCTCGAAAAGCCAGACGAATCCTCACATACTCCGAAAAAAGAGTCCTCGCTTATCCGATAGATTTTAGCACATTAGAAGGATCATATTCGGTTTCCAATAAAGAATGGTTCCTATTCCCACCGGAAGGTCCGATCGCAATATTGCCGGAAGGGCTCGGAGAATCCAGGATCAAATCATTCTATGGAGAACCTACTCGAGTTTTAAATTGTGGATCCGGAAACGGAAAAATTTGGATCTACGAAGAAACAGAGAAGATCAGAGATTATCTGCAGAGACCGGTTCAAAAAACAAAATAAATAAACGGTTGTGACTCGGAAGAGAATACGGCTCCCAATAAAAGTCCAACTCCCACCAGTATCCCAAAAAGAACCGGATGTAAACCTTCATAAAATTTGCGAAAGCTTCCGTATTTCTCGTCACGATTTCCGATCCAGGTCGCTGCAAAAAATAAAAAGAATGCGATAAACAAAATACGCAAAGAAGAAAGTGCCGGATCCGCGCCGCTCGAAAACCCGAAAAGTTTTTCGAAAACGATCCCTGTGGTCTTCCAATTCGGAGATCTGAAAAACACCCAACAAAGAACCACAGCTAAGATCACAAAAATCCTATAAGAGAATCTTCCTAAAATCCCGGATTTGTTTTCAGGGGAGAAGGAACCGGGCCAAAATTTTTTCCCCAATCTTTCCAGACCTAAGAAAATACCGTGAAATCCACCCCAAACCACAAAATTCCAACTGGCACCATGCCATAAACCGCCCAAAAGCATGGTTAAGAATAGATTAATATAAGTCCTCGGCTCGGATTTACGATTCCCGCCCAAAGGAATGTATAAATAGTTCCGAAGCCAAGAAGAAAGAGAGATATGCCATCTTCTCCAAAAATCGGAAAACCCGGAAGCAAGATAAGGCATCCTAAAATTTTCAGTCAGCCTAAAACCGAGAAGAAGAGCGGAACCCAAAGCAATATCGGTATATCCGCTAAAATCACAATAGATCTGAAGAGAATACGCAAAAACCGCTGCCCAGGCATAGGCACTCGAAAATTCCAAAGGAGAACGATAAAAAGAATCCGGCAAAATGGAAAGTTGATCCGCAATCACCACCTTCTTCCATACGCCGATCAAAACTAAAACGAGACCTTCTCTAAGAGGGAGTTCCTTCCATGTTACCCAAGTCTTAAGTTGAGGTAAAAAGGTCTTCGCCGGAACGATAGGTCCCGCAACCAACTGAGGGAAAAAGGATAGAAAGAGCGCGTAGTTCCAAAAATTTTTCTCAGGCAAAATTTCCCTTCGAAACACATCAATCGTGTAACTTAGGGACTGAAAAGTGTAAAAAGAGATCCCTACAGGAAGCACAATGCGCCATACAGGAAGACTTAAATTTAGCCCAAATGCCGAAAAAACGGCATTTCCGGACTGCATAAAGAAAATGAAATATTTAAAAAACGCTAAAACGCTTAGATTTAAAACCAATGAAATAGAAAGTAAGATTGCACGAGACCTTCCTTCCTTTTGATCCATCTTTCTACCGATCCAATAATCCAGGATAGTAGTCCCAAAAAGAAGAAGCCCAAACTTAGGATTCCAAGCCATATAAAAGAAATAGCTTCCCGCCAATAAAAATGGTTTGGGAGCCCATTCTGGAAGAAATTTCAGTCTAGGAAGAATCCATCTTAGCCCAAATATAAGCAAAAAGAAGAATAAAAAAAGAGGAGTGGCAAAATTCATTACTTAAATTTAAGCATTAGTTAAAAATAGAAAAGAAAGATCAATTATAATCATAATTTAGATTATTTTTAATCATTAATAAGACTAATAAAAAGCGAATCATATTGTCCATTTACACCGAACTCCGCAGTTCGGGCAATCCGCAGTAATTTCCGCCTTCACTCTCTTTCCCTTTGGAGTCTCCACTTTCCCAATAGCTACAAATTCGAAGTTTACGCCTTCTGGAACGTAATGCCCTCCGCCATATTTAGCGGAACCTTCGATTAAATTTGAGCAGGCATGGCATTTTACCCTTAATTTGATTACTTCGGCCATTGGAAGAGGATCTATGAACCTTCCTCCTTCCGCAAGAAGAAAGCAATACGGGCCTGCCAAAACCTCATGGGGGTGTAAATTTGATACACATGACTTTATGTCAGTAAAAAGGAGGATTCTATCTATTTATAGTGCCACAAGGAGAGTCGTTAAGCCCGCTTTCCAGCGCAGTTGATATAAAGCGAAGAATGGCAGGAACTCCCTTATTGCCGCCCAGGGATGGACAGTTTGGTCAGAATAGGACAAGGCTTTCTTGATCAAAAAGGCCTGAAATCTACCAAACTAAACTTGTAAGCGAATATTGAGGCGAAAACGCGGAAATTCCCCACTGTCTTACGGTTATTCCTAAGGGTGATTTGACGATTTTTTAGCTGTTCCATCTCAATTCCCGCCCCCACTCACAATCAACCGCCCATAAGTCACAGAATTAAACGCTCATTTTTGGGCAGCGCCAAGTAGCGGCAGGATAGGCGAATTTACGCCCATGAGCTTACAAACCGCCGATTATCCGACATCTCCAAAGCCATTCCTGCAAGGAAATATAGCACCTCTCCAAGGGCAATATTCCTTATCGTTTTGCGCCAGTTCGCCTATGCCCCCCTTCTCCAGCTCATCATATTTCAATTGGCAAATACCTAATTTCACTGCTTATGATTAGGCACTTATGCAAACGCCAGATTATAGGCGCCTAAAGTCGATTTTTGGGCAAGAATTGCCCATTTATGCGAACATTCGCCCATAGACCGGCATTTAATGACAGATATTGCCCTTTTGCGGAAAGTAGATTTTGGCCCTGTGCGCAGCACAGGGAAGTTTTCAGATTTTAGGCTCTTTTGCGAGCGGGGGCTTGTTTTTTGGCCGGAGCGGATTTTTTAGGGGCAGCTAACTTCTTCTTATCTTTTTTTGATTCGATAGCGCTTGCATCGAAGTTCACATCCAATCCCATTTTCTTATTTCGTTTCACCATATATACGAAATGTCTAACGTACTGTGCGTAAGGTTCAGGCACAGATTTGGGATCGAAGTCTAAAGGATTTTCTAAAAGAGAGCGGACCACAGTTTGGTTCAGATCTTCTTTGCTAGTGACCATGAGAGTTTCTAATCTGCGAAGAATTTCGTGATCGTTCACCTCGCTAGTGACTTTCTTCATCGCATTCAGAAGCCTCTGAAAAGAGGTTCGTTTGATCTTCACGGCCATATTTGTTAAGTTAGAATTTCTGGGGTCGGACGACCAGAAGAAAATTTATACGAGTCTTGTCCGGCCTTAGATAACACCTTTTCGAGTGATGATTTCAGTTCTTGATTCAGGGTTCGGGATTCCGATCTCTCTGCAGAGAATTCTCCCGCGACTTTCTGTCCAGCGGCACGAACCGGTGGGGACTGCCCTCCTTCTACCCATTGGCTTAGATTCGCATAGGAGAAGGTCCGGTTTTGGGAGAATTTCTCAGAAACCAGAACAATGCCCTGTATTTGATCGAATTCCGAGCCCAATCCGCTTCCAAGCGCATTCTCCGTGGTTTTCCCTAAAACCCATCCACTCATGGTAGGAACTCCAGGCCCTAAGAGAGAATTTTGCTGATTTTCAGCAGAACAGACTGGCTCAGCAGCGGAGCCTTCCCCACCTAAATATAGAGAAAATACATTCGCACATAGGGACAGAGAGTCCGCATAAGGATCCCCTCCGACTGAAGCTGCCTCTTGGCTTCGAGTTCGCTCTTGGATCTGAGCCCTTGGTAGGAACTCCTGACCAACTCCGTATCCGACTTTCAAGTTCGGCAATAAAACACTCAGACCAAGCAGGCAGTTTTTAGAAAGATCCGAAGAGACCGAAAAAATTTCGGAGGTTGATTTCCGATTCTGGATCCCAAGTTCCGAGTTAGGACCTTTCCCCTTCTCTACTTTTTGATCTGCAGAAACTTTTGCGACTCTGGTAGGAACACCATCATCAGCTAAAAGAAAATCTAGATCCGGAAAGTCGGATAATCTTTCTTCTTCCGAATAAGAAATTCCTTCGGAGAGAATTTGATCCACTTCTTCTTGGTAGATAAATTTTAGTTCTTCCGAAATAGATTCTTCTGCCTCGGACATATTTTGAGAAGAAGGTCCCATATCGGAAACCTCTTCTGCGAAGGCAGAGTTAGAGCCCAAAGCCAGAGCGACAATAAGCAAAAACTGTGCCAAAAAATTATGTCTCATTCGAAAAAACATGGCAGTATAGCCCATTTTTAACCATTTTTGGGGGAAATGGAAGCTTTTTTTACCGTTTTTCTAGGAATTTAGGCGGTCTTTCGGAATAGTCTCTTGGCTCGGAGCTTCCATTCCCAGAGCACAATTTCCTGCTCTTTATTCTCTGCTCTGTCTTGTTCTTTTTCCAAAAGTGCATAGACCATGCTCGCGATATCTTTGGAGAAACCTTTGTCTAGTTCCGCTTCGAATTCTTTTTCTTTGGTTTCTAAAATTAAGCCGGCGAGCCTGAAACCTTCATCCAAATTTCTTAATTTAGGAGCCCATCCTTTCAGCTCTTCTTTATTATCATCGTTTCGGATCATCACATCTAAGAAGGTCCGGATGAACGCGACCTCTTCCGACTTCAGAGTGAATTCTAAAAGAAGCTGTTTTACCTTTTCCAGCTCCATTTTTCGAAGATGGATCCTAGCAAGGAAGACCGGATTTTTGGAGTGCATATTCAGGTTACCCTTCTCCAATAAATCAGTAGCTCGGACCTTATTAAAGTCCACGATGCTGGATTCTTCCCGGAGGCTTTTTTCTAGTTCCTCTTTTCCAGGGGACGGTTTTTCCCCCACTGCCCCGATTTTTTGAGCTACCTTTCTTTTGATGATGAGCATGTTTAAGGAAGGGAACCTGATTTTCAGGGCCACTAATTCCTGGCGCGGGAACTCCTCGTCCAAGACCAGATGGTGCATCTCCACTCCTTCTTCCCTGGCTCTGAGCAGGCTATCCACTCGCTCATAATGGTAGATGATTACCGGCAAAATATCACATTCACTTCCGCTGTTTAGGAAGATGGTCCGGACTTCATTTCCGGAAGTGGAATGCTGATATGGGATCACAAGTTTTCCCTGCTTTACGTTTACGAAACTCAGCTCCCCTAACCTAAAATGGGAGAGGTCAAAATCCTCTCCTAAAAATGCGATCCGCGGAACCGGAACCACGATGGATTGGTTTCTGGCTCCTTTTGGAACCTCCGGTCCCTTGGAGGTAAAAACTACGTATGTCATTTTTCCCAGGCGGACTTTTACCAAATATCCGGCCGGAGTTTTTCTTTCTTCGTATAAGGAATCTAATTCCAAAATTTTAACCCAAACCTAGGTTTTTTAATTTATACTGCAAGGATCCCCTGGAAATTCCCAAGGCCTTTGCCATTCGTATTTGGTTGCCGCCGAACAATTTATCCGCCAAAAGAATTTTTTGGCGCTCCACGGCTTCCACAGCTTTTCGCAAATCCAGATCCTCCGGATCCGGAAGAGAAATCCCTTTTGAACCTTCTTTTTTAAGGTCCGAATTTCGGATCTCTCCCGAGCCGGAATTTAAAACTGCCTCTTCAATCGCATTCCGAAGATCTTCTAAATTTTGGCAGGAACTCCCTCCTACCAAAGATTCAATCGCGTCCTCGGAAAGTGCCAAATCAGGACGGCCATGCAGCTCGCAGACCTCCCTGAAAATCGGCCGGACTACCGCAATTTTATCCGATTTCGCCCAGTCTTTCCAGGCAGGTAATTCTAACTTATTTTCGGCTAAAAGAGAACGAAAATATAAAAACTCTTCCGTTGATTTTTTGCCTGGGTTTTCTAAAAAAATGAGACGGGATTTTCCCGACTTTCTCTGAGAATATTCGAACAAGATCCTTTGTTGGGCCAAAGAATAGTTCTGCGAATTTTCTAAAATTAAAGTCCCAGACTCGGCCATTTTTTCCCAATCGACCAGTGCTTTTTCTAATTTGGATGCCTGTTCCGGGAGGATGGAAACAGTCAAAATCGGCCTGCCTGGAAACTCCCTTTTTTGGATCCATTTTGCTAGAGTTTTTTTTCCGGAAGACGCAGGACCGGAAATACAAATGCTCCCGGATTCTTTGAATTTTTCTAGCTGGGAATTTTTGCCATTCCCCAATCTGAAAATCAGCTCCCCCAATGGATCTGAATTTGTGTCCTCGGAAAGTTTATAAACGGTAGAAGGTTCCGATTCTTTTTTCAAAAGCCGGGCCACCTTCTGGCAGAGTAAATGTAAGAGTAAAATTTGTTTTTCTTCCGCCCGGTTTGGAAGCTCTATCAGGAAAAATCCGAACATTCTTCCATCTAACAAAACCGGGGACAATAAACATCCCAGGGAATCGTCTCGGAACAGTTCCACTTCTTCCGATCTGGACAAGAAGAATGGAGATTTGCTTCCTTCTAAACGGCTTCTGATCTGAGAACCCTTGGTTAGGAAAGGATAGAAGAATCCATCTTCCCCATATCCCCAGGAACCCGCCTCCTCCAAGGAAGAAGGATCCGATTCGGAGACCAAAGTGGCGAGTCCAGCCAGGCCATCGATTAATCTTAAACATTCCGGAAATGCAAGAGGCAGCAATATCCTAAGTTCTTTAGGATTTGGATTCCCCCATATAAATTCTTCCGGAGCGGATAGCATAGAAGGGAAAATGTTTAAAATTAAGCATGGTGTCAACCATGTACCCGTACTTTCTTTCGAATGTCGGACGTCCGACATTTGGGTCTGATTTTTCTGCAATTTTTAGAAATTTTAAGAATTAGTTTGAATGCTCCTCCCCTTCTTCTTACATGGAAATATAGTGTTGGCTTCGGTCCCGAAGTTGACTTTTTAATTTTTATTTTTGTTTAAATTCCTCTCTTTATTCTCTCGATTTCTGAAGGTAGATATAAGGACGGGATGTCGGACATCCGACAATTGAGATACAAGGGAACAGAATGATTGTAGTATCTATCGCAAACCAAAAGGGAGGAGAAGGTAAAACCACTACCTCCCTGAATTTAGCCTGGGGTCTCGCCAGAAGAGGTAAAAAAACTCTGCTGATCGACATAGATCCTCAGGCAAATTCTACAGGGATTTTCCTAAATCCGGAAGGGTTAGAAAAATCCATGCATAATATTTTCCAATCCAAAGCGAAGATTAGAGAAGTTATGGTGAAGACAGAAGTGGAAAATTTGAACATCGCTCCTTCTCGCCTGACCCTTGCGGAAGCGGAAACAATTGCAGCCATCGTAGACGCGCCTTATATTTTGAGAGACGCTCTTGCTGACCTCGAAAAGGAAATGGATTTTTGCGTGATCGATTGCCCGCCTAGCCTTTCTATTTTTACCATCAACGCACTTGTTGCTTCCAACTATGTGATCATTCCTCTCCAGGCGGAAAAGTTTTCCGTGGATGGAATTTTGGGACTCCAACAAACAATTACTAGCATTAAAAAAAGGATCAACCCTAGCCTGGAAATTATGGGAGCACTGGTCACCCAACTCAAACCTCAAACACTTCTTACTAAAACGATCATTCCGGTCCTTACGAAATATTTCAGAATTTTTGATAATAGTATCTCGGACGGTGTGGCAGTGGGAGAATCTCACCTGGCAAGAAAATCAGTCTATGAGTACAATAAATCCAGCCGCCAGGCTCAGGAATACGAAGGCTTTATTGAGGAATTTTTGAATGAGCTCAAAAAGTAAAAGACTAGGCTCTCTCGCAGATGTTTTCCAGGCGGAAAAATTAGAAGGCACGATCCGCAAGATCCGCCTGGACAAGATCCGTCCTTCCGAAAGCCAGCCAAGACAAGAGAGAAAAAAAGGTGTAGAAGAACTTGCCCAGAGTTTGGACAAGGACGGACTTCTCCAGCCTATCCTAGTCACCAAAAAAGCGGATGAGGAATTTTACACCATCATCGCCGGAGAGAGAAGATTCCATGCGGCTAGCCTTCTCAAATGGCCGGAAGTAGAATGTAAAATTTTAGACAAGGACGCAAAGGAAACTTTCCGCCTAGCAATTATAGAAAACCTTCAAAGAGAAAATTTATCTCCTTATGAAGAGATAGAGGCAATGACCCATCTCAAAACTTCTTTCTCTTATACTGACCTGGAACTAGGAAACCTATTCGGAAAAAGTAGAAGTTATATGACTGAACTTTTAGGAATTTCCTCTCTTTCCAAAGAAGACCTGAAGGTTTGTAAAGACGCAGGAATAGAATCCAAAAACCTTTTAGTACAAGCGGCCTCCGCTGCCAAAAAAGGTACCCTAAAAGATTTTCTAGAAAAATTCAATTCAGGCGAATTAAAAACAGTAAAAGACGCAAAAACTTTCAACAGAGCGGAAGAAGGAGGATTATTTTCCCCAGGGCAGATCGGAACTAAAATTGGATCCGAAAAATCTGTAGCTTCTCCCTACCCTTATAAGATCGTAAAAAAAGGTACAAGCGTCATCATTTCTACCGAAGATGAAAATTTTCTTTCAGAACTCCATAAATTCGTTAAGAAAGAAATTTCTAAAAAATTCGGGAAATAAACTCCTAAACCCAAAAACAAAATCGGATAACATTTATTGTTAAACGAAATAAAATAGTACAAACATGTACTTAGCAAAAGATTTTATTGGACTTGGGCTGAAAAAATCGGGAATGAGTTGACGGAGCAGAAAAAAGCCCCAATATGTGACATAATATTCTAAACGGAAATGTAGTACTTTCTCCCAACCCGGAAGAGAGAAGGAAGAAACATTGCCGTCGGTCTGAGATAAAAAAACTCCCCTGGTTTGCCCAGGGGCCGGACCTTCCCGAAGGAATGTTGTTGGATGAGACATAAGTAACCTTATGTCGGATAAATGTCAACTACCTTCGAACCTTTTTGCTTAAAATTAATTTTTTTGCCCCCGGGGGCAAAAGAGGATCCAAGGTATGGGCGAGCATTTTCCATATATAAAATTCCTCTCGGACATCATCGATTCCGGGGTTTGGGCCACTTTATCCCCAGCCGCAAAGACTCTTTATCTCGTCCTGCTTAAATTTAGTGACCAGACTTTTAAGCCAGTCTGGCCTAGTAACGAAAGCTTGATCCGGCTCACCGGCTTAAAAACTAAAAAATCAATCAACGAAGGAAAAAAAGACCTAGTAAGAGCAGGCCTTCTTCAATTTGTTCCTGGGACCGGGCATAAGAACTCCACTTATTATTTTTGCTTCAATTACCCCGGTTCCAGAATTCCACCCCAGGGGGTTATTTTTGGAAACCCCGGAGGTGGACTGGGATCGGCCCCAGGGGTGTTGGCGGGTAGCCCCGAGGGGGGTCAAACTGGAAACCCAAACAATATAAATATAACCATCCATAATACCCAAAACCAAAAACCTAGTTTGGAAAAGAAAGATTTGAGTTTAGATTCTTTAAGAGAACGTTACGGAGATGGTATCCTGTCCGAAGCAACGGAAATTGCGAAGGCACAAGGACTAGGAGATAATTTACATTATATTCGAGGTATTTGCAAAAATCTGTCCGGAACCAGACGGCCGAATTTTGAGCATACCTCCCCCGTCCAGTCTCAAGGCCCGGGACATTCTTCAGGAAAAGAAGCTTCTTGGAACGGATTTCTAGAATGGTGTAAGGGGAATCTTTCTAGAAGCAGCGTGGAAGTATTGGAGAAACTTCAGGTAGAACCGGACGGTAAGACTCTTTTGGTGAAGGATCCGCTTCCTGAGACACTTAGGATGATCATTACAAAGTACTTCACAGACAAAATCCACCCCTCGATACTGGTTATATTTTCTGCAAAAGCCGAAGAAAACCGGATACATGTATAAAAAGGACTACGCAAAGCTCTTATGAATGAAGAATCCATCCGGATCAGCCATCCTCGACAAGTTAAAGTAAACGAAATCAAGACCAAAGGTACGTTCGAATTTAAGGAAGGAGGGCTTCGCTCTTATTCCGAGCAGTTGGACCATCCGGGTGTCGGGGTCTTAACATTAGTTTTAAATCCAGGCTCTAGTTTTAATCAGATCAAGTTACATCAATCGGAACAATCCGGCACATTCTTCCCTGACTCTTTTAAATTCGAAATTTCTTTGGATGGAAAAGTTTGGGAGCCGATCCTGCAAGAAACCGGTTTCAGAAGATTGAATAAGAAAGTGGGACAATGGAACTTCTCCTTGGTCCGAGCCAACTTTCTAAAATTGGTCAGTAAGGTTTCCGAAAAAGAAGGAGCCAAATTTAAAGTTTCTATCGGAGCTTTAGAAGTCGGGATCTCGGGAGTCACTAAATTAGAAGTGAGTTCCGAAAAAGATAGATTCTGGGTAAAAGAAAATCTGATCGATGAAAGGCCTGATTACGGTTGGTCTTCTGCGGAATCCAATCAACCTAAGGAAGAATTTTTCTTAATGGATCTTGGTTCGATCAGCAGGGTGAATGAACTGAGAGTTCTTTCGCCGAAAGATGGTCATTTACATTTTCCGGAAACTTTTACCGTATATTACAGCGAAGACGATCTGACCTGGAATCAGCTTTTGGAAGAGAACCAATTCTTATCCGAATTGGGAACTTGGTACCAGTGGAGATTTTTACCTACGAATATTCGTTTTTTGAAATTCGTTTCCCGCCCTCGTAAGATCCAGAACAAAGAAAAATATTCTACAAGTATAGTCGAAGTGGAATTATATGCGGCTCCCTACTTAAGCGAGCTGACTCATAAGCCTACTGCGGAACCTCTCCCCTATGCTACTGTTTTAAGATCAGGTTTGGTCCGACTCGCAATTGACGGAGAAACTTCCGAAGGTGCCGCAGTTCAGGCAAATGACAGAAGGTTGAGAGACGGCTCTACGGAGTATAAAGGTATCGTAGAACTTGCTTCCGATGGAGAAGACAAAGAAGGTGTTGTTGTACAAGGGAATGACAGAAGATTAAAACATTCTACCGAGGCTTCTTATGGCCTGGTGCGCTTAGCTGCGAACGGCGAAAATCGGGCAGATAGAGTCGTGCAAGGGAATGATGATCGTTTAAAACCTTCTTCTACCCAAAGTTTTGGTATCGTGGAACTTGCGGAGAATGGTGAGACCAAAGAAGGTACTGTCGTTCAGGGAAATGACGATCGTTTAAAACATGCGACCAACCAAAAATTCGGTTTGGTGCAGTTGGCTCCACCTGGTGACGCAAGTCCAGGAAAAGTGGTCACTTCCGATGATCCTAGGCTAAGACATGCTACTACGGAAAGTCCTGGTATTTTAAGATTCGCTTCCAATGGAGAAGAGTCTGCGGATGCTGCAGTACAGGGAAATGATAAAAGATTAAAAATTTCCACTCCTCAATCTTACGGGATCGTGAAACTGGCTCGTTCCGGGGAAACAAAAGAAGGCGCGGTTGTTCAAGGCGACGACGAAAGATTGCGTAACGCGAGCACCGAATATCCAGGGATCGTAACGGTTGCTCCTAAAGGAAAATCCATCCCTGGTCATGTGGTTTCTTCCGATGATCCTAGATTGTCGGATGCGAGACAGCCTCTTTCTCACACCCATGATTACGCTCCTAAAGAGCATGATTTCAGTTCTCATACCGGATATTTGAGATTAAAAGGTTCTGTAGAAGCTCCTTATGCGAATATCTCCCCTCCTCCTGAAAATGCAGGACTCGCTTATGCAAGAAATGAGAGCGAAAAAGGAGCAGGTATCGTAGGTTCCGGTAGATTCTCCGGGATCCTAGGCTTCGGTGAAAAATTCGGAGTTCGCGGTGATAGCGCTTCCGGAGAAAAAGAATCCGCCGGTATTTTGGGTCTTGCCAAAAGAGGATTCGGTGGATGGTTCCATTCTAGATCCGGCCATGCTTTGTATGCGAGTGGAAAAGGGATCCCGAGTCTGAACGAAACAGGTTCGGGCAAAGCGATCTTGGCTGAAGGTGATTCTGATTTCTTAGGAACGGTATATCTTCAAACAGGAAAAGGTACGGATTGTATCGCTAAATTTTTCCCTGTGCAGTCTTCCGATGTGATTGCGGAAGGAGATCTTCTTGCAATGGGAGAAGATGGTAAACTTCATAAATCCAGGCAACCAAACGCTACCAATATAGTAGGTGTCGCAGTAAAATCCGCGGCATTAGTTTTGGGAGATAAACCCCAGGCGGAAGGACAGTGGCTGGTTGCAATCGCGGGCGTGGTACTTGCGAATGTAGAGGCCCAATCTTATCCTGTACAACCTGGCGACTTATTATGTTCTGGTCTTACCGGAGGCCATGCGGTCAGAGTTGCTCCTGAAAATTTAAAACCTGGAGCGCTTGTGGCAAAATCTCTGGGCTTACAAAGAAACGGCAGAGGGCCTATCCAAGTCCTTCTCTGCTGCAGTTGAAAAATTCCCCTTTTTTTGAGGGGAAAGGTTAGAATGAAAAAGATATTAGAAATTTATAAAACGGCTAAAGAGCCTGTGTACTCTTTCGAGTTTTTCCCACCTAAAACTCCGGAAGGAGAAGTGAAATTATTCGAAGCTGTGGAAGAATTATCCAAAGTGGATCCGGGTTATATCACTGTGACCTACGGAGCGGGAGGTTCCACCAGAGATAAAACGATCCGTATTACTTCCGAATTGGCTAAAAAATTTTCTCTTCCGGCTGCTGCTCATTTTACCTGCGTGGGCGGAAATAAGGACGAGATCCGAGTCATTCTAAAACAGATCAGAGAATCAGGTATCGAAAACCTGATGGCGCTCAGGGGAGATCCTCCTAAAGGAGAAGATGCTTTCAAAAAGGTAGAAGGTGGATTCGGATACGCAAACGAACTGATCTCTTTTATCAAACAAGAAGGTTTTGATTTTTGTATGGGCGCCGCCTGTTATCCTGAAAAACATCCGGAAGCTGCAAGTTTGGAATCCGATGTGGATAATCTAAAACGTAAAGTAGACTCGGGTGCTTCTTACCTGGTGTCTCAATTATTTTTTAAAAATTCTAATTTCGAATCTTTCTTAAATCTGATCCGCCAAAAAGGGATCTCTGTGCCTGTGATTCCAGGGATCATGCCGATCACTTCTTTTGCTCAGATTGAAAGATTTAAGGCAATGGCTGCCTGTGAATTTCCTGAAAAACTAGTTTCCGATCTGGAAGAAGTAAAAGAGATCCCGGAAGAATTTTACAAAAGGAGTATCGATTTCTCCGTAAATCAGTGCCGTGAGTTGGTCAAAATGGGAGCTCCCGGAATCCATCTTTATACTTTAAACCAATCTCCTGCGAGTTTGGATATAGTCAGAGAACTGAAAAATTAAAGAAATAGTTCCTTCTCTTTTTCCGGAGGAAGTAATCCTGTTTCGAGGGCCTTCTGCTGTAATAAGCGGATTGCCCTTTCTCCTTCTTTTCCTAAACTTTTAGAAAATTCATTCACATACAGATCTATATGTGCATCCGCCACTTCTCTGGTTGTGGTTTGAGAATGTTTTAAAATATAATCGTACATACTTTCTCTGTTTTGGTAAGCCAGAGAAAGACTTTCTTTAATCGCCGAATCCAGGTCATGTTTTGTTTGGGAAGGAAGATCTCTACGGATCGCGATACATCCCAGTGGAATATGTGCTCCGGTTATTCCTTCCCACCATTCTCCTAGATCTTCTACTTTAGCGAGTCCTCTTTTTTCGTAAGTGAATCTTTCTTCGTGGATGACTATTCCGAAGTCAGCTTCTCCGTTTTTCACCTTATCTAAGATCAGATCGTATCTTGTGGGAACGGGTGTAAAATCCCCTTTTAAATACAGATGTGTAAGTAAGTTTGCAGTGGTCCAAAGTCCCGGGACCAAAATTTTTTTTCCATTAGGAGTTCCTACCGAGGAGCCTTCTTTTTTTACGATGATCGGGCCGCAGTTCCTACCAAGCGCGGATCCGCTGTCCAAAAGAGAATATTTATCCGCCACATGGAACAGGGCTGCGAATGAAATTTTCGTGGCTTGGAATTTTCCTTTATCCGCGAATTGGTTCAGTTGTTCCACATCGTAGAGTTCTTCTTTGATAGAAAAAGGCGACTTGGTCTTTCCGGAGATTAAATGATAGAAGATGAATGTGTCGTTCGGACAGGGAGAATATGCCAGACTGAGTTCCATTCTTCCAGGCAATCAGTTTTGATTCTTTTGGAAACGAAAAAAGGAGGTGGAAGGAACTCCTGCCCTCGGGTCTATTGGAAAAGAATCGTGGCGCACTTGGATATTATTTCGAACTCTCACAAATTCCCAAAATTGGACGGGCTTCTCCCCTTTCATACGATTGCAATGGATCTGGATGGAACACTTCTGGATTCCCGCGCTTCTATTTCCAGTTTGAATCATTATGTTCTGCAATCCGCATTGGATCAGGGAGTCGGATTGATTATCGCTACGGGCAGAAGGTTCTCTTCCGCTCTTCCGTATGCTCAGGAGTTCCGAGGAAATGTAATCGTGGTGGCCAATAATGGGCAGGTGCTTCGCAGTTCTCCCGATGGTCGTAGAATTTCAGAGACGTATATTTCCGAAAAAGCGGCATTCGCGGTTTTATCTTTAGGAAAGAAGAAGGGCCATTCTCCTCTTCTCCATGTGGACCGCTTCGAAGAAGGGATCGATATCTTATTAGAGTCTCCGATCACGGATGAAAGATATCATAATTATTCGGGCGGAGATATTGCAAGAACCAAGGTGGTTTCTGATCTTCCGGGACATTCTTCCGATCGTGCGCTTGTGATATGTTATCTTTCTTTAATGAAGGAAGAATTGATCGAATTGGAAAAGGAACTTCTATCCTTGCCCGAGTCCTCGGAATATAGGACCGTAATCACAAAAATTCCGGGAGTATCTTATTGTTTAGAAGTATTGGAGAAGGGAGTTTCCAAGTGGACTGCCATCCAATCTTATTTAAAAATTTCGGGTTTAGACGAGTCTGGAGTCATCTCTTTCGGAGACGAATTGAATGATAGGGAAATGCTTTTTTCTTCCGGATATGGATTCGCGATGAAAAATGCAGTGCCTGTTTTGAAAGAAGGCGCTTCTTATATTACCAAATATTCGAATAATGAAGATGGGATCGCGATGACTCTTTTGGAATTATCCGTGCTTTCGTTTAGATAAGACTTTTTGATTTTTATCAATCTTTACTTCGCAAGAGGAGCAGGCGGCTTCGTAACAACCGAAACTTGTCTCCTTAGTTTGGGTTTTGCTAAATAAACTTTTAATGGAAGAAACGAGCGGAAAGCCCAAATAAACCGCTGCAGAGCCTACTACGAGATAAACAATTTTATCTTGGAAGCCTATGTCCCAAACCATAAGTCATTTTGAAAATCGTTCTCAACACTTGCAAGAGGAATATTTTTCGGATCTCTCTGACAGTATTTTGACAAATAAGGCCCTGAATTAGGTATGATCGAAGATAGATGTGGTCCACATTACAAGTTTTTCACTCTGAATCTTCCGACAGGGATTTGTTTGCTCTTCCCGACGCGTTTTCTTGGAAGACTTGTATGCGTACTGTTCTTGTTTCAGATTCCAGAATACATCCTCATCCGGAAAATCTTCCTTCTCATTGGGAAAGTAAATCCGGTTACGAAGCGTATAGACTTCTACTCGAAATTATTTCCGGTTTAAAATCTAAATTGTTTGGAGAGACGGAAGTCCTCTCTCAGTTCAGACAAAGATTCCAAGAATTACCCGATCTTGCTTTCGGGGATTATCTCGCAAAACTCAGAGACAATCTGATCGAAGACTGCAGGACTCTCCGCTCCGGTTATTTACAAAATTTAGGAGAACAATCTTACGGCGGCTTGGCGGATAAATATTTATCCGAAGCGGCAAATCCTCCTAAAGAGATTGTACTTTTCGGAACAGGACAACTTGCTGAAAAAATCCTTCCTTGGCTTTCTCATTCTAATAGAAAAACTAAGATCGTAGGACGTAATCCAAATCGTTTGGAATTTTTATCTTCCGTTTCCGGTGCTTCTTCTCATCTGATGGAAGACTGGTCTCCTGAAGGAGAGGCTTGGGTGATCGCAGCACCTATGGACCTTTCTACTTGGATGGATAAATTGGCTCCGGGAAATCTGGTTTTAGATTTTAGAGAAGAGCCTTTGGAAGGATCCTGGCCCTCAGATATCGTATATATTTCCTTTGCAGAAATGCTTTCTTCCTTGAAAGAAACGGAAGAAAGAACTAGAAAAGTGAAGGAAGAATTAAAATCCGTTTTAGACGAGCTTTTGGAAGAAAGAGAACTGGAAGCTCATCAATTTGTATTCGGTTGGGATGACCTACCTTGTCCGACGTTCTAAGAATCGGTTCCCGAAAAAGTTCCCTCGCAAAATTACAGACCTGCCTCGTACAAGATCAATTGCGTAAATTGTATCCCGAGTTGGACCTCCGACTTTTTTTCAAGGAAGCAAGCGGTGATCAGGATCTAAACACTCCACTTTGGAAGATGGGAAGTAGAGGTGTATTCACCCAAGACTTAACCAAGGAACTTGTTCAAGGAAATGTGGATGTAGTCGTTCACTCCTTTAAGGACCTGGATCTGGAAGGCCACGAAGGCACTGAAATTTTAATGGTGCTTCCTCGTGCGGATCAGAGAGATGTTCTTCTATTTAAAAGATCTTCTTACGAAAATCCTCCTAAAGAAATTAAGATCCATTCTTCCAGTCCAAGAAGAGAGTATAATCTTTCCGCATTTCTTCCGACTGCACTCCCCTCTCGTCTCCAAAATTTACCGATCAGTTTTCATCCTGTAAGAGGAAATGTGCAGACCAGGCTCCGCAAATGGAAATCCGATCCTGAGGTTTCCGGTCTTGTGGTTGCAAAGGCTGCGATAGATCGCCTTCTTTCCGAAAATTTTTCTTTTTCAACTACGGAAGAATATTCAGAACTTAGAAAAGAGATCAGGACTTCTATTGCAAACGAACTGTTTATGGTCCTTCCTTTATCAAAAAATCCGAATGCACCTGCGCAGGGTGCGCTTGCTGCTGAGATCAGAAAAGGTGACGAAAGGACTAAAAAATTATTACTCCCACTTTTGAACCGAAAGGAAGAAGAAGCAGTCTTGGAAGAAAGGAAGATCCTTTCTTATTTCGGCGGGGGCTGCCACCAAAAGATCGGAGTTTCCGTGATCTTAGGCGGACCTGCTGATTTTCTGTTCGTTCGAGGCAAAACCGATTCCGGTTCCGAGTTAGATGCGTTTGATCGTTGGAAGGGAGAAGAATTGCCGATCCCTTCTTCTTTAGATCTTGTATTTCCGAAACCAAGACAGGGTTTCAGAATGAAACGTTCTCCTGTGCAGCAGGCTTCTATTCCGAAAGAAAAGTTTTGGTTTGTTTCTCGCGCGGATTCTTTGCCTAAGGATTGGGAATTGCCGGGAGCGGAGACTGTCTTTATCGTAGCAGGCGCAAAAACCTGGGAAAAATTAGCATCCAGAGATGTTTGGGTGAACGGCTCCACTGACGGTTTGGGTGAAGAAGACGCCAAAAATATCGTAAGCTTTTACGAATCTAATCCCGATTTCATAAAGCTCACTCATGAAGAGAGTGATATCATTGAAGGTGTGTGGAGAAGGTTCGTAACTTACAAAGTGGACTTTGAATCCGAACAGCCTGATCTTTCCGGATATTCTCATTTTTTCTGGATGAGCGCTTCTCAATTTGACAGGGCTTATAAAAAAAATCCGGAAATAGGATCTAAAATTCATTCTTGCGGGACCGGAGCCACGTATAAATATATTAGAAAAACATTAGGTGATTCTGCGAAAATTTTCGCGTTCCCTAATTTTGAATCTTGGGAAAGAGCCTGCAAGGGTCATATTCCGGATTTTCTTACAAAAAGAGGTGCTGTATGAGTTTCGAGAGTTTGTTGGGCCTGAGAAGAAATAGACTCAATGCTCCGCTCAGAAATTTGGTCTCTTCGGAGAGTTTGAATCCTAAAAAACTGGTCCAGCCCATCTTTGCGGCGGAAAGTTTGAAATCTCCGGAAAAAATGTCCTCTTTGCCTGGAGTATTCCGGGACAGCCAAGATTCCATTTTGTCTCAAGTGGAATCTGATCTGAAAAATGGCGTGGAACATTTTCTTTTATTTTTGGTTCCGGAAAAAAAGTCGGATGATTCTATCCCGAAATCGTTTTATAAAAACGTAATTGGTAATATTAAATCCAAATTCCCGGAAGCATTTCTCTGGGTAGATACTTGTCTTTGCTCTTTGACCACTCATGGTCATTGTGGGCTTTTGGATCCTAAGGGTAGAATAGACAATGTAAGTTCCGTCAAAAGACTTTCAGAGTTAGCTCTTTGTTATGCGGAATCGGGTGCAGATGGTATCTCCCCTTCCGATATGATGGATGGAAGGATCAGAAGTCACAGAAATATCCTGGACTCCAACGGTTTCCAACATGTTCCGATCATGAGTTATTCTACGAAATTCAAGAGCCATTTTTATGGTCCATTCAGAGAAGCAGCAGAGTCCGCTCCCGGTCATGGAGATCGTTCTTCTTACCAAATCGATGTAAGAAATAGGGAAGATTCTATTCTTTCTTCTATCAGAGACACGGAAGAAGGCGCAGATCTTCTGATGGTTAAGCCTGGCATCACTTCCATCGATCTCATTTTACCGATCAAAGAACAAACCGGATTGCCTGTGGGCGCTTATCAAGTAAGCGGAGAATATGCCTCCATTGCGTTACTTGCGGAAAATGGATTTTGCAAATTTGAAGATGCTCTTAAAGAAACATGGCAGGTGTTTTCCAGAGCGGGCGCATCTTATCTGATCACTTATGCTGCAAGAAGAGGAAAGGAGATTTTAGGCTGATGTTTCCAAGTTCCAAGGAACTTTTTGAAAGAGCAAAAAAAGTAGCACCGGGTGGAGTACATTCTCCCGTTAGATCCTTTCGTTCCGTAGGAGGAGACCCTGTATTCTTCCAATCGGGAAAAGGTGCAAAACTTACGGATGTTTCCGGAAAAGAATATATAGATTATTGTTTAAGCTTCGGGCCATTGATCTTGGGACATAGAGACGAAGATGTCCAAAAGATCGTATCCGAAACTGCGGAACTTGCTTGGAGTTTCGGAGCTGCAGAACCTTATTCCTTGGAACTTGCAGAATGGATCGTGTCCAGAATTCCTTGGGTGGAAAAGATCAGATTCGTGAACAGCGGGACGGAAGCAGTAATGAGCGCATTACGTGTGGCCCGTGCTGCAACCGGCAGGGATAAGATCCTTAAATTCGACGGATGTTATCATGGTCATTTGGACGCATTGCTTGTAAAGGCAGGCTCCGGACTTGCGGGAGAATCTTCTTCCGATAGCGCAGGTATCGGCTCTGAATTGATCAAAAATACTTTAGTTTTACCTTTGGACGATGAGAAAGCGGTAGAGGAACTTTTTGCAAAGGAAGGCAAAAGTATCGCTGCATTAGTCATAGAACCTCTGCCTGCAAATTACGGTTTATTAATACAAAGAAAAGAATACTTATCCAAGATCGTAGAGATCGCCAGAAAACACGGAAGCCTTGTACTTTTCGACGAGGTGATCAGTGGATTTCGGGTAGGCCTAAAAGGAATGAGCGGAGAATTGGGAATCGCGCCTGATCTAGTAACTTACGGAAAGATCATTGGAGGAGGATTTCCAGTCGGAGCTTACGCTGGAAAGGCTGAACTTTTGGATCTGGTTGCTCCTCAGGGGCCTGTATACCAGGCAGGAACATTAAGTGCTAGTCCTTTTGGAATGAGGGCAGGTCTTTCTACCATCCAAAAATGTGAAAAAGAGAATGTATGGAATATTTTGGAAAACCGTACCAAATCTTTTGTTTCCGGAATGGTTTCCATTTTAAGGGAGAGGGATCCGGAGGGAGATTGGGATTCCAGTGTATATTCTTCTTTGTTTTGGTTCCATAAAAAGTCCCCCTCCTCTATTCGTACCGTGGATAAGATCCCTTCGGGTCATAAGGAAGGTTTTGCAAAAGTTTTCCACGCACTTCTTGCGGAAGGGATCTATCTGGCTCCTTCCGGTTATGAGGTCGGTTTTTTGAGTTATGCTCATTCTGATAAAATACTTTCCGAGACATTGGAGAAAGCGGATTTCGCATTAAAAAAATTGAAAGTATGAAGGTCTTCGATTCTAAAAAGATTGTTTTATCGGTGGTCTGGGTTTTGACCACCGTGTCTCTCGGGGTCTGGTGGCTTTTTTTAGGATTAAGACAGAATAGAATGGCGACCGAACTCGCCTCCCGCCTAGGATCTCGGATCGATATAGATTTTTTAGAAAAATTAGAAAGACAAAGTGCCATGATCAAAATGGAAGGGACCTTCTTCCTATTCTTATTAGTAAGCGGCGGCGCCACATTAATATGGCTTACATTTAGGGAAGAAAAAAGAAATAAACTCATCCACGATTTTTTCTCCACAGTCACTCATGAAATGAAAACACCTTTGGCGAGTCTTAGGCTGCAAGCGGAAAGTCTGCTGGAAGAAGGTGTGGATGCGGGAAAAGATAAACTTCTTCATAGATTATTAAAAGACTCGGATCGGATCGAATCCCAGATGAACAAGGCATTGTATCTGGCAAGCCTCATGAGATCCGAAGGATTATATTTAGAAGAGTTGGACCTTCGACACTGGGAAGAAAGTCTAAGAGAAGAATGGTCCGAGTTGGACATTCGGACGGAATGGAAAGAAACCAAAGTGTTAGCGGATAGAAGAGCACTCGAAAGTATTTTTAGAAATCTTTTGGAAAACTCCGTGCAGCATGGAGGAGCCACTCAGGTAAAAATCCTTTCCGAACCTGTTTCCGGAGATAAGATCAAATTCAAATTCGAAGACAACGGTAAGGGATTCTCCGGTGATTTTAAATTATTAGGAAGATTATTCTTAAGACATACGAGCACAAGCGGCACCGGAGTCGGGTTGTATATCGCTGAAAAATTGGCCGGAAGAATGGGCGGGAACTTCTCCGTTCGAAATTCAGAGTCGGGAGGATTTTCGGCAGAGCTTATTCTACCCTCTTATTCTTCTCAAAGGAGAAGCGGCGTATGAAAGCGAAATTATTATTAGTGGAAGACGACCGCTCTTTAGGTGAAACCTTAAAAGAACGTTTGGAGAAAGAAGGATACGAAATGGTTTGGACCGTTTCCGCTCAGTCCGCAAAAGTTTTGGCTGCGGATTCCAAACCCGATCTTATTCTTTTAGATGTTCGTCTGCCTGACGGAGACGGATTCGAGTTAGCGGAAGAATTAAAATCCAGAAAAGATTGTCCTCCATTTTTATTTTTAACCGCACATTCGGGAGCGCCCGAACGTTTGAGAGGTTTCGAACTTGGCGCAGAAGAATTTATACCTAAGCCGTTCCACTTAAAGGAATTGTTGATTAGGGTCAAACATGTATTAGAATCTCATAAACATTCCATAAAACAGGCTAAATATTCATACGAAGGTTATCTTCTGGATTTTTACGGATATTGTATCCATACTCCATCCAAAGAAGAGATCCATCTTTCCAAAAGAGACTGCGCTCTCTTGAACTTTTTAGTGGAGGAAAGAGGAAGAACGGTTAGCCGTGACGAGATCCTAGACCGCCTTTGGGGAGAGGAAAAATTCCCTACAAATAGAACTATAGATAATTCCATTGTTAGATTACGCCAAGCCTTCGGAGACAAAGGCGAAGATGCGATCCGTTCCGTGAGAGGAGTCGGTTACCAATGGATTGGAGACTTAAAAAATGTCTAATACTAGATTCCAAGCAGCGCTTAAGTTAGAGCCCCAAACAACTCCTCCGATCTGGATGATGCGCCAGGCGGGCCGATATCATTGGCATTACCAAAATTTAAGAAAAAAACATTCTTTCGAAGAATTATGCAAAGTTCCCGAACTTGCTGCGGAAGTCGCTTTCGGTCCTGTGGATGATTTTGATTTTGATACCGCAATTTTATTTTCCGATATTCTTTTCCCTTTAGAAGCATTCGGAATGGGACTACGTTTCGGAGATGAAGGCCCGAAACTAGGATGGCATCTTTCCACATTAGAAGATCTGAATAAGTTTTATCCTTTGGAGCAAGCGGTGGAATTTATGGGATTCCAGAAAGAGGCCGTGATCCGCACCAGAAAGAGGATTCCTAAGGATAAATCCTTGATCGGATTTATAGGAGGACCTTGGACATTATTCTGTTATGCCACTCAAGGGAAACATGATGGAAATCTAATACTTCCTAAAGTTTCTGCGGAGCTGAGAGAAGGTTTCTACGAGAAGATGCTGGCTTTATTAAAAGAGAATATACGCTTACAATTGGAAGGCGGCGCAGAGATCGTAATGATCTTTGATACGGCCGCGGGAGACGCTTCTCCTGTATTTTTCCAAGAAGCAATTTTACCTACGATCAAGGTTTTGGTGGAAGCATTTCCGGGTAAGATCGGTTATTATGCTAAAAATCTTGCACCTGGGTCTTTACAATCCCTTAGAGAAGTTTCCGGTCTGACCGGATTCGGAATGGATCATAGAACGGACATCGTCGGCTTTTTGGGAAACGGATCTCATTTTGTGCAGGGAAATTTCGATCAGGCATTATTATTTATGGAGCCTGGGGAATTTAAGAAATATTTAAATCGTTGGATCAGGCCGTTTTTGGATCTGGTCCCCGAAAAAAGAGCAGGATGGGTCTGCGGTTTAGGGCATGGAGTCCTTCCAAAAACCCCGGAAGCGAATATTAGAACTTTCGTAAGTACGATACGTGAGGCATTCGTATGAGTTCCAAATCCGATCTAATTAGAAAATACGATGTTCCGGCGCCTAGGTATACCAGTTATCCTACTGTGCCCTATTGGGAAGATAATCCTACCAGGGAAGAATGGATAGATGCGCTTCGCAGAAGGTTGGTTCCGGATGATTCTTCCGTAGCATTATACCTTCATATTCCATTCTGCGAAACTCTCTGCTCATTTTGCGGATGTAATACTTCTATTACCAAAAACCATTCTGTAGAAGATCCTTATATAGAAACAGTTCTACAAGAATTCAGGAAATACCAAGAAGAACTTCCTGAGTTGACTAAGCGTGAGCTGAGAGAATTACATTTGGGCGGTGGATCTCCTACTTATCTTTCCGAATCTAATCTGGAAAGTCTCTTAAAACCTATTTTAGATTCTTGGAATGTAGCGGATTCTCCCGAATTCTCCTTAGAAGTGGATCCGAGAAGGACCAGGCTTTCACAATTGGAAGTTTTAGCAAAATATGGATTCAGAAGGATCAGCTTAGGTGTCCAGGACTTCGATCCGGAAGTGCAAAGATTAGTAAATCGTATCCAACCTTATGAATTGACTGAAGCAATTACACAAGGTTCTCGCAAATTAGGATATCATTCCGTAAATTTCGATCTGATCTATGGACTTCCTAAACAAACCAAAGAGAGTATGAAGGAAACGATCCGTAAAACTTTGGAACTTAGACCGGATCGTATCGCATTCTACAGTTATGCTCACGTTCCTTGGATCAAGGCTGCACAAAGATTATTTACCGAAGATGATCTTCCTAAGGGAGAAGAGAAAAGAGAACTTTATGAGATCGGAAGGGAACTTTTCCTGAGCGCAGGATATAAAGAAATTGGAATGGACCATTTTGCTTTAGAATCCGATTCATTATACACCGCTTATCAAGACGGAAATCTTCACCGCAATTTTATGGGTTATACCACCAAGTCCACCGACCTACTCTTAGGTTTAGGCGTGTCTGCAATTTCGGATAGTTGGGATTGTTTCTATCAGAACGAAAAGATCCTGAAAAAATACCAAAGAAGAATTTCGGAAAACGGACAAGCGATACTCAGGGGACATAAATTGAATTCTGAAGATTTGCTCCAAAGAGAACTCATTCTAAAACTTTCTACTTTGGGTAAAGTAGAGGTTCCGGGTCCGATTTTTGATGAGGTTCGCCTCTATTTGGCCAGTATGGAAGACGATAATTTAATAGAGTGGAAAGGAAAAACCCTTGTTTTAACGGATCTGGGAAAGCCTTTCTTAAGGAATGCATGCACAGGTTTGGACATGCGTTTGAGAAGAAAAAGTCCTGAAACCAAGGTATTTTCTCAGTCTATTTGACTCTCTTTCTGAAATATTCGGGTCCAATAGCTGTTTCTTCCTTTAGAAAGGACTCATTTGGAAATTAATTTCTTTTCGTCCAATACTTTAGGGACTTTAGTGGCGTAACACTTTTTCGTTTTTGAAATGTTATCTTTGCATTTAAAAAAAATTATACCGATCCTATTGATCGTTTTTGCTCCTGTCGGCATCTTTCCTGTTACCATTCTATTGAGAGAAGGTGGAAAAGTAAAAGGAGATATCATCACTCAAAACCAACATTCCGTTCTTCTCCAAACAGAATCAGGAAAACGTAAAGTAGATAAAGACCTGATCCTTAAAATACTTTTCCAAGACATAAACGACGACGAAGAGGAGAAGATCCGCAAAGAGGAAGAAGACAAACTCGCAGCGGACAAAAAGGAACTAGAAGATAAAGAAGCTGCCGAGAGACATCTGGAAGAAGAGAAACAAAAAGAAGAAGATCTAAAAAAACAAGCAGCGGCCGAAGAAGAAGCCCGCCGCATGGAGGAACTTCGCAAACAAGAGGCGAAACGTCCTTTAAACGCACTCATGAGATCCGCAGCAGTACCAGGCTGGGGTCAATATTATACGGATAGAAAGTTCCAGTCCATCCTCTTCCCTACTCTGTTTGCGATGACCGCATTTGTTGCGTATGATAAATTCAGGGTATATAGAACTTCCGTGAAAGAATATGGAGATCTTGGAAATCCATATACGAGAGAAAGTTTGACACTTGCCGCGATCGGACAAGCCCAGGCGGCAGCTACCCCTTCTTTATCTCCAATTGATGCATATTTTGCGAATCAATCCAGCCAGGTTCAGTTAAAAAGAAATGAAGCGGATAAAAACTTCAGAGAATACCAAGGCACCTTATACGTGTTAGGTGTGATATATCTTATAAATCTCGTTGATTCGTATTTTTTTGCAAATTCCGTCAAATCGGTGGTCCAGTTCTCAGACGGCCAAAGCAAGGGAATGGTAATTTCAGCGGTGCCTTCCAGTGTTGGAGCAGGAAGTGGATTTTCCGGCAACGGGACCTTCTCCGGAATGGAAACCAAATATACAATGGGTTACAGATTCGATTTCTGATCTTGATAAAAACTTTTCTTCCTTTTGAAAGAAAATCTAGGATTTTATTGCCAATAGTTTCCATCCCATTACTTTGTATCCGTGGCGAAATGGGTTCCGGATCATATAGTAATCGGCGCAGGCTTTACCGGCCTTCTGCATGCATTCCTTTCCTTAGAGAAGGGTGAGTCCGTATTAGTGCTGGAAAAAAAAGAAAGTTCGGGCGGTCTCATCCGTTCCGTCCGCACTGAATACGGGATCGTAGAAAGAGCGGCAAACGGGATCTTAAATTGTTGGGAATTGGAAAGTCTCGCTTCCCGCTTAGGATTGGATATCCTAATCTCCAATCCTTCATCTAAAAAACGTTATATATTTTCAGACGGAAAGATGAGAAGAATGCCTCTTTCCGTTCTCGAAATAATCTCTTTGGCGTTCTCGGTATTAACCGTACCTGCCCAGCCTCTTCCCGGAGAATCCATTTACCAATGGGGCAAAAGAGTACTGGGAGAAAAAACTCTCAGTAAAATCCTGGAACCTGCGTTAGGCGGAATTTATGCGGGGGATCTGGATGCGATGTCTGCAGAACTTGTTCTCGGAAAATTTTTACCGGAACAAGCCCCGCTTTGGAAAAATATCTTACATCTTCGAAATTCCAGAAAAGGAAAACCTAAACTTCTTCCGGGAAGAAGAGGGACGGTAAGTTTTAAAGGCGGGATCGGGACTTTGCTCGGAGCTTTAGAAGCGAGAGTATCTTCTCAAGGAAAGATCAAGTATAATCAGGATATTTCCAGCTTAAAAGAATTAAGAGCGGCTTATCCTAAGTCCAAGATCACTATCGCGACAAATCTAGGGACAGCACTAAAACTTTTAAAATCAGAATATAAAGAATTCAAATCCTACCAAGGAATGTTGGATACATTACCGATCGTAAGTGTGACCCGTTTCGGAAAGGATTCCATATTAAATGGTAAAAAAGGATTCGGAGTATTATTCCCTAAAGATCATAAAAGTTTTTCTTCCGAATTAGGGATCAGGTCCAGAGGGATCTTATTTAACGATTTTATATTCTCCGGTAGGACCTCCGACGGAATACATTCCGAAACATTTATCATGGGTGGTGCGGGAGATCGAGAAATTTCCTCCAAAACGGAAGAAGAGATCATCTCCATAGTGGAAGAAGATCGTAAAAAATTATTCTCCGAAAGCGGGATCCCTTTGAACCATTATGTGACTGTTTGGAAAGATGCACTTCCAGTGTATGGGCCTCAGCTTCACGCGTTCAATCGGGATTTGGACAGAGTTCTTCCTCCTGAAGTAAGAGTAGAAGGGAATTTTAGGAACGGGATCGGTTTAAAATCCATTCTAGAACGGGCCTTCTTCCTATATAATCCTGATCTTTCGGCCTGATCAGCGGGAGAACTTTTTTATTAAAATTCCTTTAAGTTCTTCTAGATCTTTTTTGATCCAGTTGGAATCCTCTTCGAATTTTTCAGGAGTCATTCCTTCCGTTTGGAATAATGTAAATACCAGCTCACTCCCCTCTTCATTCTCTATGATCCTAAGAGGGTTATAAGAAATATTTTCAGGACTAAATATCACATAATGGTCCAAGATCCCGTACGGATTTTTGTCCGTAAATTTTGCGGTCAGTTTTCCCATAGGAGAGTCGATAGACCATTCTCCATTTTCTAATGGAGAAATGGATTTGCATAAACCGGATGCCCACTCCGGAAAATTTTTAGGTTCGGAAAGATATTCGTACGCTGTCTTTTGGGCTACCGGGATAGTGACGCTGATATGTTTTGTGTTCTTTGTCTTGAGCATTTGTTTACTTTGAAAATTGATCGATCTTTTTCTGGATACTGATCTTGTCGTGAGAAGTTTTTGCAAGTGAAAGAGCTTTGCGAAAATTCTCCTCCGACTTAAATCTATTTATATCTAAATATAATTCTCCCAAAAGAGCAAAATAAAAATGATTATCTTTTAGGTTTAATTTTTCCGCTTCCAAGATCGCTTCTTCTTTTCCATTTGCTTTAGAAAGGGCGTATGTTCTGTTCAAAGCTGCAATAGGAGAATATTGTAATTGAAGTAGACGATTGTATAATTGCAAAATATTTTCCCATTTTTCTTTCGTATCTTCCTTTCGGGTATGCCAGTATGCAATTCCAGCTTCTAAATGATACTTTGTGAGCCTAATCCCGCTGGCGGCTTTGTTTAGGAAAATTTCTCCCTTAACGATCAGATCATGATTCCAAAGATCTGTGTCTTGATCTTGGTAAAGTATTTGTTCTCCATTCTCGTCTTGTCTTGCTTCGAATCTGGAAGTATGAAAACACATCAATGCAAGAAGAGCATATACTTGGGGTTTATCGGTGATCTTATTTTCCACGAGCATGCTGCATAGACGGATGGCTTCCAGGCAAAGATCTTTACGTAAGGTTTTGTTCTGACTGATAGAATAATAACCTTCGTTGAATAATAAATAGATCGTAGAAAGTACAGGATCCAGTCGATCTTCAATTTCTTCCGCTCCGGGCAGTTGGATTGCGATCTTTTCTTCTCTTAATTTTTCTTTGGCCCTAAAGAGTCTCTTGTTGATGGTTTCCTTATTGGTTAAGAAGGCATCTGCAATCTCTTCTATCCCGAATCCGCATAAAATCCTAAGAGAAAGTCCGACCTGTGCTTCGGAAGAAATAGAAGGATGGCATACTGCAAACATCATTCTGAGTTGGCTATCGTATATATTTTCTGGAGAAAGGTCTATCTCAGATCCGGTAGGTTCCTGCTGTGATTTAGTGAGCTCTGGAAGGATCTTGTTTTGAAATACCGAGTTTTTTTGCAGATAATTTTTGGCTTTGTTCTTTGCGACTGCATATAACCAAGCTGTCGGGTTTTGCGGGGTTCCTTTGATCCCCCAAGTTTCGGCTGCGGTTAAGAAAGTTTCGCTTGCGATCTCTTCTGCGGTTTCTAATCTCTCGAAACCTATATGTTTGCAAAGTACGGAGACAATTTTAGTATATTCATTTCTGAATAAATGAGGTAATATCTCCGAGCTTTGCATAATTTGTGCGAGATAAGTGTTTCGGTTAATGTGTATTATCTACGCCTACGACCTTTCTCACCTCTACACTATTCCCCGGGCCGTTTAGGATGGGACAGGCTTTAGCGATATTGGCAGCTTCTTCGAAATTTTTAGCCTTGATGGTAATAAATCCTGCTATGGATTCTTTCGTTTCTGCAAATGGCCCGTCTGTCATGATCTGTCCGGATTTGATTACCTTTCCTTCGGTTGATAATCCTGTTCCGCCTACGAATTTATTCTGAGCGGCGATCCCTCCCACCCAGTCCTGGTACATTTTCATGTATGTTTGCATTTGTTCCGGAGAAGGTTGTGCATCCTTTGTGATCAGATCCAGTCGCATTAAGATTAAGTATTCGTCCATATTTCCCTCCTATGGAACTAGGTTTTCATCTATATATCAATTGAGTTTTGGAAAATTGGACAGGGACTTAGGGAAAATTTGGGCTCTGAGCCGAAATATAAAACTCTTTTGGTCACCTTGTTGGAGTTCCTACAGACCGGTATTCGAAAAAGACAGACGATCTTATTTCTTTTTGGATATTGCCTTGAAAGGATTTATGATCTGCAATCCTTCTAATTTTTGACCTGTTTGCAGATCTTCCGAATAGATCTGAGTACATCCGAGTCTTATCGCTGCCGCCAGAATGAGGCTGTCATAAAAGCCGTATTTATATTTGTTCTTAATCCGCAGACCTTCCAAATAAAAATCAGCAGAAGGATAGAATTTACAAAGCGGGATCAGAATGTCTTGGAGATAACTTTTCAATTCTGGAACGGAAAAGTATTTTTTCTTTTCACTCAAAGCAACGTTCGAAAATTCTTGGATCACTTGGTAACTGATAACATAGTTATCGGTTTTTACGGCCCGATCTACGATATCGATCGCCTGGGACCGTTTTTGCTCATCTTCACCGAATTGATACAATAGGATATTCGTATCTAAGAATATCCTATCGATCATTCATCTGATCTCTGGAATATTTTTCTTTGATCCTGATATGAGAGTATTTGCCGATGTATTTTTTATAATCCAAGGATTCTCGATTATCGTTAGAGAATGTGGTAAGCCACTCTACAAAAAGTTCATTCAGCGATTTGTTTAGATCGATCGCTTTTGCCCTGGCTTTTTGGATCAGGTTTTCGTCTATCCTGAATGTGACATTTTTCATAGTACTTTAAATTTGCACGATTTCTGTGCAAATGTCAAGATTAATTTTCTAAACAATTGCATTCTATTTTTTCTTTTTTAGGGTTCCAGCCTCCGGAAGTTTTGCAGATACAACTTAAAGCCGCTCCTTTTTGCGCTGAATATTTTGCCTCGAATACGAACTTTGCCAGTGCCTCTAAGAATGCAGGATATGTTCCCGGTGCAGGGATTCTATAATATTCGGAGATCCCATTCTGGAGGGCGTGGTCTCTAATCTGAACTCCGATCTCTTCTAATGTTTCTAAGTGATCGCTGATAAAACTGATCGGATATACTGCGATCCTTTTGGTTCCTTTTTGTCCTAATTCTTGGATCTTGTCTAGAGTGTTTGGAGTGGTCCATTTGCTTGGCCCTACCCTGCTCTGATAAGATAGATGTATTTGTCCTTGGTAACCTTTTTCTCTTAAAAGAGAGGTGAGTGCTTGCACGTTCTCTTCGATCTCTTTTGTATATACGTCGCCTTTATTGATCAGACGAAGAGGGATCCCATGAGCGCTAAATACTATATCCAAGTTTTGCCAGTCATGGATCGGTTCTTGTTTGATATGTAAAAAATCTTTTTCAGAAAGTTTGCCTTGGAAAAAATCAAGGATCAGGTCTCGAATCGACTCTAAATATTCTTTTCTGTCCGAGAATGGTCTTACCCAAAGTGGACTGGAAGCAGGACAGTAGCCTAATTGTTTTTCCATAAGCATTGCTGTGGAAAGAACTGTGGATCTTGAAAAATGAGGGAATAAGGGAAGAAGTACCACTCCTTCTTTTGGATCTGTCCATTCGGAAGGAAGCTCTCTGATATCCGGATATCCGCAGCACATCGCCGTCTTAATATCCCATTTTTCTCCGGACTCTTCTAAAAGTTTTTTTAGACCTTCTGCTTGTTTTTCAGTTTCAGAGACAAGAGGGGAGCCTCCTCCGAATCCCATGGAAGCATAAGTCTCTTCTACCTTTTTGGCTCTGGTCTCTGCGATCTTTCTAGCGAGTCTGATCCTTAAAAATTCAGGGAGTGGAAGATCGAATACTAATGGATCTTCGAATAGATCTTTTAAAAATTTCGGGATTTCTTCGGCGTTTCTAGGTCCGCCTAAGTTGATCAATAGAAGTTTATTTTTCAAAAATTTCTCTCTAAGCTCTTATAAAAAATGACTTACTTGAAATTCCAAGGAGAATTGTTTCGTACTCAGATAATTTCTATATCTTCCGGAATAATTGGAAATGATGTCTTCTCTGCTTAAGCCGCCTTGGGTCTGGAAACTTCCTTCTCCGTATAATCTGTGCTCAGTTAATTTTACGAAAAATAACCAAGAGGGGAGGATATATCCTGCTCCTAAATTCGTTTCTATCCCGAAGCCGGAAGAATCTCCTATGAAGTTTAAATTTCTTTGGTAATGATAATCCCTAAAATGTGAATACCAAACATTTCCGGAAATGCTCGCTTCGTACATCCACGTCCCATTGGAATATCTATACCCGAATCCGAATGGAACCTCCCAAGTAGAGATGGAATAACTGAGCCCGATCCCGATCGGACCGTAAGTCACGGGTGCAGTTGCGATCCATTGTGTCACATCGTATAGATAATATTTATAATATGTATAATAAGCGCCGCCGGTAAGATAAATGCCTAAGCCCGGTTTTCTGGGATCAGGATTTGCGCTGGAGAAATATTTTCTGCCAAGAAAACCGATCCTATCGTCTTTCATTTTCAGTTTTCCTCTTCCATCCGCAAAGTTCTGGGTGCCTGTGAATGTATAAGGTGTATCGTAAAAACTTGTGTTCGCTAAATCTATCTTGGTGCCTTTCTCCCGGCTTACACTTCCTAAAAAGAAGTCCTCGTCCCTGCCCTCTCCTGTTCTTTGGTTCTTAAAAGTGGTCCTGTACTCCAGGTTGATCTCCCAAGTTTCCCACCAATGTTTTAAACCGATCCCGCCGTATTCGAATTCTCTGTTATATGTGATCCTGGATCCTGCTTTAAGTCCTGAAAGATTCGGGAACTTTGTGCCTGATTCGAAAATATGTTGGCCTCCGTTTTCTCCTACAAGACCTGTGATGGAACTTCTGGTCATTAATTCGGATAGAAGGGCCTGGATTTTTGTTTGGGGCGCCGCGGTCCCCGGAAGTTTTGTCTCTGGTCTTATCTCTTTGGGAGATTCAGGTTCCTGTGCAGTTAGTTTGGTCACGGCAAATAGGCAGAATAGTATGGTTATAATTCGAATTTGAATTTTCATTTCATCCTAGAATAGGGGTGAAATGATTTCATCCCCCTGTGAATTCCTTTTCCGAGAAGAGACCTTAACATTCTCCCCTCCCCTATCGTTTCAATTCGGTTTTTTCGCTCTTAAATCAATATGAGACATAGGTTTTCTTGACAAATTGGGTCTTAAAGTTTGATCTATTATCAGGGCAAGGTCTGAAGTGAAAGCCAGAGTTTTAAGTGTGGAAGAAGTCCTCTCCGAATACGTTTTAAGTTCGGAAGATGAGTTTCTGGAGAAGGCGGAAAAATGGTCCCTGCCCAAAGACAATAAGGGCAAGTATAAGACCGAAGTTTTGGATAAGTACTTCTCCAAAAAAACAAAACATTCCTACGAATCTGTGATCATCGCAGTCTCCAATCAAAAAGGTGGAGAAGGTAAAACCACGGTTTCTATCTGTCTTGCGGAAGCATTGGCAAAGGCAGGCAAAAAAGTTTTACTTCTGGATTGGGATGCTCAGGCAAATATCACTCAGCTTTACGTCGGCCAGGCGGATAAATCAGTCTTTCATAGCTTAGGTTATAAAGAAGAATCTAAAGTAGATATTTCCGAAATTATTGTGAACCTGGCTCCCGGTTTGGATCTGGTTCCTTCTTCCATTCATTTGGCGAATTTTACGACTCCTTATGAGAGAGATGATTTTGATCTTTTAAAAGAGGCGCTTCTGCCGATCCGGTCTTCTTACGAATATATTATTATAGATTGTCCTCCTTCTTTGGGTTTGATCCTGGAGAATGCTTTGATCGCGGCTGATCTTGTTTTGGTTCCGATCCAGACTCGCGCTTTTAGTGTACAAGGTCTGAAAGATCTTCACGGTACAATTGAGAAGATCCGTAAAAAAGCAAATCCAGGTCTAGGGCTTTTGGGTGCAGTGTTAAATCAGTATGAGGATTCGAGAGCGCTTTCCGGTCTTGCTGAAACTGTTCGGAAATATTTCCCGGTATTTGATTCTGTTGTGTACAGGAGAGAAGCGATCCCTCAGTCCCAGGCAAAACGTAAACTTTTATCCGAATATGATCCCAAAGCGATGCAGATGTTTTCTACCTTGGCGGAAGAAGTAATGAGGAGAGCAAATGGCAAAAAGATCTGATTTTGCAGGGCTGGATCTATTAACAGCTTTCGGCGGGGACGAATCTCTCAAAAAAGAAATTCTTCTTTCTGATATTATCACTAATCCGGAACAACCTAGGGTTTTTGGAAAAGAAGATGTGAGCGATCTTGTGGAGTCCATGAAACGTCTGGGTTTGATAGAGCCGATCGTTGTCCGTAAATTAGGTAAGAAGTTCCAGATCGTAGCCGGAGAAAGAAGGTTCCAGGCGGCAAAACTGATCGGCTGGAAATCCATTCCGGTTGTGGAGACCGAGGCTTCCGAGGACAGATGTTACGAGATTGCCTTGGCGGAGAACGAAAAACGTAAAAGTTTAAATCCTTGGGAAGTAGGAAGAGCGATCCAATTCCTAAGGAAAGAAAGAAAAAAAACCGCTGAAGAAGTCGGTAAGATCCTAGGTTATACCGAAAGATATGTAAAACAGTTAAGCTCTATTGCAAGGCTGGATCAAAAATCAGTTTCGGAATTGCTTAAAAGTGGAAGCGATCTTTCCGTCAAAAACCTGGAAACCCTCCTGAAAAAGAAAGAAGGCCGGGGGGGTGAAACGATTTCACCCCGCAAACCCGGTGAAAGGGTTACACTGGATCTTAAACCTCTGACCGTTAAGAATAGAGAATCCTTCTTAAGAGAACTTTCTAACCTAAAGAAAAAGTATGGATTGAGCTAATACTGTTTTTTTCTCGTTGGAGAAAAGTAGAGGCTCCTGATCCTGTTCTCATACTACCGTTTTGTCGGATTTTTTATCCGCACTAGGTTTCTAATAAAGGAATAGAATGAAAATTGGAATCATAGTTGGCTCCCAACAGAAAGAATCTCAATCCTCTAAAGTAGGAGAATTTTTAAATTCTAAATTAAAAGAAATGTCCGTTGAAACTTGGACATTGGACCTGGGCAAAAATCCTCTTCCTCTATATGATTCTACTCAGACCGGAGACAACCAAGTTTGGACAGGTTTTTGGAAACCTATCGATGAGAATTTGAAAAGTTCCGAAGGTTTTGTGATTATCACTCCCGAGTACGGCGGTATGGCAAGCCCCGCTATTAAGAATTTTTTCCTTCATGCAGGTCTTGTTCAGTTGGGCCATAAGCCCGGGCTACTTGTTTCCGTCTCTTCCGGTAGAGGTGGTGCTTTTCCTATCAATGAGATGAGAGCGAGCAGTTATAAAAATACAAAGATCTGCTATATTCCGGAGCAGTTGATCTTCAGAGATGTGGAACATCTGATCAATGGAGGAGAGCCTGTTTCTCCGGAAGATAGTTTTATCAGGGAGAGAAGCGGCTTCGCTTTGAAGATCCTAGTTGCTTATGCGGATGTGTTGTCTGAGATCCGTGAGTCAGGTGTGGTCCAGGATCCTAGATTTAAGAATGGAATGTCTTAATGTGACATAATTCTCAGCAGGCCCTACTTATAAGGCCAAGCAGGGGAGGGGAGTTCCTTCCCCCAGGAATTGGCTCAAAGATTGTCTTTTCTAACCCGATGATATATTCTGAGAGCTGTCGGATTGATCCGTCAGTTAGGAAACGAAAAGTTTCGAAGTCAGATAAGACGGACCGGATCTTTAGATGTTTCGGTCTAAATCGAAAGTTAGGAATTCATGAATAAAATTAATATCCAGGCCGGCCAAATTATTTTCAGAGAAGGCGAGTTGAACAACTCGATGTATATCATCACCTCTGGGACTGTTGAAATATTTTTTACTCATAAAAACTCAGCCACTCGTTTGGCATTGATGAAGAAGGGAGATTTTTTCGGTGAGATGGCTTTGTTCAGGGCCAAACCTAGGACTGCTACTGCAAGGGCGGTTATGGATACCGAAATGGTCGCGGTGGAATCCAAACAACAATTGGAAAGATACCTTCTTGCGAATCCTGAGTTTGCCGCCAAGATGGTGAGGATTTTGGCGGATCGTTTGGCGAATACCAACGAACTTCTGATCTCTAAACTGAACGAAATTACTACAAAAGAAATCGAATATCAGATCGGAGATACCTGATCAGGTATACGTAATACGGTCTTTTCCGGCAGCTTTTGCTTCGTAAAGTTTTGCGTCTGTGAGAGAGTAGAGCCTATTGCTTTCGTCCGAGTCTGTCGGATATTCTGCTACTCCTCCGGACACTGTGACTTCTATCCCGAAATCGTTTTTGGAAGAATTTCTCAAATAGGTCCTGAATCTTTCGATCGCCACTTTTGCGTTTTCTTTGCTGGTTTCCGGTAGAATGACTGCGAATTCTTCTCCTCCGACCCTGCAACTGATGTCTTCTGTGCGGAAGGCATACATCAGTGTTCCTGCCACCAGTTTTAATATATCGTCCCCGAAAGAATGTCCTTTGGTATCGTTGATCTTCTTAAAATTGTCCAGGTCGAATAGGAATAGGCAGAAACTTCTTTTATATCTTTTACTTCTGGTGATCTCTTTGTTCAGGACCAGGTTGAAATATCTTCTATTATAGATCCCTGTTCCTTCGTCTATGACTGCGTTTAGGATGATCTCTTCGAAGGAGTAAATGTCTACTATCTTAGGATTTTCGATCAGTCGGTTTTTTAGATAAATATAATCTAGGAGGGCAACCACGAAGTTCATACTTCTGCCCAATTGTTTGCTTAATGATTCTGCATGTGCGTAGATCTCTTTCCAGAGAGATCTTGCTTCGGATTCAGGCAGGTCCAGGTTTGCGATAATTCTGAAGAAGTCGGAGTAAAAGTAATCGTCCTTCTTTCCCATCTCTTCGAATTTATTCGCGAGGCTCGGGAGCGGGGCTTCCTTATCGTTTACTATCTCTAAGATTGCGTTTTTTCTTTCCGAGTTGATCTGGCCTAGACCCTTGAACCTGTCCCTCATTTCTATGAGTTCGTTTCTGGCTAGATTTGCCGTGGTTTCATGAGCGTTGAGGGTCTGCTCCGCAGTGAGTAATTCTACTTCTCCCAGTTTGGAAACTCTTTCGTAGAGCTCCAATAGTTCCTTGAGTTTTTGGATTTCCTCTTCTTTTTCTTTTAGTTCTTCTTGTAGATTTCGCATTTTGGTTCGGGGTTATAAGTCCAAGGTCCTTGGTAGGAACTCCTAACTTTCCGGTTTGGTATGGAATACTGGTAAAATAATTCTTTTCCACCCTAGGGGTAAACCAATTTAATGAATTACTTGGCGGTTTCATCTATGTCCAAAGGTCCTCATAAGAAAAAAGTTATTATCACAGGAGCTAGCTCAGGTATCGGTCGAGAGCTTGCCCTATTATATGGGAAGGCCGGGCATGATCTGGCGATCACTTCTAGAAGGAAAAATGTTTTAGAGGATATTGCAAAAGAGATCCGCTCTTTTAATAAAGGTGGTAAGGTGGTTCTAGCTTCCCTGGATGTTTCGGAATCAGCGGATAATTTTAAAGTCCTTCCTAAACTTGCTAAGGATCTTGGTGGAGTGGATTTGTTCATTGCGAACGCCGGAATTTCTACCAACTCTTCTTTCGGGCAAAAAAGTTTCGAAGCGGACAAGAAGGTGATCGATACGAATTTGATCGGACTTATGGCGGGTATCTCCTCTTTACAACCCGTCTTTAGAGAACAGAAAAGCGGGCAGATCGTAGGGATTTCTTCCGTCGCTTCTTTTAGAGGTCTTCCTGGCTCGGCAAGTTATTCTACTTCTAAGGCGGCAGTTTCTACTTATCTAGAAGCGTTGAGGGGAGAAGTCCGAAAATTCGGAATAAAGGTAACTGTTATTCATCCAGGATTTATAGATACTCCTATCAATCAAAAGTTAGAAACCCGTCCTTTTCTTGTTTCCGCAGAAAAAGGCGCTAAAAAAATTTACAATAGGATAGAGTCAGGAGTTCGATCCGCTACTGTTCCTTGGTTCCCTTGGGCATTGATCGGAGCTTTGATGAGATCTCTTCCTGAGTTTTTATGGGAGAAGATCGGGCCTAGATAAAGGTTTTTGGATATGGTAGGAACTCCAGACTCTTCGAATATCTGCAAGGTTCTCTTTGTATGTTTGGGTAATATCTGCAGATCTCCCGCTGCAGAAGGTGCGTTCGTGGATCTATTGGAGAAGAGAGGGCTTACTTCTCTTTTCGAAGTGGATTCCTGCGGAACTTCTCGTTATCATATCGGAGAATTGGCGGATCCGAGGACCAGACAAACAGCCCGTAAGAAAGGAATAGAGCTTACTCATAAGGCGAGACAATTTAAAAGATCCGATTTTGAATATTACGATTTTATTTTGGCGATGGACAGATCCAATAATAAGGATCTGGGAATACTCGCTTCGAATGAAGAAGAAAGAAAAAAAATTCATTTGTTCAGAAAGTTCCAAAAGGGCCAAGGAAAAGATTCCGAGGTGCCTGATCCATATTATGGGACTTTAAAGGACTTCGAAGAAGTCCACCAGATCGTTTCCGAAGCTTCGGAAGGGTTTCTGGAATACGTTTTGAGTAAAAATGGAGTAAAGAATGCCTAAGGGTGAAAAAAAGAAAGTAGTAGTAATCGGAGTAGGTTTCGGGGGATTGCAGGCGATCAAAAAATTATCCAAAGAAGAAGATTTGGAGATCATCGCTATAGATAAAAAAAACCACCATTTGTTCCAGCCTTTATTATACCAAGTAGCCACCGCAGTATTGAGTCCTGCCGACATCGCAATCCCTACTAGATCCCTTATCGGGGACAAAAAGAACGTAACAGTTTATTTGGGAGAAGTGGAGAAGATAGATATCCAGGCTAAAAAAGTAATCTTCCAGGGGCATTCCGAAGATTATGATTATCTAATATTGGCCGCAGGTGCCAAATCCGGTTATTTCGGGAATGACCATTGGAAAAAATATTCCATAGGATTAAAATCCCTGAAAGATGCTCTTTCTATCAGAACTAAAATTTTGACTTCTTTCGAGCAGGCAGAACTTGCGGGCGATCCTGAAGTTGCCAAAAAACATTTGAATTATGTGATCATTGGCGGAGGCCCTACAGGTGTGGAACTTGCAGGTTCCATCGCGGAACTTTCTCATGAGATCGTTAGAAACGAATTCCACACGATCGATCCTGCTTTAGCAAAGATCACTCTGATAGAGGCTTCTCCTAGACTTCTTGCGGCATTTGCTCCCAAGTTAAGCGAGTTTGCAAAGATCCGTTTAGAGAAGAGGGGAGTAGAAGTTCTAACAGGAACCAAGGTCCTGGAGATAGACCAGAACGGAGTCAAGATAGAAGGTAGAACAATCGCTTCTTCTACAGTGATCTGGGCTGCGGGAGTGCAGGCAAATTCTATCGGAGCTTCCTTAGGAGTTCCTACGGACAGAATGGGAAGAGTGATGGTGGATGAGTTCTGTAATGTGGAAGGCCATCCTGAAGTTTTCGTGATAGGTGATATTGCGAATTATTCCAAAGGTTTAGAAAGACCTTTGCCTGGAGTTTCTCCGGTTGCGATGCAGCAAGGAAGATATGTTGCTTCTCTTATCAGAGGAGATCTGAAATCTAAAAAAAGAAAACCTTTCCACTATTTGGACAAGGGAAGTATGGCGACTATCGGAAGACAGGACGCAGTTGCTCAGGTCGGTAATTTCAGATTGAGAGGATTTTTCGGGTGGGTTGTTTGGTTATTCATCCATATCTTCTATCAAGTAGGATTCAAAAATAAGATCTCCATCTTTATCACTTGGGTTTGGTCTTATATTACATTTCGCGCAGAGGCAAGATTGATCCAGGACGAGATTGATTCCAGTTCCAACGGGTCTTCTACGCCGAATTAAAGCCGAAAATAATCCTTGAATAGGTCGTACATAATAAAAGAATAAGCCCGATGCGAACTGATCTTTGGAAAGGCAAAACAATCGTAATAACGGGAGGTTCTTCCGGAATAGGAGAAGCTTTATTAGAAAGTTTATCCCAGATCCCTTGCAAGATTATCAATCTTTCCAGATCAGAGCCGGAGCTGGTTCGTAAAATTTCTAAGAAGAAGGAAAAACGACCTGCGGAAATTTTCCATATCCAGGCGGATCTTTCTTCTGAAAAAGAGATCAACAAAGCGGTTGCTAAGCTGGCAAAACTTGCGGATGGTATAGACGTTCTTTTTAATAACGCAGGTATAACCGCTCATTCTAGATTCGATCAAACTCAGATAGAAGCGTTTCGTAAGGCGTTTGATGTGAACTTTTTCGGTCCTGTTTTCCTTACGATGAGACTTCTTCCTTTTTTGAAAAAGAATAAGGGGGCAGTCATGGTCACATCCACAGTCAGCGGGCTGTATGGAGTCCCTGCAAGAAGCGCTTATTCTTCTTCTAAATCTGCGTTACATGCCGTTATGGAATCCGCTCGTATAGAACTTTCGGAAGAAGGTCTTAGATTTATCATATTCTGTCCTCCTTATACCAAAACAAATCTAAGAGCGAATGGTATAGACGGGGACGGCCAGGTATTGGGAGAATCCCATTATTCGGGCAAAAGTAAAACTCCGAAAGAAGTTGCAGAGAAGATGATACTTTCTATCGAAGATCCGAACTCAAGACTTGTGGTGATGGATAAAAGCGGATTCTTCATGAAATGGATGAGGAATATTTCTCCTTCTTTCTTGGAAAAGATATTATATAAAAAACTTTATAAGGACTTTCATTAAAGGACTTAAGTCTATATGGAAACTAGAAGCATTATTAAAGAATTCAAATATGATTTTCCTTTGGAAAAAGTTTGGAGTGCCGTTACTGTCAATGAGGAGTTGATCCATTGGCTGGCGGATAAGGTAACGGGACGTCCTAAGCTAGGCGGTACTTTCTCTTGGACTTGGAACCTAGGTCCCGAAGGAGAACTTACTTCTACAGGTATTTATAAAAAGATCGTTCCTTTCCAAGAGTTGATATTACAATGGCAGGATCATCCGGCAGGTGATATAGAACTTAAGCTGGAGTTCGAAAAAGAAGGAGATGATTCTACTCTTCTGAAACTCACCAATTCAGGATATCCTTTGGGAGAAAAATTCGACTATTGGATAGAAGCTGCTTCCGAAGGCTGGGACGAAGAAAGTATGCATTTATTGCAGTACCTCAGGAAGAACTAATATCTCTTTAGTGTCGGATTAAGTTTTTATTTTCCACTTGAACTCTCGGGTCCTTAAAAAAAGATGACATTAGAGCCCCGATTATAGGGTGTTCGCGGTCTTTTCTCCATAAGAGACCAAAGGCTGCGAGCTGCTTTTCAAGGCGGTATAACAGTGAACTTTCCAGAACTAGATCCTTATTTTCAAAGTCTTACGGATATCACGGATACGATTTCGATCTTAAACTCTCCTTATGAGTCCGAATTCGATACAGATATCTCTAAGATGGAAAACTTCTTAAATGAGATCCAATCCACAGATTGGCTCGCCACAGACAAAGAATACTTTAACTTATTCACCAGCCACTTTTCCTTTCATATCAAAATAGTAGAAGAGATCGTTCGTGAAGCTAGAGAGATCTTGGATCCGGAGCGTCGTATACATGTAAAACGTTTGGTAGGATATTGCAAAACGACCGAAGAATGGTTGGCAGATCTTCAAAAACGCCGCAGAGCTACCGAAACTCTCGCAACTGCTTGATATAATCTATTGACATCCCCGGTCAGCCGGGGAGTCTTGAGTTCGTGTCCGAGAACGAGCTTAAACCAGAAGAAAAAATTAATTTTTTCTCCCATCCTTTTCTATTTTATCCCGTACTTCTTTTCGTATTCATATTTGCTATAGATAAAATTTTCTTTTTGGATAAGGTTCGAGACTACGTGAAAGTAGAATTAACCTATATCTATTACGACGTTAAACAAGACTTATTAAAAGAGATGATCTCTAAGTTCGGTAAGAACGCCGAGAAGAAGTCCGACAAAAAATTGGTACTTCTTATGGGATCTTCCAGGATGTTATACTTCAAGAACCAAGAGATCCTGGACTTCTATCCTGACTGGGAAGTATACAATCTTTCTTCTGCAGTAACCACTCCCGCATATTATCTATATTTTTTAGAAAGATTATTCGAAGCGGGTGTAAAACCGGACTTTCTGGTTTTGGAAGCGGATCCTTTCCAATTCAATGCAAATAGCACTACATTCAAAAAATCGAATTTAGCGAATAGTTTCGATCTTAGATTCGTTCTTTCCAATGCCTGGGATCTAGGTAAGGAGAATGTGAACTATTATCTGGGGAACTATTTCTTCGGAGTGAGTAAGAATAAACCTTATATCACTAATGTTTATGCTCACTTAACCAGTAAAAAATTCGAGAAAGCGGATCTGATCAAAAAGCTGACTATCGAATCTCTGCATAATGATAAGGGGAATGCGATCTCTCCTGCAGGCGGTTTTATGGAGAAGGATTTCGGCAAATTAGAAGCAAGTTCATTCCGCACAATCGGCTGGATCTATCCTAAATATTCCCCTTCCGAAATGCAATTCTCCTTTTACGAAAAGATCCTGGATAGAGTGAAAGCGGAAGGTGTTCCTACCGTCGTTGTCCGCCCTGAAGTTTCTCTTCCATTGGAAAATCTTCTAAAAGAACTGAATATCCCGGCTCCTTGGTGGGAACGGATTCGTCCGATCAACCAAAAGTTCGGCATCCCGATCATTGATATGGCAGAAGTATCCGACTACGATTGTAATACTTTTGCGGACAGCGGTCATATGGCAGTGGACTGTTACCGCCCATTCTTACGCTTTTTAAGAATGAGATATTCCGGAGAGTAATCCGCTTCTTTCTATATAATTCGCCGGGGAAAGGAGGTTGACGAGAGGAATTGTCTGCCTTAATTTTGCTTCGTTAGATTTTCCCCATAAGGCGAACCCATGAAAAAAATTATCTCCACAGCGGTTTCAATTTCTCTTTTGATCGGTTGTTCTTCTGCGAGTGTCGTTGAGAACAAGGGCAAAAATGCCGAGTTCCAAATTTTAGAGCCGAATATCAGAATAGAAAAATTCAAAGAAACATTCAATTTAAAGGCAGAAGGTCCGGTAAACCTGGACTGTTCCGGTAAACCTTGTACTCCGGACCAAGCCGGCGCATTAACTCCCGATCAGATCAAAAAACTAAAACGTAACGGTTCCTGGAAAGAATATGTGGAGAAGGAAGATCTTCAAAAAAATAAATTCTCCGTTCTTGTCCGTGTAGGTGATTACAAGGACGATAAAAGAGAAGGTATCTGGAAGACATTATACGAAACAGGAGAAACTTTAAGAGAGACTCCTTATGTTGCCGGAGTAAAAGAAGGTGAAGAGAAAAAACTCGCGAAAGACGGGACCCAACTTGAAAGCACGATCTATAAAGCTGACAAGAAGAATGGACCTTACTGGTCTAAAACAGATAAGGGTATCTTAAGCGACGAAGGAACTTACGCGGACGATAAAAAAGTAGGGACCTGGAAAGATTATTATAACGAAGATGGAGCTAAAAAATCCGTAATCGAATTCAAAGACGGCAAAAAAAGCGGCAAAGAAACGAATTATCATAAAGACGGGAACACAATCTCTTCCGAAGGAAACAATTCGGACGATCTAAAAACGGGTTATTGGAAAAACTATTACGACAACGGATCCCCTCAGTCCGAAGGTAACTATGCTCCAAAAGGCGCGGGTGCGGATAGAAAATCCCTTAGAATAGGCGCTTGGAAAGAATATTATAAAAACGGAAAGGTTTTTGCGGAAGGGCAAAGAGATCATACTCGTAAGGGAGATTGGACCTTCTATTGGAGCACCGGAAATCCTGCGTATAAAGGAACTATGATGAACGAAATGATGATGAGCTCCGCAGAAGTATACGATAAGGACGGAACAATCCTAGGTAAAGGAAAACTTCTTTTCGACCTATTATTGATGGATGAAAAAACGGACGAACTGAAGGCCAAATACAAGCCCGATTTCCCGTTTGCATATTATAAAAACGGCAAGAAGTCCTTTGAAATCGCTGCGAACGGTACTGCGGTCGAGTATGATGAGTCCGGAGCAAAGATCGGTCAAGGGCCGATTATGCCTGGAACAAACCAAAAAAACGATTGTTGGACCACGCCTCAGGGTAAAAAATATTACGTGAACGGTAGGGAAAATCCTAAAATGGGAGAACTGCAAGGCTGTAAGTGATCTTTAGCCTAATGTCTCGCTCTTAAGTAAAAAGGCTCGGGGGTTACCTCCGGGCTTATAATATTTAGAAAGGCTTTTCTCAATTTAGAAAATTCTTCTCCGATCCGTGTAGGAATTCCAACATGGATGCAGAATGGGAAAAGGGAATCCTCGCCTTGGAAAAAATTATCACAAATAACGATCTCAAAAAAATCAGCCTAGGGATACTGGTCGCTGCTCCTTTGTTCTTCTTACTCGGATATTTTGTCCGAGGATGTAGTTCGGTAAACCGCCAGGCAAAGGTAACCTATAGCGGTTCCTTTACGGAAGGGACCTTAGTTTCCTTAAATTCTAAAAATGTAATACTCCAAGACCCCGATTTTTCGATTCCTCTCGAAACGGTAGAGAAGATAGAATTTTTAGAGGATGCACAAAGTTTAAATCCGAACCAGGTACCTTTGAGTGACTCTGAAAAATCATTTGTAGGGACTTATAAAATACAGATCGGAACTCATAAAGGCGTGCTGAGTATTTTCCCTCGAAAGACAGGAGGAATAGCTGCCACTTTACGTTTTACGAATTGGGGAAAAGGATCAAACGAGACCCTAACCGGAATTAGAGTGACCGGCAAGTCGATCCGATTTGTGAGATCCTGCGCAGGGGTAAGATGTTCCGAGATAGGAAGTAATGTTCCTTTTACACAAACGTATACCGGAGACTTGGACGGTAAAAAGATCCAGGGAGCTTACCAAGGCACGAATAGTTCCGGCCGTTGGCTTGCGGAACGTTAATAGGAAGTAATATGGAATCCATCGCAAAAGATCGCGAGAATACACCTTTATCCGAATCCGATATTCATTTTGCAAAGGATACATTGGATCGGATCCGCCAGGAACTGACCGGAGAGATCACAGGCCAAGAAGCAGTAGTTAAAAATCTGCTTATTTCTTTGGCCTGCCAAGGTCACGTTTTGTTGGAAGGAATGCCGGGACTTGCAAAAACACTTCTGGCAAAATCTTTATCATCCGCGTTAGACCTGGATTTTAAACGAGTGCAGTTCACACCTGACCTTCTTCCTGCGGACTTGATCGGAACGGTCGTATTCAATCCTAAAAATGGAGAATTCACCACACGCAAAGGACCGATCTTCACAGGAGTTTTACTTGCGGACGAGATCAATAGGGCTCCAGCAAAAGTACAATCCGCTCTTTTAGAATGTATGGAAGAAAGAACAGTCACCATAGGAGAGAATACTTTTCCTTTGGAGAGGCCTTTTTTGGTGCTGGCAACAGAGAACCCGATCGATCAAGACGGAACGTATCCACTGCCTGAAGCTCAAATGGACCGTTTTTTTATGAAGGTCCTTGTAGATTATCCTGATATGGACGAGGAACTTGCGATCCTTGAGCAGCATGGTAAACTTGCGGCCGGTCCAAAACGTATTAAGAAAACTGCAACTGCTAAGGACGTTCTAAAGATCTCCTCACTTGTGGACAGGGTCCATGTAGAGCCTAAATTAAAAAGTTATATAGTTCGTTTAGTGCGAAATACTCGTCCGGAAGAAAAGACAGTACCGGATCTTCTTCCTTATGTAAAACATGGAGCTTCTCCCAGAGCGAGTTTGAGTCTACTCAAAGCATCCAAAGCAAAAGCTTTATGGGAAGGAAGGGATTATGTGGCTCCGGAGGATGTAAAGGCGGTCCTTCCCGAGATACTTCGCCATAGGATTTTACTTACTTTCGAAGCGATCTCCGAGGATGTGGGCATCGAGTCGGTGGTCCGGATCGTTTCGGACGCAACCCAGGTGCTTTGATCTAATCGACTAAAATGTTCCGTAAAGAATACCAAAACCTGATCCAACTTTTGGATTTTAAGGAGAGAGGATTTTCTCTTCGGAATAGACAAGGTACGGCCGCGAGTTCCAGAAAGGGCAGGGGAGTGGACTTCAAAGATGTCCGCCCTTATGCTGTCGGTGACGATACAAGACTGATCGATTGGAACGTAACTTCTAGATTCGGAGAATTACACGTAAGAGAATTCTACGAAGAGAAAGAAAGGTTGGGAGTTTTTTTCCTGGATGTTTCGGAGTCCATGGATTGGAGCAGTTCGGAATGGACCAAAGCGGAAAACGCTTTTCAGGTCTTAGCTCTATTAGTTTTACTTTATGTACGAAAAGGGAACCTCGCTAAAATTTTGCTCTATTCGGATCGATTGGAATGGGAAACAGGATATATCCGGAACACGGAAGAGGCACTTTCTTCTCTTGAAAAAGTCCGTTCTTACCCTCATCGAAAACTAAGAACGGATCCTAAACTTCCGTTCATACTTTTAAAAAACAGGATAAGAAGATACACCGATTCTTATATACTTTCCGATTTTCACGGACTTCCTTCTTTAAAAAAACTTACAGGCCTTAGAAGATTTCATACCCTACATGCGATCCGATTTAAGGATCGTTTGGAAGAAGGTGCTCCCAGAGGTTTTTTCCAATCCTTTCTTCTAAAAGATCCTGAAACAGGCGCTATTCCTTCACCTGTAGGCGGAAGTATTCGAAAGAATCTGGAATTTTTATTTAAGTCCAGATGTTTGGAACTAGAAGGAAAAGATACGGACCCGAACAAACTTTTGGAATATTGGAGAAGTATGTCATGAAGGCGGGGGTTTGCCGTCTAAGATCCTTGGATCGTATTCAATTTTTCTACTATATATTCTACTTGTTCCTGTTGTTCTTTGCCGCACCTGCATTTGCTTGGAAAGAAGACTGGGAACCTAAAGAAGTAGGGATCGGAGACCAGGCGGAATATTTGTTGGAATTCCAACAAGGAGAGATACAGAGTCCCGAGCTTCCTTCCAAAGGAATGTATCCCGATCCTGACTCTCCGGATCTTCCTTTATTCGAGGTAATCTCTTCCGAAATTTCGGATACAAAGATCAAGTTGATCGTTTCTTATTATACTTCCGGAAAATTTTATCTGCCTCTTGTTTGGAAAGATAAGGACGGGAAAGAATTTCATTCGGAAGCGGCTCTCACTGTTCGTTCTTCCATAGGGGAGAAGGATAAAACTCCGGAGGAGATCCTGCCGCCTCTGGAATTTTCCGGAAAATACGGCTGGAAGTTGGCGGCAATCCTTGCGGGTCTGGCTGCATTGGGTTTAGGGATCTTCTACGCTTGGTATCTGAACCAAACAGCATCCAAAAGGACCATGGACGCACTTGTAGAAGCGGATCCTTGGGTTCAGAAAATTCTAATATACGAAAGTAAATTGGACGAGATCATCAATACTCCTCCCGTATTCGCCAGGGTCTTTTATAGAGTTCTTTCCGGTTATATCCGAGAGAATATGTCCAAAAAGATGAATGCCCCGTTTGCACATCTCACAGAGGCGGAATTATTCCAACGTATATACGATTCTTTCGGATTGGAAGAAGAGGATATCAGAAATTGGGAGAATACCTTTCGCAGGGCCCAATATTCTGGAGAAGAAGTTGAAATCTCTTCTTCCGAGGCATTGAGAGCCTGGGATTATTGGAAGGAGGCGCTTTCCAAATGACGGAATGGGAGTCTCCATATTATCTTTTTCTAATTATTCCGATCTGGATCTGGACATTCTATTCCTATTGGAAAAATGAGCCTGCACTCGGAATGGAACTCAGAATACCTGGAAAGGTCCGATCTGAGGTCTTCTCCTTAAAACGTTTTTTATCCTCACTCGCACCTTTGATCCGTCCTATCGCGTTGACATTATTCGTGATCTCGGTTGCAGGTCCCGGAAAAAGATATAGATTCCTTCCGGATGAGACCAAGGGAGTGGATATCATTCTCGCATTAGATGTATCAGGATCCATGTCTAAAAGCAGGGACTTCTTACCCGAGACTCGTCTAGGGGTCTCTAAAAAATTACTCAAAGAGTTTATTAGAAAAAGAGAAAATGATCGCTTGGGCCTGGTAGTATTTGCAGGAGGGGCCTATCTACAATCTCCTTTGACAAGCGACAGAGAAGTTTTAGAGGAAATTTTAAGCCAAGCTGAAGAAGAAACTGTTCCGGAGCAAGGAACTGCCATCGGTGATGCACTTATTCTTTCCTGTTATAGATTACGCAGGTCTCCTGCAAAATCAAAAGTGATCGTGCTCATAACGGACGGAGCTTCCAATACCGGACGTATAGATCCGGTGACAGCTACAGAGATCGCAAAGGGTGTCGGAGTTAAAATTTATTCCATAGGCATAGGAAAAGAGGATCAATCTTACGAGGTGAATTTCGAAATTTTGGATATACTTTCCAAGAGAACGGGAGGAGTATTTTATAGAGCGGAAGATATAAGCGAGTTGAGAGAAGTTTTGGCTTCGATCGATTCCTTAGAAAAAGATCTTTTGATCCTTCCCCCGGAAGAAGTGAGAGAATCGGAGTCCTTAATTTTTCTGACCTATGCGCTGGCCTTATTGGGCTTGGATCTACTTGTTCGTTCTTGGGTGTTTCGGTATTACGTATGAGCGAAACTTTTTTAGAATCTTTTTGGATCTCACTTGGACTGATCTTTTTCGCTTATTCTTTATTTAAGCTTGTATTCTATTTTTATTGGAGCCGTTGGAAAAAAACATATCCCGGCTTACAAAGAGAATCCAAGGTCCCGCCTTTTTATATAGTACTCGCAAGGATCTTGTTACTCTCTTTCGTATTCTATCTTTCTTATTTTGCCTACCAAAGAACCGAATCTAGCAAGTCTAAGGAAGAGGAAGTCTCTAAGGGTGTGGACTTTCTATTCTTGGTGGATGTAAGTCTTTCTATGCAATCTGTGGATACTCGTCCTTCTCGAATAACAAGGGCTAAAGAAACAATACTGAGACTTCTTCCTCAGCTGAATGGGAACAGGTTCGGTATGATCGTTTTTGCCGCTTCTCCGTTTGTGTATTGTCCCATGACTTCGGATACTCGCGCATTTTCGGAGTATGTAAGAGGCCTTGATGTGGATATAGTGGGAGATAGAGGAACAGATCTGAAATCCGCATTCAAAAAAGCGGAAGAAGTTTTGAATTCCAATCAGGTACTGCGAAATCGTATTTTAGTTTTGATCTCCGATGGAGAAGATTTGGATTCTCCAGGTATCGTAAAATTTCCCGCAGAGGTTTGGGTCTGGTCTGTAGGAACTCCAACAGGGGGCCCCATAGGATATTCTGAAGATGGTTCCAGAGTGTATGGATTTTTAACCAAAGACGGATCCTTAGCTCCTTATGAAAATTCTCCGGGTGTAATTATCTCTAAATCCAACCCGGGATTTCTAAAAGAACTCGCATCCGCAAACGAGGGTAGATTTTTATCTTTAGATTCTGAAAGTCCCGAGATCTCTGATATAAAATCCTGGATAGGCTCCATGGAAAAAAACACGGGACAAAGAATTCGTAATTTACGAAGGGCAGAAGGAGCCAAAAAATTTTTGATACCTGCGCTTCTGCTTTTGTTATTTGATTTTTTTGTAATAGAGTTCTGGGGAAAGTTTTTGGTAAGACTATCTAAAAAAGCCGCTCCTGTTCTTTTACTTCTCTTTTCACTTTGGGGAAGAGATATTTATTCCTTCGAGTTAGATCCGGGAGGGAATCGGATCAAAGAAGGCAGGAATTCCTACGAACAAGGTGATTATAAAAATTCTTTGGAAAGATACAAGGAAGCGGACCCGTACTTTCCGGAAGATCCTAGATTGGAATTCAATCGGGGGGATTGTGAATACAAGTCCGGGAATCTGGACAAGGCGATCCGTCATTTCGAAAAGTCCGCGGATTCAAAGGATTCGGAACTCAGGGCACAATCCCATTTTAATTTAGGAAATTCTTATTTAAAATTAGGAGATCGCAAAAAAGCGGCGGAACATTATCTTAGATCTCTAAAAGAAAATCCTAATTTAGAATCGGCTAAAAAGAACTTGGAATGGCTGCGTAAACTTCCTCCTCCGGAAGGAAAAGATGGCTCGGAAAATAAAGAGAGTACGTCCGAGGAAAAAGAAGACAAGTCTTCCTCTTCTAAACAAGGTTCCAAAGGAAAGGAGAAGGCGGAGAAACAATCCAAGTCCGGAGCAGGAAAGGACCAGAAGGATAAAAACAAATCCAAGATGGAAGACGAATTGGATCGGATCATGGAATCCATGGATCTGGATTCAGTAAAAAGAAGAAGTCCAGGCTCTCGGAACAAAGAGGTGTTCTGGTGAAACGTTTCCTTCTACTTTTATTATTGGGAGCTTTTCCTTTATTCGCACAAGGTCCCAAATTTTATCTCAGCCAAACCAGAGCAGATCTGGGAGATGCGGTATTTATCATTTTAGAAACGGAAGGCGGCGCTCAGGTCCGTTTAATAGAAAAAGAGTTTAATGGGCAAGGGATCAAGGCAGTTTATTGGGGCACGGAAGAGAATACCACAATAGTAAACTTCAAAGTATATCGCAAAAAACTAATTAAGTACAGGCTTACCGTATCGACGCCCGGGCGTTTTTCCGTTCCGGAAATAGAAGTAGAGGTAGACGGACAAAAAATAGAATCAGGAATGATGGCTTTGGAAATTTCTCCCAGAAGTTCCACTGCAAATAAGTCTTCCGGATTTTTTTCAAATCGATACTTTTTCAGCGAAGAAACGGAAGGTCCCGAGGATGGAGACTTAAAGGTACTATTTAGAACGAACAAAGACCAGGTTTGGGTAGGAGAACCTATCCTAGGATTTTTCACCTTATATTATAGAAACGCGATACGTCCTTATATTGATCGGGATTTTTCCAGCTCCATCGAGTTCCCTTATTTCAGAAGTGAAGCACTTTCCGGGATAAATCTTTTGATCCCGGAGCAGGTGATTTATGAAGGGTTGGAATTCGAAACTGCGGTTTATAATAAGGAAACCTTTATACTAACTCCTTTGAAAAAAGGAGAATACTCATTAGGCTCCACAGTATTCCATTTGGAAGGAAGACAACAGTCATTCTTTCATATGAGAAGTATTAAGACGATCCCGAGTAAAATTTTCGTAAAAGATCTACCTTCTCCTTCTCCATCCGAATTTAAAGGAGCGGTGGGAAATTTTAAAATAGGTTTAGAAGAATATCCTAAGGCCGCTTTTTTAGGAGAACCTTTCCAATTCAAGCTGACTATTTCAGGGAATGGGAACCTTTCTTCTATTAAAGATCCTTTATTGAGTGTATGCGATCCGGTTTGTTATCCTGAGATTACTTTTTTACAAACTAGGCAGCAAAGAGATTTCAGGGAGCTTGGTCCTGGAGAATTCGGATTTTATCTAAATCATTCTTATCATTATTCCGTACTTCCTAAAAAAGAAGGAATTTGGAAACCGGAAGATCTGAAATTTACTTTTTTCAATCCTGGTTCCGGAAGATATGAATCCGCTTCTCTTCGTTTTCCCGGCTTGGAGATCGGACCTCCAAGGCCCAAACAGAAAATCGAGACCGAGGATACGACAGGAAGTAAGGGCGGATCTTCCGTGTTAGTGTCTATTCTTCTTTCTTCTATCTTTATAGGAGCCGCTGCTTTTATTGTTGTGACACTTCGTAAAAAGTACCGAGCGGAAGCAGTATTGAAACGACTTGACCTCTGGATAGGTTCCAAAAGAGGTTTTGTTTTGAAACATTCTGTGATGACCAAAGGATTGCCTGAGGAGGAAGCGAGCCTTCTCGCAGGTTGGAAGTCCGATACGGTACCATTGACCGAAACCTATAAAAGTCTGGGACCTTCTTCCAAAGCGAATCTGATCAGGATCTCGAGTTGGTTGTCTGATAAATTGAAAGAGGAGGAATCCGAATGAGCGAAGAAGTAAAAGGCAGGATCTCCGTAGAAACGGAGAATATTTTTCCTATAATTAAAAAATGGTTATATTCTGAAAAAGATATATTCTTGAGAGAGTTGGTTTCCAACGCATGCGACGCGATCGCTAAACTTAAAAAGATCTCCTTGAACGAGGAATTCGATGGAGGGACCGATTATCGCATCGATCTGGACTTTAACCAAGAGACCAGGATCTTAACTATTCAGGACAACGGGATCGGAATGACCGACGAAGAAGTGAATCGTTATATCAATCAGATCGCATTTTCCGGCGCGGAAGAATTCGTAAAAAAATACCAATCGGAAGGGGACAAACCCGAGATCATCGGACATTTCGGTTTGGGATTCTATTCCAGCTTTATGGTTTCTTCTAAGGTAAAAATAGAGACCAAGTCCTACAAAAAGGGGAGCACTCCCGTCATTTGGGAAAGTGAATCAGGCACCGAGTTTTCCTTAAGACCTGGTGATAGGTCCGAAAGAGGTACAAAGATCAGTTTGTATCTAGACGGTGACTCCGGAGAATATTTGGATTCTTGGAAACTGAAAGAACTAGTTCGCAAATATTGCGACTTTCTTCCTGTTCCGATCTATGTAAAAGAGGAGAAGGCGAATAAACAGACCCCATTATGGAGCGAACAACCTTCTTCCGTCAAAAAGGAACAGTATGATGAGTTCTATCAGTATCTATTTCCTTTTGCAGGAGAACCTCTATTTCATGTTCACTTAAATGTGGATTATCCTTTTAGGCTGCAAGGGATACTGTATTTCCCAAGGCTCAAACATGAACTAGATGCGAATCGAATGGGGATCAAACTCTATTGTAATCATGTGTTTGTTTCCGACGAAGCAAAGGAGCTAGTGCCTCAATTTTTAACTGTTCTACAAGGAACTCTGGATATTCCGGATCTTCCTCTGAACGTTTCCAGATCTTATCTGCAAAATGATCCTTTGGTAAAAAAGATCTCTTCTCATATCGTTAAAAAAGTTTCAGATAAACTTCAGGAAGAATGGACCAAAAATCCGGATGAATTCCGTAAAAACTGGGATGAACTCTCTCTATTCGTTAAGTATGGAATGATGACTGACGAGAAATTTTATGAGTCAGCTAAAGATCTGATCTTCTTCCGATCATCTAACGGTGATTTGACGAAATTAGAAGAATATGTGGAAAGAAATAAGGAAAAGAACTCAGGCAAAGTATATTATGCGGGAGAAGCGGAACTTTCTTCAGTATATATGGACCTTCTTAAATCCCAAGGATTGGAAGCTTTGCTTGTGGATTCTCGTATAGATAATCATTTTCTGCAGTTTTTAGAAGGCAAAAATCCGGATTGGAAATTCCAAAGAGTGGATTCTGAACTTGCCGATCAAGTTTTGGATAAGGACGCAAGTCCTGATCTTGCGGACCAAGATAATAAGACTACCGAAGATCGGTTGAAAGAAATTTTCGCTAAGGCGATTGTAAAAGAAGGCGTGGAGATCAAAACAGAGGCTTTGAAGTCCGAGGACATACCTGCAGTGATCCTTCTGCCCGAACATCTAAGACGTTTGGCGGAAATGGGCCAGATGTATGGACAAAAGCCCGGCGATTTCCTGAAGAACCATACTCTTCTTCTGAACCGCCAATCCAAATTGGTCAAAAATATACTTGGTCTTTCTAAAGGTGTTCGTCCGGAGAAGGCGGAGAAATTAGCCCGTTCCGTGTACGATCTGGCTCTGTTAGGCGCTAAGTTGATCGGAGAGGATGAATTGAGCGATATGATACGCCGCCAAAGGGATCTATTGGAAGATCTTTCCTCGGATTAATTCCGAAAAAAAAGGAGGGAAATCGGAGATCGTACCGATATCTTTAATGGTACCGGTATGCGGACACCGATTTTCCCGATTTTAACAGCACTGATTTTACTGACCTCTGCCGGTTTACATTCTCAAGAGCCGAGCAAGGCCAAACCATCCTCCGAGGAGGAAGGTGAGGTGCATAAGGACGGCAGGTCCTTAGATAAGGAATATTACGAATATTATTTTAAAACACTTCCTAACTTGGATGTTTTGGAAAAGGAGAAGTTGGAATACAACTTGATCCGTTCCTTAAAACTTGAGTTGAGAAAAAGAGATCCGGAAAAGATGACTCCGGAAGAACTTAAAAAAATAAACGCGAACTCAGTAAGATACGAGCGTGTGTTTGAAGATTCCATTTGGGTGAGAGGGATCAGAAAACAAATGCAGTATCTAAGATTTAAAGATTATATGTTCGTGATCGTTTACGAAAAATATTACTGCTTTATTTCGTACGAGATGAATCCCGCCAGATATATCCAAGAGCCTTATCAGGTGCAGTTGATCTTTAAAAAAGAGAACGCTTTTAATTCTACTCTACCTCAGCCTTAAACGTTCTGAAATAAAGGCTGACTAGAACCAGTCCTAAAGAGAACAAGATCCCGAATAATAAAAAGTTCTGCATAAAACCGAAACCGGGAGGTGGGGCAGTGTTTCCCACGATCCTTCCTAGGATCTTTGTTTTTCCGAAACTATTCCAAACTAAAGTGCGTACCTGAACTGTATCTCCCACTCTCATTCTTCTGTTAGTGGTTTGGTCCACTTCTTCGGTGACTTCGTGTTTTTTGCCTTGTTCGTCCGGCACTAAGTAGGTGTATACATTTACGGTTCTACCTAACTTATTGAGTTTTGTATTCTCGACTAGGACACCGAACTCTTTATTTCCTGGAAGAGATAAATTTTTATAGATCGATTCTAAACTTTTATTTTCCCAATAAACTGCGACGGAAAGAGGAAGAAAGAACGCAAGAGAAATCCAGCCCATGATAAAAAGGATCTTATAGAATGGGGTAGAGTTCGTTTTCATTCTCAGTCTTTATCATCTTTTTTGATAGGGATTATTACAACCAAGTTTCCTTTTTCTGTAGGAAGAAAAAACGAATGGTCCAAAGAGTCAGGTGCAATATTTTTAGGATATGAAGGTATCTAGATCAGACTTTTTGAAATATATGGGAAAGGGAATGCTTGCCTTGACTGCGGCCCGGACCTTGGATCTGTTTTCGGAACCTGCAAAAGATCCTTCTAAAAAAGTACATTCTACACATCCTTCTTCTCCAAAAAACCAGAAAGCGAATTCTTCCAAAATCCCAGGAAGCAATTTTAAACCTCTAAAACCTAATACGCGGGATGATCTGATCTTAGCGGCAGGTTTTACATACGATTTGATCGCTGTGTATGGAGATAAGATCAACACAAAGGGAGATACTTTCGGTTATGCCGCTGATTTTAACTGCTTCTTCCAATTTCCGAATGATCCAAACTCAGCACTTCTTTGGACAAATCACGAATACTTAAACGAATTGGAATATTATGTAACCGGTTACGATTATAACCAAAAAGGCCAGAATAATAGAACTACCGAACAAATCGAAAAATATCTGTATTCATTAGGCGGCTCAGTAATTGGACTCCGTAAATCCAAAGGCTCTTGGGTATTAGATCCTGAATCAAAATACGGAAGAAGGATACACGGAAGGTCGGAATTCCAACTAAAAGGTCCCGCAGCAGGTTCGGATGCGATCTCAGGTAAAACAAAAGTGTATGGAACATTTGCCAATTGTTCGGGCGGGCAAACATTATGGAATACTGTTCTATCCTGCGAAGAGAACTACGAAATGGTGGTCGAAGATTGTAAATTAGAAGACTCCAAAGAATACGGTTGGATCATAGAAGTGGACCCTTTTGATCCTTCTTCCACACCGATAAAACATACTGCACTCGGAAGGTTTTCCCATGAGAACGCAGCATTAACGGTTTCTCCTTCCGGAAAGTTAGTCGCGTATATGGGAGATGATTCCAAGGACCAATGCGTTTATAAATTCGTCTCCGAAAAAAATTATGATCCTAAAAAAGGAAAATCGAATTCCGAACTTTTAGAACAAGGGACTTTATACGTAGGTAATTTCGAAAAATGTGTATGGGTCCCGTTAGATCTGGAAAAAAATCCGAATCTAAAAAACGCAAAAGATAAGGAAGGAAATCCTAAATTTAAAACTCAAGCGGATGTTTTGGTTTCCTGCAGAGATGCTGCAAAAACCGCGGGCGGAACTCCGATGGATAGACCCGAAGATCTGGAAGTTCATCCATTAGATAAATCTGTTTTTGTATCTTTTACCAATAATGATTCTCATGGAAATTTTTACGGACAAATCGTTCGTATCAAAGAAGAAAATTCGGATGCCGAATCGGTCCGTTTTGAATTCGAAGTGTTTGTTGCCGGGGGAGGGAAGAGTGGATTTTCTTCTCCTGATAATTTGGCTTTTGATTCTTCCGGAAATCTTTGGATGGTGACTGATATGACGACTCGTCTGCTCGGAAAATCCATCTTCAAAAAATTCGGGAATAACGGTATGTTCTTTATTCCTACAAGCGGAGAAGATGCAGGAAAAGCATTCCAATTTGCATCCGCTCCGATCGGTGCGGAACTTACAGGCCCTTGGTTCACACCTGACGAAGAGTTTTTGTTCTTATCCGTGCAACATCCTGGAGAAGATACAAAGGATTATGATGTTCCTACAAGTCGTTGGCCTGCTAGAACGAAAGGGGACATACCTAGACCGGGAGTGGTTGCGATCAGAAGGACTTAGTTTTTAAGACAGGCAGCGATTGCGTCTTCTTCTTTTTCGAAGTGAGCGAAAGGTTTCCAAAGACCTAATAGATTGAAGATCTGTATGACCTTCTCTCCTGCTTCTGTGAGAAGTAATTTTTTACCTTCGCTGGTAAGTCTGTTCTTTAATTCGAAGATTGCACGAATACCTGAACTAGAAACATATTTAAGATCGGATAAGTTTAATACAGTATTGTTTGCATGAGATACATCCAATACTTTTTCCTTAAATAGAGGGAAGGTGGATTCGTCTAGTCGGCCGGAAACCAAATATACTCTGATCTCTTTGCCGGCATCCTGTTCTAGAATTTTTAAACTATCCATGTTTTTGCACCACCACCCGCAATCTTTCCGGAGAAACGGAAAAGTCCGCTTTGGCCCCGGGAGGGAAATCGTAAATACGTTCCGCCAAGGAATCGATCGAGATCCCTCCGCGCATTTCTGATATTAGACGGAAAGAGTTGCGAACCGTAAAGTGATCCAGCTTGTACTGGAAACTTTCCTTCTTACGTAACTCTCTACAGTACACTTTGAAATAGGGCTCCTGCTTGTCAAAGCTTACGTCTTTATTTTCGCAAGACATAACCCAACCGGTAGAACCCGCTCCGGTATACACCAGAAGGCCCGAACATTTCTGTTCTTCCGAGACTTGATCATGAGAGATCAGGAATCTGCTGGTTAGATCGGGACTATTATTTCGGATAGAAATTTCGCTGATCCCTTGGAATGTCTCGATGGCTTGGCCGTTCGGATATTCTATCCTAACATTGATCCTAGGCCATTCTTCTATGAGTATATTTTCCCAATTATTGGAAACTGCCTTCGAGATGTCGGAGGTATGAAAGGATAGAAGTGCACCTACTGAAGTTTCAGGATCCGAATTACATCCCAGAACTAAATTGTCCAAGGCATGATGTGCTACGTAAGTGAAATGGTTATCCCCGCCTAACGCAATCACCAGATCGTAACCCGCAATATCTATATTTTCTAATTCTTCTCTAAAGATAAACTTTCCGTTCGGGAAAGTACGTTTTAATTCTTCTCTGCTTTGGATCTGCCTGAGATGGGAATTGTAGATCCGAGAGAAGGAATCGTTTTGGATCTCTGCTACTCTTTTAAATTCATCCAGAGAGCCGTAACTCTCCAGATCTAATTCGTACTTTGTTCTTTTGATAACTACAAGAACAGATTGGATCTTTTTTCGCATTTCCGCCGACATGGATTACCAATTTGGACGGATCTAGGTCTCCTAGAAAACGAAAAAAATCAAACCAATGCAGGTTCCGAAGAATTATTTGCCTTAGGATCCGAGCCCGCCAGGATCAATTTCAGAACGGACATGGTAGCCCTGAACTTCATTCGATTTCCGGTAAGTCTGTATAGAGCCACCAAATGTTTTAGGTTTCTAATATTTTCGGGTTCTCTGGATCTGAGTTTTTCTGAGAATTCCAAAGACTTCCAGTAATCCTTGGTCTTTCTAAGGCAATAGGAAAGATAGAAGATATACTCGTTGTCGAATGGGATCCTAGAAAGATAAGCCTCCGTATATTTTGCACCTTCTTCGAATTCTTTTGCGTTGATGCAGATCCTTGCCATTTGTTTATAAAGAGCAGGATCGGAATCGTCTATCTCTAATGCTTGTGCAAAAACTTCCTTGGTCTTTTCGGTATTCCCTTTCTTGTATTCTTTGATACCGATCTGCAAAAGTCTGTTATATTCTTCCGAGGTAGCTTTTGTACGGGTTGAGGAAACTTCAGCTTCTTTATAACCTATGCTCAAAAGACTTAGATCGTCGGAAACTTCTCCTGCAGCAGTGATCAATCTTTCTAGATCTTCTAGATTCCCGCCTGAAAGTTCTACAAATCTTAAGAATAAGAACTCATCCTCGTTCATCACAGGTTCCGGAGAATTCGGATCGTAAAGAAGAATATCGTCTCTTCCGTCGGATCCTAAGAAGATCCTGTCTCCCGCTTCGAGCTTATCCACTCTTACTAAAGGTTCCGTAGTGTTTTCGGAAAAGCCTAATTTGCGGATAGGGAAGTCTGAATCCAAGAAACCCGCTTTCGCATCCCTATATAGCACCATATTAGGATGTTCTGCATTAATAGAATATAATGCTCCTGTTTCTTCGTCCAGAAGACAGAGTAACGCGGAAACAAGCATCGTACCGTCGAATGTAACGAATACATTCTGTAATTCGGTGTAACAGTCTTTGAGCCATTTTTCAGGAGTTTTCTTTTGGTTACTTCTGGAAAGTTGGGTCCTTGTTACGATCGCCTTGAATACGGTTCCCATTACAAGTGCGCCACCTGCTCCTTGGATGGATTTACCCATTGCGTCGGAGTTCATGATGGCCAGATATTTTTTACCGTATAGAGTGATCTCGCTGATAGAAACCAGGTCTCCACCTATATCTGCTTCTCTCTTTCTAAATACGAAGGTTTTCTTTTGTCTTAAGATACCGCTGATCTTAGTATTAGGACTTTCATACTTAGTAGTAGCAAGTGGACGAAGTAGTAGGGAAGTCAGATAATAATCCCCATCTTGTTTTTCTTTTAAGGCACGAAGATCATCCAGGGTTTCCTGTAATTCTTTGGTTTTCTCTTCCACCTTCTTTTCCAAGAACATTTGGTGGTCCAAAAGATCCTTTTTCATTTCAATGAATACTTCCGCCATTTCACCCAATTCGTCGGAACGATTTAGATCCACAATTTTGGATTCGTCCTCGTTAGGGTTTTGCATCGCGAAGTTAAGAGCCTTAACGGCGTCTATAATATCTCTGGAGAATCGATAAGATGCGAATAGGATCCCGCCGAAAACCACAAAAGCGATGAGTCCGCAATACAACCAAAGATTCCGGGTGGATTCGTAAAGTTCAGTCTCATCTATCAAAAGAACGAAATCTAATTTAAGATTACTTAATCCTTGGTTTTCGTAAGGGACCTGAGTGAGATAATAATGTCTGCCTTCTAAGGTGAATCTGGAAATTCCTACTAGGTCCTTAGGTTTTCTATCTCCTAAATATTTAGAGATTGTAGTGTCCGAAAATGAGATCAGTTTTTCTTTTTCATAGATAGCAAGGTGAACGTCCTCGGAACCGGTGATGGTTTGGATAAACTTATCATCCACAACCTGGCCCACCATCATGATCCCGCCGTTCTTAAGAGGGGCAGTGACCCTAAGACCTAGACCGCTATGACCGATCTCTAGGGTAGAAGCGATCCTTCCCTGCAGAGCTTCCTGCACGATCTTCTGCCCTGATTTATCGTCACCGTAATCGGCCGGCCTATGGAATCTGAAATAAACATGTCCTGTTCTATCATGGATCTCGAAGATAGAAAGACCATACTGTGTCATGATCCCTTTGATATATTCCAAGTTTCCTTGGAGGATACCTCTGTTCCCCAAACCATTCTCTAAAATAGAAAGAGTCTTTTGGTTCCTTTCTATTTCTTTGAGAAGAAGTCGGATCACTTCTTCCTTATGTTTGAGTTCCTTTCTGAACTCCAGGGAGCGGTCTAATGCTCTCTTGTCCTGAGGTTCATTTTTAACTTGGTCGATCATTTGGATGAATGTGATCGCAAGAATGAGTACTAATAGAAGCTGACTTGCTCCCAGAATGAGAAAAATTTTTTGTCTAAAACTCATAAATTGTTCCGGAAATGGAATCTCCCTAAGATCGGGAAGGCGCGCTTTGTATTTTTAGCCTTTTTCTCTTCTTTAAAAAAAGAGACCCAAAACTTACACTGGGAAGATCCCATTCGTACTAAGGTTTCGTGAAATTCAGGTTACAAAAATATTCCGCCTAATAAGCGGTTAGTCGGTAATGAAGGCGCAGAGATTAGTAGAGACGCAGGGAAGTGGCACGCAGAGGAGATTTTGGATCAGTGGTCCTAAAACTTTGCGGCTCCGCGGCTCTGCGTGAGAATAAACGCAGCGGCTTTATTAACTCTGTGCCTCTTCCTTAAACTTGACCGCAGACCAAGTGTTAGGAACCCTAACAAGATGGAAGATCAGGAACCTAAAAAACAGGGATTTCCGTTTCACCCGTTAGAAGACTTCGTATTGGGAGAGGTTCTGGGTAGGACCCTAGTTTCCTTAGGGCATTCTAAAGAAGAAATAAATAAGGCAATTCACTCACATCTGCCGCCAGGCCGGCCGGAATTCCTTTTTACCCCGAACGCAAAAAAGCAGCTTCTATTACAAAGTATGCCTGTCGAACTCAGAAGTTTCCTAGAAGCTGGAAAAGAAAAAGAAGTGCTAGAAATTTTCCGCAAAACAATCCAAGCAGAAGGTCGGCTGGATCTAGCATTGGAACTTCTGGAATGGATCTGCACAGGATTCGAAAAAGAAGAATTGGTACGCGAATTATTCCAATTGGTATTGAACGGAAAAATAGAATTAAGCTCGGAATTTTATCCTCTCTTAATGGAAGAATACGACAAAGAGATGAGAGGGGACTTGGACAGGATCCGAGAAGAATAAAAAAAGCCGCCTGTTCCCAAGCGGCTTACAAAAACTCACTATATTATAAAATCTTAAGCTACATCAGCCAAAGGAGAAGGTGCCGTACCGGAAAGTTCTTTTCTTCCTTTTTCGGTCCACACAGCTCTCTGGATGGTGATGATCCCCATAAAATGTAGTACCTTCATCACTTGGTAAGTAAGATCCAACTCGAACCAACGGAATGCGAAGTTTGGAGAGTTCGGGTGAGCGTGGTGATTGTTTTGGTACAATTCTCCCATGATCAAGAAATCAACCGGAAGAGTGTTTTTGGAATTGTCCGGATTTTTTGCATGGTTGCGGTAACCGTACATATGTCCACACCAGTTCACAACTGCTCCGTGAGTCGGGCCCATTAGATAATGGATCGGTAATAAAGCATATAACCAAACTGCGTCTGCAGGAACGAACGCCATATAAAATAGAGTGTAGCCGGTTCCGAAGAATAAACGAACAAACCAAGAATCGGCAAAACGATCGAACCAAGGGATCTCAGGATAATTACCTTTGAACTCCTTCTCCACTTCTTCTTTACGATCTAAAATATTTTCGTAAACGACTGCAGTGGTCCACATCATATCTAAAAATCCTTTAGAAGCTACAGGAGAATGAGGATCTTTTGCTGTGTCACTGTAGGCGTGGTGTCTTCTGTGAAGAATTGCATATGCTCTCGGGTTCAGGAAAGAAGAACCTTGCACGAAGAAAGTAAAGAAATAGAAGAACTTTTCCCAGAAACGGTTCAATTTGAACATCTGGTGGGCAGAATAACGATGTAAATAGAACGATTGAACGAAAGCGGCTAAAATCCAGTGTGCCGCAAAAAAACTTAGAATGATTGCCATGGAGGGCTCCCTTTTTTTCTAAATGATACGAGTCATTTTGGAGGGGTAGGTTGCAAAAAATGTGAGGGGGAAATTGGGAAATATTGGCGATTATGGTCTCATTAGAATGGTTCTACCTAAAAAGAAGCCAAATTTATAATAGACACCATCAGATTGAATGAACACAGACAGCCCTGCGTATCCCTGTCGCGGGAAGACAAAAGATGCCTCGTATAATAAAGATCCTTCTATTTTTTTAAATTCGGAATATTCGGTTTTTTAAATGCGGCCCTGCTTCTTGTTCCGCCTTCTTTTTCCAAAAACTCGGCGATCTCTTTACGCTCATAAGCAAGAGCCATGGATAAAGGAGTATAACCTTCTGCCTGAACATTGATAGAAGCTTTTTTACGAACCAGTTCTTTCACTACATTCGGAAGATCGAATACGATCGCAAGATGGATCGGTTTCCAACCCAAATAATCTGCATTTGGATCCGCACCTTTGTCTAAAGATTCCAAGGATTTGTTTTCGTTCTTATCGTATAAACTGGAGATAAGGATCCGATTTTGTTTTAGCCTCTCTTCTTCCGAAATTTTAGTTTCCGTATCCGTATTGGAATTTTCGGATTTGATCACACTGGAAGGATCTCCTGCAAATGCGTAATCATAAACAGGCTTGGAAGCCGGAGGTTTAGTATGATAATACAAAGAAGATCCGGAAGTACGAGGATGAGAAATTTTAGTCACTTCTTGAGAATTTGTCTGGCTGAAATAAATATCCCCATAGTTTTTATTAGTAAATAATAATGCAAGTATTGCCTGAGCAGTCCAAGGCGCCCAAGTCGCATAATAACCTTTGAATCCGGTCTCCAAAAAAGGAGAAGAATACATGGAGATCCTCTTCTTAGTTTCTTCGTCCCGGATCACTCCCATATCGTAAGCCATATTTCCGGCAGTGAAACAAGCTCCTAAAAGTAGAACGACTGCCCCTGGTGCAGGTTTTAAACCGGATGAAATTTGTTCATTAGAAACGAATTCTTTTCCCAAATAAAATCCGCCTACGGATTTTTGGTCATAAGGAGGTTGATCCAAATTAGTACCTACCCCATGTCCGGCATACAAAAGTATATTCGCATTTTGTGATGCTTCTTTAATTCCGGACCAAGGGTTATTCGGAGGATAAAATTCAGAGACGGAAACTCCCCTGTCTTTTAGGACTTTTACGAGTCCTTTGATATTATTTACGTATTCTCTAGTCTTTGGGCCTTCATTCCCATCTACTTCTCCGACTATGGCTACCGCTTTTAAACCTGAACCGGAAACTGTAGGCGAGGGGAGTTCCGCTCTTTTTTTGATCCCGGAGAAATTTTCACCGATTGCAGCTTTAGGATGGACCTGTTGTGCTGTGAGAGGCTGTAAATTGAAAGAAACTAGTAAAAGGACTAAACATCTTAATGGATAGGATTTATCAATAAATTTCATCCGCAAAACCCTATATGGGTTTTACCGGATGTCAAGACGGAAGTAGTGTGTATTCGGATGAAAATTATAGAAAGAATTTAATCTAAGATCCGGATCGCAGGCAAATTACCGATTTTAAATCTTTCTTTTTCATTCTTGGAGATGAATGTTCCTAAACGATCTAAAACCTTTAAGTTACACATTTCCGAAAAATTTTCTATTTCACCTTCGAATACAATATATTTAATCTTATGTTTTAAAATGTTCTCAATGACCCTGGATTGAAATGTTTCATGATGTTCCTTAAATTTATCGGAAGGGATCGTAAGGTCGGTGTGAAACCAAAGAGCAGGAAAGAAGGATTGTTTTCCGGATAGACCTAAGAGGATAGTCATATCACCCAGATATAAGATATTCTCCGGGTTCTTTTGGGAAAAATTTAAAAAAGAGTTATAATCGGAATATGAGATTTTTTTCTCATAAATAGCCGGCAATTTCCATCTAAGATCAAGATATCCTAAAGAGATCTTTGTTTCAGAATGCTCGTATATCATATCATTTGCCATACGAGTACGATTTACATTGGAATGGAATTCACGGGTTATTAAGAAGGCTAAAATCAGAAATATAAAATAGAAAGGATACTTTGTAGTATTCGTATTAGCTAAACAAATGAATGCAAAGAAAAAGAAAAACTGAATAAATCCGATTTGCGGCTGGTTTTTGCTGACCATCGAATAGAAAACGGCGGAAAAAAAGAACAAACCTCCTAAAATTATTTGAGATAAATATTTTTTTCTACTTATCTGATCATTTTGTTCGTTCCTTGTCTTCCAAGCGGTATAAAGAATTATACATACGGAAATTATTAGAAAGTTAAACAGTTTTACCGAATATTTAGAAGGATCGAATATCAAAATAAAATCAAAAAGGAACTTTATTATGAAAAGTAAAGAGCCTATACTTGTGCCGGCATTTCCGTTCTGTTGAGCAAGCGCCTGGATCCCTGAAAATCGATCTTGCCCCGTGCCTAAAGTGATTTGGAATAAATAGAAGAACTCTTCTTTCCAATCTATTCCGAAAATTAAGTTTATAAGAAGAACGAATGTGGATATACCAAGGATCGTTACTATGCTATAAAGTAAGAATTTTTTAAGATCGTTACTCTGTAAGCGGATCATTAATATAGGGATACCGAATATAAGCAATGCGGCGGGTATTTGTTTGCTTAAAAACCCTAAAAAGAATGAAACAAAAATCCCGGCTATATATATGGATCTAACGTTTTGTACCGCTAAGCTTGTTAGAAATAACGCTAATATTGAAAAGAAAAAAGAATGAGTTTCGATAAACGGAAAACCTATAGGCGGATAAAATAGGATCACGGATAAAAAAGAGAGGAGAGTCGATAAGAATACATTACCTCCTTCTTTCCGGAACCAGAGATAAGAGATCACACCTAACAGCCCGTTAAATAAAGAAGAGTGAACTAAATAAGAGATCCAATTCACTCCGAAAATCGAGAAAAAGAAAGCCTGGATGAGCGAAGGGGTGGTCCCCGCCGGAGCGGAAAAATCTTTGAAGGGTATCTGTCCGTTCAATATCCTCCATCCGCCGTCGAATACGATTGAACCATCTAAAGGTTGAAATCCGATCAAAGCAAAATGTAAATTATAAAAAAAACCAAACAGGAAAATAGAACATGGAATCAGTATATTTGAGAAAGAAGGATCCCAAGACTCGATAGTTGTATTCGCTTTAAGTAATTTATCTTTCAAAAAATCGATTCGGCTTTTTGTCCAAGAACTTGTCATTTACACTTCTCCTTTGGCATTCCGAATATTACTCGCAATTCCCTTTTATAAGAGTCAGGCCTGCGAATATGACGGGTTTTTCCCCTTTTTTGAGAATTGAAATTTTAGTTTTGCCCGATTTTGTGATATCGAATTCAATTTCGGATTTATTATTTTTGAAAAATTCAGGGTCCAAACTTTGGCTCAGGAATATCTTATCTTTTTGAGTAATTAAGATCTGAAGAGTCTCACCTGAAAAGTTTTGGCCGTTCTCGGTTTCAGAAAAGATTTTAGCACAATAATGCCCTGATCTGAAATATGTATTTATATCCGGTACAATCTTTTCGGTACCTAATAGAACCGAATTATTATTAAATTTGAAAGCTGTCCTATTTTCTATCGATCCTGCGGCTGCTCCTAGTTGGCATTCATGGATCATTTCTATATCAAGTTTTCCTGTTATATATGGATAATAAGACTTGAAAGGCATTGTATATGGGACTCTTTCCCATCTCCAGGCTTTTTCGCGGATTGGCAATCTTTTGCAGGCTTGCCATTCTATAAAAGGAGCATCCGAATACATTGCGGATGTATGTGCCCAAATGGAAATTATAGAGAATAATATAAGTAGAACTTTTAATAGAGTCCTTTTATAAGAAATAGTTACTGCTGGCAGAAGTAGGACTGCAAAAAAAGGCATAAGATCGCTTAGGAATCTAGTAGCATAAGAGACCCCTCCCCACCATATGAAATGTTTTCCATAGATGTATAGGTAGACAAGGGTAGAGAGTATAGTAGGTAGTATCAAAAATCCGATTTTTTTTCTGATTAGAAAAAATCCTAAAAAGGATAGTAACACGATAGGAGAGAATACGAATAAACCGAATCCGGGGCTGATCAATAGTCCACCGACTCCTTCCCATAGATCTCCTATGAATCTGTTGGGCATTCCGGATAGTGCAAAAGATTTCTCCATGAGATAATATCCACCCATTATATGCCCATATTCCAAATAATTCAGAAGTCCTAGGGAGCAAAGTGGTATGAGTATACCTGTAGCGGAGATAATAAGAAGTTTAATCTTCTCTTTTATGTAGAGATGACGAAGTCTCCAAAAAAATACCGGACCGAAAAGGCCTGCGATTATGATGGAAGGAGGTCTTACAAAAAAGAAAGATCCTAATATCATCCCAAGAAGAAAAGTTTTAGCAGGGGCGAAAATATCTTTAGAGAGAAAAAGAAAGATGCTTGCGACGGTTAAGAATTCTACGAATCCATGTTGCCATAAAGTTTGGGAAGTATTCGAGAAATGTGTTGTTCCAAAAGAATAAAGTAGAGTGATCAGAAGTGAGGTTCTCGCTGAGGCTGTTTTGGAAATCGCTTTAAAAAGTAAAATAGAAGTGATCACAAAAAGAAAAGAGGAAGAAAACTTTTCTAGATAAATAAAATCTTCGATAGCGTGCATTTTAGGGCCAGAGCTGGATAGATTGATCGTATCAGGAGTACGTATCTCTACTCCGATCAATTTTAAGGAAAAATAAACGATTGAATTGTACAAACCTGGTAATAAAGGAAAAGCACTTAGTAATTTTCCGTCGTAAACAGTGAGAAAGAAAGGATGTTCTATATAATCACCGGAGGGCAGTTGAGAAGGTACATCTAAGACTTCTTTGTCCGGGGTCCACTCGGACGCTGGAATGACGGGGAGGTTTATGAAAAATTCTGAAAGATCCAGATTTCCGTCTTTTTCCAAACTGAAGGGGATTAATTTAGTTCCGTGAGAGTCTTCACTCGAATAAAGTCTAGTTACTGAAGTTGGGATAGTAAATAGTAATAAGAATAAAGTTAAAGGCCCTAACTTGGAAAAGTTTTTCCAGATATCCCTGACCTTTTTTGTTTTGTTATAGGAAACTCCAATAGAAACAGAAAGTAAAATGAGAATGTAGAAAGTTTTAAAGTTTTTGAACAAAGTCCCATAGACTGTTGGCGAGAAAAAATAAAGTGCAATGTATATTCCGGTTAACGCGGAAATGATCACCTGGGATATTAAATCTTTGATAGATTGGTCTTTCCATCTGTTCTTATGGAAAAAGTAGGACAAAAAACCGATTCCTAACCCAAAACCTACCCAAGCCAAGTGCCTAGAAAAACCGGAAAGGATCTGATTTGTGAAAGAAGATGAAATGAATACGATGCCGATAAACAGGGAATTGAAAATTGCTAGCATAGCTGAATGAACGCCTTTATTTATATCTTTTTTCGATTTCGGTTTTAGCAGAAGTTTCTACTTCTTCGAAAGAGCCATTGGGGTCGAAATGAGTTTGAGATAGGGCCTTCAATCCGAAATTCCCATACTCGGTCTTGATCCATTTTTCGATCTGGACTTTAGTTTCCGTAGATCTTTTAGTATGAGGTTTACTTTTCAAAATAAAATCTAAAAGTTCTTGGATCCCTTTTTTAGTTTTTACACTGGTCAGAAAAATGGGTGGAATACTCCCACCTGGGACAATATCACGTAAAAACTCAAGAGTAGTGGAAAGAGTATGATAACTTGCTCTGGCAAGATTTTCTTCATCACATTTGTTTAATATGAATGCATCCGGGACTTCCATGATCCCGCTTTTCATGAATTGGATCTGGTCTCCTCCCAAAGGAACCATGACCAAGAAGGAAATATCCGCCAATTTGGAGACTTCTATCTCGTTTTGGCCGATCCCTACTGTTTCCACGAATATAAAATCGAAAAAACAACGAAGCAATCGGATCACATGATAGGTATAAGGATTTAAACCTCCCAATTCCAATTGGCTGGGTTGGGATCTGAAAAAAATCCTCTTCTCTCTTACCGGTAGAGAAAGCCTGGTTCTATCCCCAAGTAAAGAACCTCCACTGATATGAGAAGATGGATCTATGGCGACTACTGCCATTTTTTTGTCCGGGACCGTTTGTAAGAAGTTGGTGGAGATCTCTCCTAATAGAGAGGACTTTCCTGCTCCAGGAGTTCCAGTAAACCCTATGGTTACGGATCTATTTCCGTTAAAGCCTGAGTTCTCTAATTCTTTGAATAGAACTTTACGAAATTCGAATGAATCCGGTTTTTCCAGTTCGCTGATCAGCTTCGCAAGAGGATATTTTTCCCCTTGAGAAGCTTCTTGGATCAGTTCTTTGAGTTCCTTTTCTGCAAACCGTACGGTCATGCCTTAAACGGAAGCTGGAATTTTCTCGGTTACGATGTCTATGATACGATCCATTACATCCATCAGATCATAATCTTTAGGAGTGAAGATTGCCTTCACTCCGATGGAATGTAATTTTTCGAAATCAGGTTGAGGAATAATCCCTCCGAAGACCACAGGTATATCCGCTTTATAATGTTTTAATTCTGCGAATATTTGTTCTGCAAGTTCCACATGAGATCCGGAAAGTATGGATACTCCGATCACATTTGCGTTTTCTTCGACTGCGGATTGTACGATTTCTTCCGGAGTTAATCTGATGCCTGAATAGATCACGTCGAATCCCGCATGTTTTGCGGATACCGCGATCATTTCTGCACCGTTGGAATGGCCGTCTAACCCGGGTTTGCCTACTACGATCTTAGGTCTTGCTCCGGTTGCTTTTTGGAACTTCTCCACTTTGTTCCTGACATTGGATACTTTGTCGGATTCCAAATTGAGTTTTTGTCCTTCTACTCCGGTGGATGGACGATATTCTCCGAATATTTTTCTGAGTGTATCCGCCCATTCTCCAGTAGTCACAAGAGCCTTAGCACATTCTACGGAAGCGAACATTAGGTTCTTTCCGTTTTTAGCATCGTCTTCTAATCTTGCTAGAGATTCCGCAACCTTCTTCGCATCTCTTCTTGCTTTTACATCGGAGAGTACTTTGAGAGTTTGTTCTGCGGATTTAGGATCTACTTTGAAAATCCCTCCGTCAGGATCGTTGGTAAGAGGGGAGGGGATCCCTTCTTTCCATTTGTTCTTTCCTACGATGATAAGTTCGTCGTTATTGATCTTTGCGAGTCTTTCCGCTTGGGATTTTACGAGCTGGGCTTTCATGTACCCGTTCTCGATCGCTTTGATTGCTCCGCCCATTTCTTTGATCTTTTGGATCTCTTTATTTGCGTTCTCGATCAGATCTTTTACTTTACTTTCCACGACTCTGGAACCTTCGAATAGATCCGGATATTCGAGAAGATCCGTTTCATATGCAAGTACTTGTTGTAAACGAAGTGACCATTGCTGGTCCCAAGGACGAGGAAGTGAAAGTGCCTCGTTCCATGCAGGAAGTTGGAGTGCGCGGCATCTTGCGTCTCTGCTTAAGGTAACTCCTAAAGCTTCGATCAAAATTCTCCATGCGTTGTTTTCAGGTTGTTCTTCCGTTAATCCGAGTGAGTTTACTTGGACTCCGTAGCGAAATCTGCGGTACTTCTCACTTTTTACTTGATAAATTCCTTTTGTGATCTCTTCCCACATATCGGAGAATGCGCGCATCTTACACATTTCTTCGATGAATCTGATACCTGCGTTTACGAAGAAGGAGATCCTACCGACGCATTGCTCGAATTCTTCGTGAGTGAAACAGTTCCTTTCTTTCACTGCGTCTAGGATTGCCATTCCTGTTGCGAGTGCGAATGCCAGTTCTTGCACAGGAGTTGCTCCCGCTTCTTGCAAATGGTAAGAACAAATATTGGATGGGTTCCATTTCGGAATTCTTTTCAAACAATATTCGTACATGTCCACGATGATACGGATGGAATGTTCCGGAGGGAAAATGTAGGTCCCGCGAGCCAGATATTCTTTGATTATGTCGTTTTGAGTGGTTCCTTGTAGCTTGGAAACGTCTTCTCCTCTTTCTTCGGCTAACGCCACATAAAGGGAAAGAAGCCACATGGATGTCCCGTTGATGGTCATGGAAGTGTTCATTTCTTCGATCGGGATCTGATCGAATAGGATCCGGAAGTCCTCCAATGTGTTGATTGGAACTCCTACTTTTCCGATTTCCGGTCTTGCGATTGCGTGATCTGAGCTATAACCGCATTGTGTGGGAAGATCAAAGGCGATGGAAAGGCCTGTTTGACCCTTTGCCAGGTTTTTTCTAAAGAGTTCGTTGGACTCCTTTGCGTTTGTATGACCCGCGTAAGTTCTGAAAATCCAAGCCGGCTCTTTGCTGGGATTTCCGGTCTTATCGTAAAGGATATGGTCTTTTTTTTCCATCTTCTTGCCCTCGGAATATGCCTCTTAGTTTAGTTCAAAATGTGTTGGTATAATTTCACCTAAATTTTTAACGTAGCTCCGAAATCCGTAGGAGAAGAATTCCGCCGCATGGACTTGGAAAGAAACAGAAAAGCAAACCCCGCGCTCATTTCACTCTCGACGCTGTTTCTCACCGGTCTTCTGACCCTTCTCTATTCTTGGCACGGTGACCCGTCCAACGGAGAAAGTTTCCGAACATTGGCGGAATTACGTTCTCTTTCAGAAGACGGAAAATTTTTCTCCTTCAGAGAACCTCTTCCATTTTTGCTCTTATCCTTTTGGAAATCGATCTTTGGTTTGAATTATATACCTGCTTATCTCTCTTTCGGAGCATTTTTCCTGAGTTTAGGCATTCATCTTTGCGCATATATCATGGAAAGAGAGAGCTGGAAACTGAATCATTATTTGTTCTGTTATATTGCTGCGATCAATCCGTTCTCTTATCTAGTTCCTCTGAATATGTTGGGAGAATTAGTCGCCTTTTCATTCCTGCTCGTACTATTTCTTTCCTTTAGAATGGAAACGGTAGTGGATCTTTTGATCTTAGTCTCCTGTACGGTTCTTGGATTTTTCTCTCATTTCACTTTTTTCCTGATAGGATTTACTATCTTTGTGATCAAGGCCGGGACGGTTGGGATCAGAGAGAAGAAGAAGCAGCAATCCGTATTTTTCAAAAGAAGAAACCTTCCTAAACTTTTCTTATTCGGTTATCTTTCCGTTCTTGTGCTGGGAATTATTCTATTAGGAAATCTTAATTTTTACGGCGCCCATTCTTTCGGGTTCATGGGCCAATCCGTTTGGAAATACCTTTTAGGATTCGGTTCTTTTATTCTAATACTGTTTGTAGGCGTTTTTTTACTTCGTTCCGAAAAGGAATTGAATTCACTCCCAGCTTCTATCGGGATCTTTGCTTTGATTGCGGTTTCCGGATATTTTACGATCCGTCCTGTTTTAGGTGTGGATAAAATAAAGTTAAGCTCTCTTGCTAAAGATGTAATATCTTTAAGAGGAAGATTGATCGTAGATCAGGACGAAAGAATCTATGTTTCTCCGGAAACTTCCGCTTATTTATATTTTACTTCTAAACAAAAAACACATTTTACTTCTTATCCTGAAATAAGAGAAAAAGATTATATTCTTTTATCCGAAGTTTGGGCGGTAGACAGAAAACTTTTACAAAGAGAAGTAAAAGCGAAGAATACTCCCTATCTGTTTTTATCCGGAGAAAGAGTGCTGATCAATGGATTCTTATGGAAAAGAATACAAACTGATCCTAGTTTAAAAACCTTAAAGGCCAGATCTATCGAAGCCAGGTCGGAACTTTCCGATCAAAAAGGATATGATGATCTGAAAGCATTTTTCATTTCTTGGCTTTCTTCTTCCAAGGCTCCTGATGTATGAGTAAAAAGCCGCAAGACTCCGATTATATCGCTTACGGAGCCAACGGTCTACCATTCGAAACTTCCTATTGGGATGAGATCTATGGAAGCGGGAAGGATGTGGATGCTTCTTTCAACGCGAAAGAACATGCAAAATACATAAAGTCCGTTTTTGATCTGATGCAGGTCCATCCCAGAAGTATTGCTGACTTCGGTTTCGGTAAGGCATTACTTTTAAAAGAATTCGTAAAAATATTCCAACCGAATCGTATATTTGCGGTGGACCCTTCCGAAGAAATGATAGATGCGATCGCAAAACAAAAATGGATCCGTTCTTATAATCTATCTTTTCTACATTCTACTATCCAGGATCTGGAACTGAAACATATTCATCTTCCTCCATTCACTCTTGGTATTTGTAATTCGGTAGTTCAGTATATAGAAGATAAACATCTTCCTAAGGTTTTTGAAAAACTGCATAAGATCGTAAATTATCTCTATTTTACTGTCCCTACAAAGAACGATTACGCAAGAATGAAGAAGGAGATCTACTTTACGGATCCTTATGCCCACCAAAGATCCAAAAAGTATTACGAAAAACTAATCCGCCCTTATTTCAGAAGAGTTGCATTCAATCTTCTGGAAAGCAGGATCACGAAAGACAGCCCGTTTTGTGACGAGCTGTTCGTGGACGATTGACTATCTGTGATGGAGTTTACATCTCTTGTGGCTCCAGTTATCCGGGCCGCGCTGATATTCACGGCAAGCCGATCAATATTAGTTTGGTTTTCATCTTAGTTTCCTGATCTTTTTAAACATTAAGTTTTTATTATGTACTTCTCTTGAAGAAGAAGTGAGATTCTCCCTTTGGGGCCAAAAAGGAAAAACATTGACGTATAACTTAAGTGCTAAGTCCGAAATGAGCAATACCCCTTGAGGTAGAGAAGGGGAAAAGTTAGATCGGTTTGAGAGAAAACAAAAATTGGATTCTATGTCGCTAAAAGGCTAAGAGAGATAAATATTCGAATAGAGTTTTATTCTCCGATAGATATCATGTTCCAAACGATGTCTGCAAGTTAGCCTGAAGCGAATATGGAAATAGTGAAAGAAAAGGAAACAGATAGATTTGCAAGGGAAGAATTTTATTCCCAAAATTACAGGATCGCCTCTTATTTTTTCGGGATCGTATGTGCGATCACCATATGGGGAGCGATCTTAGAATACGTTCGATCCAATTTTCTTTTACTCTATTTGGATCTGATCTCTGCTTTTATTTGTTTGTTCAGTCTGGGAGTGATCCGGTTTTACTCCAAAAATTATTTCAGAAAGAACCTGATCGTATTCGGTGGACTCTTCATTTTATTACTTTTGGAAGTAGAGACACAATTCCACGACAACGAATATTATTTTTACGATAATAATATGTGGATCACGAACCAAGTGATCCTCTTTTTGGTGAGTCTATTCTTTAACGGAAGACCGATTTTCTATACAATCTATTCTTTTTCCGTAGTTGCATTTTATATTCTTAGGATCTTTCCGGAAGGAAGCGGATATTTTTCGGACAGGACCTTATGGGTGCAGATCAGCAATATGAGCGCACTCCAATTGTTTATCTGTTTATGTAATACTTGGTGGTATGGATACAGAACTGAATATCTAAAGAAGACTAAAAAACTTCAGGAAAGATTATATGACGAAAGAGAAGCAATCACTAGGGATCTTCATGATTATCTAGGAGCTAAAGTTACGGATCTAAATTTATTAGTTCGTTCTATCCAGGGTTATAAGAACGGAGATACGGACGCACTCCTGCAGTTGGAAAAATTATCCGAAGATATTTTTAAGGGGATCAGAGAGATCACCGCAAGTATGGCGGATGTTAAACTGATCTCAGAAGATATCTGGAGTGGAATAAGGGTATTATTATTGAGAAGGTACGGTAACGCCGGAAGAAAAGTCAGATTTACTCGAGAAGGAGAAGATGACTTTCATATAGATACGGAAAAGGCGGAACAAATTTTAGGAATAGTAACGGAGATATGTTCCAACGATCTAAAATATGGTTCCGGAACTTCGCATTGGATCTTCTCTCCTAAAAAAGATTCCATAGAAATATCCATTCGAACTCGCACAAATTTCCAAGAGATGAGAATAGGCTCCAAAGGAAATAAGACCATCCGATTCAGAACTTCCGCAATCAACGGAGAATGGAAAGAAAATCTAGAAAATCGTGACTTCAAAGGGTTCCTGGAGATCCCGATCCGTCAGTTACGGAGAATTTGATTCGTGAAATTATATAAAATTGCGATCTTAGAAGACGATCCTGCATTTGCGAGCCAGTGCAAAGAAAGATTAAAAAAAATGAATAGAGTTACTAAGGTAGAAGTTTATAATTCCGCCGAGGAGTTTCCTAAAGAAAGGGATGTTCCTTATGACTTAGTATTCGTAGATATAGATCTTCCCGGCAAAAGTGGATTGGATTTTATTTTAGAAAGATACTCCGCGGATTCCAAAACAGGTTACGCAATTTTATCCGCATTTGAATCGGAAGAGGCATTATTCAAGGCCCTAAAAGCGGGGGCGATCGGATACATATTAAAAAAAGATGTAGGAGATATCCAAGAAAAAGCGGAAATACTTTTAGAAGGGGGAGGGATACTTTCTCCGGGACTTGCCGCAAGAGTCATCCACTCTTTCCGTAAAACTACCCAAAAGGAAGTGGAAGTGTTATCCAATCGGGAAAAGAAAGTGTTGGATATGATCGTAGACGGCAAAAGAACCAAAGAAATTGCAGCCTCCTTAGGTACTAAAGAAGGAACGGTAAGGGTCCAGATCAAAAGTATATTCAGAAAACTGCATGTGAATTCCAGATTGGAATTGGTAAGAAAATTTTCTTAGATTATTTTACCTTCTCCCACCAAGCTTCGGAAATCGGATCTTTTTGCAGATCCAGCCATTCTCCCGGTTTTAAGGAACTCAAACAAGCTGTTTGGCATAAAACTAATAAGAATAAACCGAATAGAACTAAAGAAGTGTAAATCGTGGCTTTCTGTGCTTATTTTCTAAGTTTTTAAAATCAGAAAATTCGGCTTAGCTTACTTTTTTGGGAAGAAGTTTGACAAGATTTCTTAAAGATCTATGATCTGGGTCCTTACACGGATACATCCGTTCCGATAGATTTGGTATGCAAACTTATTTAGAAACTCCTTCCGAATGTTTTTCCAATTTAAAGGATTATCCTTTTTCTCCTAATTATATTTCCGTAGGAGAATTCAAAATGCATTATGTGGACGAGGGTCCTAAAAATGCAAAAGAAACGGTTTTATTATTACATGGAGAACCGAGTTGGTCTTATCTTTATAGGAAGATGATACCTCCTTTATCAGAAAAAGGTTATAGAGTGATAGCACCCGACCTGATCGGTTTCGGAAAATCGGATAAACCGACGGATCTGAAAACTTATACGTATAAGAATCATGTTGACTGGCTGAAAAATCTAATTGTTGCTTTAGATCTGCAAAATATTACTCTCTTCTGCCAAGACTGGGGAGGTTTATTAGGTTTAAGAGCGGTAGCGGAATTGGATTCTCGCTTTGCAAGAGTATGTGCTGCGAATACTTTTCTGCCTACTGGAGATATTCCTCCTAAAGAAGATTTTTTAAAATGGCTTCGTTTCTCCCAAGAAGTAAGTAAACTTCCCGTGGGAAAGATCATCCAAAACGGATGTGTGAGTAAATTAAGTCCCGATATCATCCATGCTTATGATTCCCCTTATCCGGATGAATCTTATAAAGCAGGAGCAAGAAAATTTCCGACTCTTGTGCCGATAACTCCCGATAATCCTGAAACGGAAAGGAATCGCCAGGCTTGGATGTTCTATAAGAATTTCAAAAAACCTTTTATAACTATGTTCAGTGATTCGGATCCAATCACAAAAGGTGGAGATATATTCTTTCGAAGGACTATCCCGGGTGCAAAAGGACAAAAACACACAGTAATCCAAGGAGCAGGACATTTTCTTCAGGAAGAAAAGGGTGAGCTGCTTGCAGAACTTCTTTCCGAGTTTATCCAAAACAATCCATAGTCATACTTTCTGTTTTATAGATTTTGCATATTCTGTAACTATTTTTAGAAAGTTCGGATTTTCTAAAAATTCTTTGAATAGATCGAATTCCTTTTTTAAGTTCTCATACAAGTTTCCTTGGAAAAAATTATTCGATATTTCTTTTTCCGCTTTGATGAGTTTAGGATCCCATTGAGAGAGTTTTTCCAATACTTTTAGGCCTTTCGCAATTGAATCGCCTTCTGTAACGATTTCATCTATGATCCCTAATTCTAATGCGTCTTGGGAACGGAGAGGTTCTCCAAGTAATGTCAAAGATAATGCTTTTGTTGGGCCTACTTTTCGAGCTAAAGTAGTGATCAAAGGAGGGCCTCCGAAACGGATTTCCGGCCGGAATAAGAATGTTTTCTTTTCTGCCAGAATATAATCCCCGGAAAGCGCTAGATCGAATCCTCCTGCGGAACAAAAACCTTTTAGTACACAAACTAGAGGTTTTGGAAAAGAATATAGTTCATAATGATATTCTAAAATACGGTGCTTGAAAGATCCTAGTTTTGTTTCGACTACTTCTTCTAGATCGTAACCGCTGCAAAAGTTTTTGCCATTTGCTCCTAAGAGTATCCCCCTGACCTTAGGGTCTTTTTTGGATTCTGAAAAAATCGATTCTAATTCGTCTCTGATCCTTATGTTTAATGCATTATTGGATTCAGGACGGTTTAAAAGTACAATTAGTAATCCGTTCCGGTTCTCTATACTCAGATGTTTATAATCCATGAAAAGATTTAATAAGGTTTATTTTTAAAATTCAAATGAAAATGGATCCTTTTTTTGCGCGAATTCGGTAACCTTTTTAGTTCGGAGTAGAAGCTAAAGGAAATGAAAGGAACCCGCTATGTTATCTAAGATCCGATTTTTTGCTTTAATTTTAGCTGCACTAACTCTTGGAATGAGATTTGCACATGTGATGGAGGCTGCGCCCAAATTGTATTGGGAAGCAGAACTATATTTTCAAGTGCAAACTAGTTTATATAAATATTTTGCGATTATAGGTCCTATCGTGCAGATAGGTTCCATTCTTCTTATTTTTACGATCGCTTATCTTTCTAAAGGTACAAGGTCTTTTCGTTATACGATCTTGAGCGCCTTCTCCTTTATTTTCTCTTTAGGAGTTTGGTTCTTTTTTGTGGCCCCCGCTTCTTCTCAAATCAAAGAATGGACTGTCACTCATACGATCCCGGAACATTGGAATAGTATAAGATCGGCATGGCAATTCGGCCAAGTAGGCGCGTTCAGTTTTGATCTGATCGCATTTTGCCTTTTGGCAAGTTCCGTTCTTTTTGTAAAGGAAGACTCTATACAAAGATCTTAATCAAATGAGTAGCTCGCTCCTAATAATATCGCAGGGATATCCGATCTTAATGAATGTTTGAATTCGTTTACTCGGATATCCTCTTTCGAAAATGCTGCATGGTTGAAGTTCCAATCTGCGGAACCTCCATTATAAACTCTCACCGGAAGATAATATAGAAGTGTAAAATCGAATTTCCATTTTCCGGTGGAATATCCGAATCCACCGGAGACCAGATCTTGGACCATGATACCGGCTTGGAGTGCATTGGTGCCTTCCGATCTTAAAACTCCGGAGTTATGCCTTGCACCTAGTCTCCAAGTCCAATCGTTTACGATCCATTCTCCTCCGATCCCTAATGCCCATGAATCATGATACCCTAAATTCTGAGGGATCACATTCGTTTGTCCGAATGCAGTCGGGAACACGGGGGCTGCCAATGTTTGTTTATAAGTAGAAGTATAAGAAGCATAATTATAATATAATGCATCCACCCCGATCTTGAATGTATCCGTTCCATAAGAAAAACCTAATCCATGTCTTTCCGGAACTGCAAATGTTCCAGAAACTCCCGTCCTGCTGGGATAAGAACCCACTTGCATACTTCCATCCAAAGGGATTTTTGCGGAAGTTTGGTAAGAATAAGCGATCTTTAATGTATCTGTGATCTGGTAAGTGGTTCCGAAAATCCCGCCGAGCGCATATGCATTTTTACTTTTATAGTCAAAACCTTGGCCGGGGACTTCAATATTTCCCGTGATATCATGAAACTTTTGGTAAGCGATCTGTCTGGAATAAATTCCTTCTATTCCTAAAGCTATAGAGAGTCCGCCGATCTTATAAGAGAGCGCATGAGTGGATTTGACCAGATAAAAAGTGGAGGAATAACTTTCTTGTATTCTTCTGGAATCTCCTACTGGACTCGGAAGTTTCATCCCTGACCAATCGTTCAAACTTTGGTCGTTAGGTGTGATCCTTGTGAGTCCGGAAACTTCTCCATTTCCGCCGCCTGGTATATAAATTCCTCCTCCATATGTCCATTTTTCGTTGATTGGAATTCGGATCGCAAAATATGGAAGAGGGGCGAGCACGTTATAGGATTCGGAGTTTTCGTAAGAGAGATTTGGGTCCGGATCCGAGAATTTATCTTTGTATACTGTACGGATGTACGGTAAAGAAACTCCGAATTCCAACTCTTTGCGATTTTTGAGACTTAAGTTAGCTGGATTGGTCCCTATATCCATAGGAGATCCCCCGATCGCTAAATTTACTCCTCCCATACCTCCGTATCTCGCATTATGAGAAGGTTGAAAAAGTCCAACAGCTTCTAACTTGGGAGCAAGGAAAGAAATTATAGCTAAGAAAAACAGGGAGGATTTTTTACGAACTCTAGATCGAAAAAGCATGCTTCAAGGAATTCGTTACGGTTTTTTTTACAAGTGCTTTCTTTTTAAAATTCAAAATATAAAACTGGCGCATTCCTGAGACGAGGTAAGGTTTTAGAATGAATTCGAATGAGTTACGCGCATTACGAAAAGAAACTGATCCATTGGCGGACGAAATAGTCACAAAATATTTTACTGAATCCGCTTTTGATAGAGAAAAGACGATGCTCTTTTTTGACGCGCTTTCTAGGAACTCGGATCCAATTCCTGCAGGCTTACCGGACTATCTTGAAAAATATTTTTATGAAACGGAAGATCTTCCTTCTTGGGCGGATAAAAATAAGATCGCAAAAGGAGAGCAGCTATTCACCATTTACGGTCCTCAGATCTTAATGATGCTTTGTGTTAAGTCTCTTCCCATGGCGTATTCTTGCGGAGATGGCGCACAGGTACTTTACAAAACCGGAAGATTAATAGAACAGAATGGAGTGATAGACGGAGTCAACCGAAGGCTCATGGAAACGACACAGTTCGTGATCTCCGTCGCTCAAGAAAATGGACTTGGGCCTCAAGGAAAAGGGATCCGCACCGCCCAAAAAGTAAGATTAATGCATGCATCCATACGTTATTTTCTGAGTAAGGGGAAAGATTGGGATCCTGCTTGGGGACAACCGATCAACCAAGAAGATATGGCGGGTACTCTACAGTCTTTTTCCAGTTTAGTGATAGAAGGTCTCGGTCAGTCCTCTTTAAAACTCAGTCAGGAAGAAAAAGACGCATACATTCATTTATGGAGAGTAGTAGGATATTTTATCGGGGTAAAACCTGAACTTTGTCCGGAAGGATACGATACGGCACATTCTTTAGGCGAGTCGATATTTAATGACCAGCAAAAACCTTCGGATGCAGGCAAGATACTTGCAAAATCTTTGTTGGACTTTATGGAGTATATGCTCCCGGGAAATTTATTCGATAATCTTCCATTATTTTTTCTGCAAACATATATGGGACAAAAAACAAGCGAAGTGCTCGGTTTAGGATGGCCTCCTAGAAATCCTTTGGGTTATTTTATGGAAAGGATATTTAAGGATATAGACTCTCATGTGGATGATGATGAGGGCTTCGGAAAGTTAGTCGCTTATTTTGCTTCCAAACTTCTTTTTTCTATGGATCATTTTTATTACGGCGGAAAAAAAGCCAGGTTCTGGATCCCGCCTTCATTAAGAGAGAATTGGAGACTATAAAGGATGAGTTTTTGGCAGACATTGGCAACGGATCCGGAGTATTTCGGACGTTATACGCTTATTGAGAATATTTGCCTGCTACTAGGCGTGGTTTTTTGGGCTTATATGTATGCAGTTCTTCTAATAGAACCGTTTAAGAAAAAATTCGTAGAGATGCCCGTTTTTATCGCCTGCGGGAATATTATCTGGGAATTACTATGGGGTTTCTTCTTTAAAGAGCCCATGGGCGCGATATTACTTTGGGGCTATAGGCTTGGATTCGTATTGGACATAGTGATTTTCTATCAAGTTATACGATTCGGTAAAAAACAAATTTCCTTGCCAATCTCGGACAAAGGATATAAATTCCTTTTAGGCATTTTGGTGGTGTCTTGGGGATTATTGATCTATACTTTCTATAAAGGAGGTTATGATCTTTTTACCGGATCTAACTCCGCTTATATCTTGAGTTTGATCATTTCGGTAATGTATCCTATCCTTTTCTTGAAAACTGGAGATCCGAACATGTTCTCCTATCCTGTCTCTTGGGCGAAGTTTTTAGGTAACGGATTCTTTACGATCTTCATCTTTCTATACTTTCCGGAGCAATACTTTGTTCAAACATTGAGCGGGCTCGGAACAATAGCGGACATTTATTATGTTTGGATCTTTACGCGCCAAAAGTATTCGCCCTCTAGAGTGTGAACTTTAAAATTTAGTTCGGGTGGGGTTTCGGGGCCGCATAGGTTTCGAAAAAGATAAAATTGGAAACTACGCAGGATTTGTCCACAGACAGAGTTCCTTATGAATTAGGGGAGTTGCTGTACGAGGACAGTTTTTCCCAAACATATAGAGGAAAATTCGGCAGGACCAGAGAGCCCAAGATCATTCGAGTACAAAGACCGGAGGGGAAGGAAACCTCTTCGGTGTATTTTCTGAATGAATTCGAATTGGGTAAACTGGTCAGTGATCCTGGCATTCTCAAACCGGAAGACATGTTCGAAAATTCGGACGGTATCTGTTTGGTGTATGAAAATATCCCTTCTAAACTTCTGCACCAAAGTTTAGCGGGATCAATTTCTCTAGAAACTTTTTTAGAGATAGCATTAGCGATCACGGAAAATCTCGCAAAATTACATTCTTTCGGGATCGTTCATAATCAAATTTCTCCAAGAGCTTTTTTCTATAATCCGGATACTGGAGAGACAAAGCTTGCCTGGTTAGGCGGAGCTTCTCTTCTTCTTTCCGAGAAAGGAAGTTATGCGCCTCTTAGATATACATTCGATATTTTACCTTATTGTTCTCCCGAAAATACCGGGAGGCTGAATCGTCCTGTCGATTTTAGATCCGACGCATATTCTTTAGGCGCATTATTCTATAAAATGATCTCCGGGACCCCTCCGTTTGAGACGGAAGATCCTTTGGAGATGGTCCATTATCATATCGCAAGATCTCCTGTCTCTTTAGTAAAGAGGAGAGAAGATGTTCCTAGTGCGATCTCTACTTTGGTGGACAAATTACTCTCTAAGATGCCGGAAGAAAGATATTTCTCTTTGGAAAATCTGATACATGATCTAAAGAGTATTAAAGATTCTTTAAAGTCCAAACGTAAATTATCCGAGTTTGTTCCTGGTGTTTACGAAAGAAAAGTAGGTTTTAGGGATTCGCCTCGTATCTACGATAGGGACAGGGAAAGAAAAGAGATCGAATCCGGGATAGTGAACGTAACTAACGGAAGAAGGTCCGCTGTATTCATCGGAGGCAAATCCGGTACCGGTAAAACGGCTCTAGTAGAAGATGCGATCACTTATTTGGATATATACTCCGTAGTTCTATTGCGGGGAAAATTCGAAGAAGACAAGAAGGAGATCCCTTATTATGCATTTCGCCAGATCATGGATGATCTTTTAAGAAGGATACTTCAGAAAAAAGAAGAAGAGATCATTCTACTTAAGAATTTTATAAAGGAAACTCTAGGGGACAATATAGAGATCCTAACACAATTCCTGCCGGATCTGGGAAAAACTTTAGGAATAGAAATACCTGTAAAAACAAATAAGAGGCAGAAGGACGAAAAGATCCTATTTGCGGTCGCCCTTAGGTTCTTAACTCTTTGTTTTGATCGAAAAAACCCTGCGATCATTCTAGTGGATGATCTGCAATGGGCGGATTCCGCTTCTATTGCATTGCTCGAATTCATATTGAGCAGCGAGGATTGGGAAGGGTTATTATTCGTTCTTACCAGTCGTTCTGAAGATGCGGATTTCTTTCCGAATGTGAATGTAAAACAAGGCTCTCCAGGCTTGGATCTAAGAGAGATACGCCTTACTCCTCTAAATGAGCACAGCGTTTTTAAATACGTATCCGATAGTATCCATGTTTCTGCAGAAGATGCGAATAGGCTCGCAGAAGTTCTGGTCTCTAAAACGGGGGGAAATCCTTTATTTTTGCATCAATTCCTGAGATCCTTATATGAAGAGGGATGTCTGAGTTTCGATCCGAAAACTGCTTATCATAGAGTAGACTGGGATATGCTTTTACAGAGAACGGTTACGGATAACGTTCTGGATCTGTTCTTGGATAAGGTGGGAAAACTTCCGGATGAAACTCTGGAGGTTTTGAGAGTAGGGGCCTGTATCGGTGCAAAATTCGATCTAAAAGATATGTACGATTTTTTCAAGACAAGGCCCGGGGTTTTGTCTAGAGGAATTCGAGAGGCAATTAGAGAAGGGATCGTATTTTACAGAGAATCCGGAAATATGTTATTCCCGGCCCTTCAGTATATTTCTCAAAGAAAGATAGAAGAATCCGGAATGTATTCTTCTCTTTCGAATGTGCAGTTCCATTTTTCTCATGATAGAATGATCCAAAGTATTTTGGACGCAACTGACTCTGCGGAAAAAGCAAGGATCCATAATACACTTGCAAAATTACTAATAGAACGCGAAAAATCCTCAGGTGGATCCGAACAGATCCTAGATATCGCAAATCATCTGCTGCGCTCCAGGGAATTGTACACGAATGGGCAGGAGAATGAGGACTTCTTCCATTATACGATACTCGCGGGGAACTCCGCAAAATCAGGTGCTGCTTACGAATCTTCTTATTCTTTTTTCAGTTTACTTGCTTCTCAGCTTAAAGACTCTTATTGGCAGAAAGATAGAAAGAATGCGATCCATATCTTAAAGTCACTCGCTGAATCAGCATATTATTTATCCAGAAGAGAAGAAGCGGAGAAGATAGTATCCGATCTACTTTCCAAACTCAATAGCCCGTCCGAAAAAGCGGATGTTTATCTGATGCAATTAGAAGTGATGAACGTCTATAACGATCTGGATTCCGCATCCAAGATCGGGATCAAGGCATTACAATCTCTTGGAATAGGTTTTAAGGAGAAGCCGGGGATTTTGGCAGTACTTGGTGAAGTGCTGAAGATGGTCTTTTACAGCAGAGGAAGATCTCCCGAAAAATTAGTAAATGCAAAGGATAGTAAAGATCCGTATAAAACGGAAGCTTTAAACATCTTAGTCAACCTTCTAAACTATGGAAAACATATGGATATGAAGGTGATGGCTTATATTTATTTAAAGCTGATCAATCTTACTTTAAAAGAAGGAAACGCTCCATTTAGTTTTTTCGGTTACGCAGGATTCGGCTCCATTCTTCTTTCCATCAATGGGAATTTTCAGCAGTCCATGAGATATTGGACTTTGGCGGAAAAAATATTAAAAAAATTCAAATCAGATGAACTCTATGGAAGATTCGTCTTCGGCCGGACAATTCTTCTGGATTATTTTATGTATCCTTTCCGTTCCATAGTGGATTATACGGAAGAAGCATTTCATAAATGTATGCAGTATGGAGATTATCTATGGGCCGCGTTTGCACTTTTCTCCCAAAATACGAACCAGTTATACTCCGCAGAAAATTCAATTTCCTATAGAGAGAAGATCAAAGAAAATTTAGAAAGAGGTTCTAAACTAAATTACGATATTCTGATGATCCTTTTGCATTCTTCCGATTCTTATCTGGACCGTTTAGAAGGAAAATCTACTGAAACTATACGATATAAGGACAATTTATACGCCGACCAGGAATTCGAGTCTAAGGTTTTGGGATCTGCAGGAAATGGAACCGCTAATTCTTGGTATGCTACTTTATTCGGGTCTATCGCTTATTTATCCGGTTATTATTTAGAAGCGGAGAGAATTTTCAAAAAGTATCATCCGGATCTGGAAAAATCCAGGATCATGTTCATCTATTCCGAATATAGATTTTATAGATCTTTAGGACTTTTGAAATTACGTAAGAAGAAGTTAAAGATAACCGAAAAGTTTTTCTTTAGATATTCTTTATATTTATTTAAACTTTGGTCAAGGATCTATCCGCCTAGTTTCCAATTATTCTATTTTGTATTGGCAGGGCTTTACGAAGATTACGCAGGAAGAAATGAGAACGCATCCAAATACTTTGATATGGCGGTGCAGCAAGTCGAGTCAGAACCGAACGATTTTAGAAAAGCGGTCGTATACCAACACGTAGCAGAATGGAGTATAACGCAGGGTAGGACCTCCTACGGAAAATTTTTAATGCAGAATGCGGTTAGACTTTATGGATCTTGGGGAGCCAAATCCATCGTGAACTTACTCAGGGATGAGTACGGAGAATTGCTTCGCCCTCAGGGGACACCAAAACGTTCTGTGGAAAAAATTCTGGCGGATTCTATGCTTTCCACATCTTTTAGCCTGGATTTAAGGACAGTGCTAAAGGCTTCTCAAAGTATTTCGGGAGTGATCGAGTTAGGGGAATTATTACGACAACTGATCCGGACTATCATGGAGAATGCTGCGGCCACCAGAGGTTTCTTAATTCTTCCTCAAAACAAAGAGTTATTTTTGATGGCAGGCTCGGATATAGAAGAGCCTGGATTTTTGCCTAAACCGATCTCCTTGGACGAAGCAGGACATCTTCTTCCATTAGAAGTAGTATATTTCTGTTTTCGTTCCGGACAGAAGGTTTTGATCTCAGATGCAGCGAAGGATTCTTTTTATTCGGTGAATCCTTATATTAAAAGAAGTAAACCTAAGTCTTTGTTATGTATGCCGATCACAAAACAAGGAAGAACATTATGCGTCCTTTATTTAGAAAATCGACTTACTGCCGGGATCTTCGACGAACATAGATTGGAGATCCTGGAGATACTTTCCGCTCAGGCCGCAATTTCATTAGAGAATGCGAAATTGTATGAAGATATTACCCGTATGAATTCGGAGCTGGAAAGAAAAGTAAATGAACGGACTGAAGAACTAGCCAGATCTCTTTCCATTATCCGAAAGGACATGTTGTATTCCCAGAAGATCCAGAGAAGTATTCTTCCGGAACTAAAAAGTATTCCCGGCATGAGATATTCCGTTAATTATCTTCCAATGGATGAGGTAGGAGGGGACTTCTACGATATATGCAGATTAAGCAATGGGAGATATAGATTTTTCTTAGCGGATGCGACAGGTCACGGAGTCCAAGCGGCGCTGGTTACGATGGCAATCAAGGGAGAATACGAAAGTTTAAAATCCTCTTTGGAAAAGCCGGGAGAAATACTTTCCGGTTTAAATAATTCCATTTTAAATAAATACAAAACACTCTATTTTACCGGAGCGATCTGCGATGTAGATCTTTCGGAGAAAAAAGTATATTTTGCATCCGCAGGTCATATCTCACAATTTTTAGTACGTTCTTATCAAACGGAAGAAATGCCTAAGACGGGAGCTATCTTAGGGTTTGTAAAAGATTATCCTTATAGAACCGAAGAATATAAAATAGAATCCGGAGCCAGGATCTTTCTTTTTTCGGACGGGATTTATGAGCAGTTCGATGAGGACAAATTAGAATACGGAGAGGAAAGATTTTTGCATTCCATTCGAGCCAATGCTCAATTCGAACCTCAGATCCAGGCAGAACGGATACTCTCCGATCTCCAAAATTTTATTTCTAAAAGTTCTATCCAAGATGATATTACTCTTTTGATCTTGGACATAGATTGAACGTCTTTCTTATTATCGCTTGCGTTTTGATTCTCTGAATTTCAAATTCACAATTAAGAAGTTTTCTATTAGGACATTCTGAGTTGCTCGGCCTTTTCGTAATTCTATATATCTTTGTTACCATTCTGATCGGGGCATTTGCCTCTAGATATGTCAATAGTTCCCAAGACTACGTGTTAGCAGGAAGAAGACTTCCACTTGTACTCGCATCTTCCGCTTTATTTGCCACTTGGTTCGGTTCGGAAACTTTGATGGGAGCCTCTTCCAAGTTTGTGGATGGCGGGATCTTAGCCGTGATAGAAGATCCTTTCGGAGCAGCACTTTGTCTTTTCTTGGTCGGGATATTCTTCGCTAAGCCGTTGTATAGGATGAATATTCTCACCTTCGGTGACTTATACAAAAATCGTTTTGGCCGCAAGGTGGAATTTCTTTCCGCATTATTTATGATCCCTTCTTATTTCGGCTGGATCGCGGCTCAATTAGTCGCGATGGGAATTGTGATCCATTCTTTATTCGGATTCGATATATACGTGGGAATACTTTTGGCATCCGTTGTCGTATTGATCTACACATATATCGGAGGAATGTGGGCGATCTCTATTACTGATTTTTTACAGACTATATTGATCATAGTAGGGCTTTTAGTTTTGGTGTGGGATCTGCAAGATAAGGCGGGAGGATTTGAAACAGTTATCGCAACTGCGAAGCCTGGATTTTTCTCCTTCTTCCCTCCATTAGAAACGGAAGCGGTCCTTGCATATATTGCAGCCTGGATGACGATAGGATTGGGTTCTATCCCTCAGCAGGATATTTTCCAAAGAGTGATGTCTTCTAAATCCGAAAAGGTTGCAGTATATTCTTCCTTTTTGGGAGGGGGAATGTATCTGACTGTTGCATTTCTTCCTTTGCTCGCAGGATATTTTGCCAGAAGAGTGTATCCTGAGATCGCAGCCGGAGACAATCAGATGATACTCCCTCATGTAGTATTAGTACATTCTACTTTATTTATACAGATCTTATTTTTCGGTGCTTTACTTTCCGCGATCTTAAGTACTGCCTCCGGAGCAATTTTGGCCCCTGCTTCCGTTTTGGGGGAGAATTTGATCCGTCCTACTTTGAAAAATCCTTCCGAAAAATTGTTATTGAGAGTGATGCGTTCTTCCGTATTGATCGTGACAATCGTTTCTACAGGAATGGCATTGAGTGAGACGAATATTTATCAGTTGGTCGCCGATTCTTCTTCCATTAGTTTAGTTTCTCTTTTTGTTCCTTTGGTGGCCGCTATTTTCTGGAAAGAGGCAAATGCAACCGGTGCGGTTTATGCTATGTTCTCCGGGATGATCGTTTGGTTAGGCTTGAAATTTTTCGGACCGGAATGGTTACCGCCTACGATCCCCGCTCTGGGAGTGAGTTTTCTGGGGCAATATTTAGGAAGATATATTAAAATTTCTTTATTTGAATCCGAGCCTGAATTAAGCGGAGACTCTGTTCCTTCCGGCGGCCTTTGATTCGTATAACTTCTTATCGGAAGCTTTTAGAAAGTCCTCCGGAGTTTCATCACCTTCTCTTGAAGCTACACCTATGCTCACGGTAATTGTCCAAGGAATTTCTTCGAAGGTTTCGGTCTCAATTCTGGCTCTGATCCTTTCCGCCACGAATTTTGCGCCTTCTATATTCGTATTGGAAAGTACTACACAGAATTCCTCCCCACCATAACGAGCTGCTACGTCGCAGTCCCTCACCAGCCCGGACAATAATCTTCCTATCGCTGCAAGTAGTTTGTCTCCTACTTGGTGTCCCAAGGAATCGTTTGCCTTTTTGAAATGGTCTAGATCGAGTAGAAGTATCGATAATGGAAAATCATATCTTTTGGACGCGGCTAAAAGAGTGCTTAAGGATTCCATTAAATGTCTTCTATTGAAAAGCCCTGTTAATGAATCTTTATGAGATAACTCTTTTAGGTTCTTATTGGATTCCTCCAATTGTAATTGTAGAAGGTTACTTTTTAGTCTAGTACCTTCTACGTTGATCGCGGCTCCCATACTTGCAATGGAGAAGGCGATGATGGGAGTTACTACGGAAGAACTGAGCTCTTTTTCTATCATATAAGAATAACCTAATGAAAAGAAAAGGACGTTTATGGAAACGATGGCAAGATAAGTCGCAAAACTTGCTCTTAGAAATAGAGGCAGCATAAGTAATCCGAAACAGAAAGCGGAATAATCGGAAGTATGGTATTGATCCACCAAAGTGGCAAAAGTAGTGGTGAATGTGAGTATCCCCACATAACCTATCATGGCAAAGTAAGAAAGTTTTTTACCTTTTATGTCCTTCAATGTGAGGGCCGCGAGCATCAAACCTGAAAATAAAGCGGAACTTCCGAAACTCAAACCGTATAGGAATTGCAGCTGTCCACCGCTCGGAGTTCCCGGAGAAAGTATATTCTGAGTGAGAAGAATACCGGAGATAAACAACGCGAAAACGCTTAGAATTCTGACGGATTTGTCATTGTCTAGGGTCCGAAGTTTTCGGATCTCTCCGGATCTTGAATAAGAAAAGTCTTCCGAAAGATATCTTTTGAGTTTCATAGCGGATACTCAGATAGACGGAAGAAGATTTAGGTTTATACGCTTTGCCGAAAGGAAGTGAAAAATCCGAGCATCAAAAATCGGAAAATTATTTACCTAGTTAGGAAAGAAAGTTGGGTGCCGATTCGTCATCCAAATCTTCATTAAAGTAAGCTTCTTAGAATTTTAGAAATTTCTTGAACTGAGTTCTAGATAATTTGTTCGGATCATTTAGTTCCCAAACTTTGTAAGAACAATTTTATATAGGTAAAATGCGGATCTTTTAAAAAATTATCTCTTTATAACTCGGCTAAAAAACCCTGGCAAGTATATGGAATCCGTAGCTTCACTTCCTAAAACAAAAATAGTTCGTCATGAATTGTTCCTGATCCTGCTTCTTGCTAGCATCCAATTCACGAATATCATGGATTTTATGATCATGTTCCCGCTTCAGGATTATTTTTTGAAGCAGTTCCAGATCGATACTGCGATGTTTTCCTTAGTTCTTTCTTCTTATTCTTTTGCCGCTGCGATTGCTGCTTTGATCGGAGCGAACTTTATAGATCGTTTTAATCGTAAGTCTGCCGCTATCTTTTTATATGTAGGATTTTTGATAGGAACTGCGCTTTGTGCGGTCGCTAATACGTATTCATTTCTTCTTTTAGCTAGGGTCATTGCAGGAATTTTCGGAGGAATGGTCAGCGGGGTTATCCTTTCTATCATTGGTGATGTTTTCCCGATAGAGAAGAGAGGGAAGGCGATGGGAGGAGTGATGGGCGCATTCTCCGCTGCTTCCGTTTTGGGAGTTCCTTCCGGCATCCGAATCGCGATGACCTCCGGTTGGAATTATACATTTGCTTTTATCGTGGTTTTAGGCCTTCCGATCCTGGTTCTTGCTATCTTATATTTGCCTAGCCTTCCTTCTAAATTGGAAAAGCAGAAGGTAGCGGATTTCAGTCAGCTTATCAGTGTGCTTTCTAAGAGGGATCACTTGGTGGCTCTGGCGTTTTTTATGAGCGTGATCTTGGGAGGATTTACTGTCGTAACTTCGATAGCTGTCTTCATGGAAAGGAATATGGGTTTCTCCAAGACCCAGGTTTCTCATATCTACGAGATCGGAGGGATTTGTACTTTTGTTTCTTCCTGGATCGTAGGGTTCCTGTCGGATAAGTTCGGGAAACATAAGGTTTTTCTGATCCTAGTTCTTCTCGCCCTATTTCCCATTCTTGCGATTACTCATTTGCCTAAGGATCTACCGGTGTATATGGCCCTCGGAGTTACGACAGTTTTCATGGTCCTAGTATCCGGTCGGGTAATTCCATCTATGGCGATGCTAACTTCTGCTATTCGACCTGAGGTCAGAGGAAGTTTTATGTCTGTGAATTCAAGCTTGCAGAGTGTTGCCACAGGTATCGGAGCACTTCTCGCGGGAGCGATCTTGATCCAATTGCCGAATGGAACTTTCGAAAGATTTGATATAGTAGGCTATTTCGCTGTCGGTTTTAATCTTCTCGCTCTCTATCTATCCAGAAAGGTGAAAATAGTTTCCTAAGTTACGTTTAGGAAACTTGTTTCTGAAATCCGTAAAAAAATACGGACATTTCTTGACTTTTTAATGCGACAGAATATGGTCTGGCCACACGTTAAAGGAGGTGGTTTAGTTGAGTAGCGACAGTTGCAGCAAGAAAATGACCTGTGAGGTGGCTGAGCAATAGCCCAGGCCCCTGCAAAAAGGCCCTCTTGGACCTATTGCAATACCATCAGACCACTGGCCTTTCTGAGTTCCGAGAATTGGTCACTTTCGGGCATTTAGCATAGCTAGACGCAGACACTCAGAAGGTTTTAATTTCCTCCTTTTTATATGTTGCCGAAGTCGGGGGATCCTCGGATGCGAGATCTGTAGTAACTTCGACGCTAATTCTAAAATCCCAATCACTTCTCTCCAATTCTAGGTTCATATTAGCTAGTGATATCTGCGCTCAGACGAACTCGCGCGAAAATTGTCGAAGATACTACAAACTTCCAAATCAATATTCCGTCTTGAAATTTACCTGAGGAACCTAAGACTGACTCCGGCAGGATCATATTTGGAATGAAGCGGGCTTTGGTATTATCCGGTGGAGGCGCTCGAGGCGCATATCATGCCGGGGTCCTAAAATATTTAGAAGAAATCGGATTCAAACCGGATGTAGTCTGCGGAACTTCCGTGGGCGCGATTACCGCCTCCGCATTAGGTTGCGGAATGGATGCGGCCAGGATCATAGATCTTTGGAAATCCATCGAAATCCAGAAGGTAATGAAATATTCCATCTGGAACGATTTTCTGGACCTGATCTTCCGCCGATTTTCACCTCTTGCGGACACAACTCCCTTAAAGTATTTACTCTATTCTCAATTAGATTTTCGTAATATGCGAAAAAATCCGATGGAGATCATCATCACTGCGGTGAACATTCTAACTGCAGAACTCGTTTTTTTTGGGAACAAGGACATTGATATAGAACATGTGATGGCTTCTTCTGCCATACCTCTTATCTTTCCCTGGCAGTATGTGGATGGAAAACCACATTGGGATGGGGGAGTGATGGCGAATGTTCCTATTCTTCCGGCGGTGGAAAGAGGTGCAAAAGAGATAGTAGTAGTATTGTTGTCTCCTGTGGGAGGAGTGAATATGGGACTTCCAAGGAACAGAAGGGACGGACTCGAGAGAGTGTTCGAACTTTCTTTGATAGGATCCTTTCAGACCATCATGGCAAATCTGCAATACCAAAAAAAGCAAAAGGATAATAAGAAGAAGGGATTCACCAAATCATTATTGTCCTTCTCCGAACCTGAAAAAACGGATTATAAGATCAGAGTGATCGGACCGAGGACTTCTCTCGGTTTCGGAAGTATATTAAATTTCTCTCAAGTGCAAGCGGACTATCTGATCAGCCGCGGATACGAAGACGCTAAAATCCAATTCGGGGAAGATTAAGATCCAATGCTGGAAATCAAGGTAGAAGACGGCAATTTTATAGATTCGGAAGGATACATTCTCCAATTGAGAGGGGTAAATCTTTCAGGGAGCACCAAACTTCCTTTTAAACCGGATGGGACCACACATTTCGATCAATCATTAAGTTTTCATGATCATAGAAAAGTTTCTTTCGTAGGAAGGCCTTTAGAAGAGAAAGAAGCCGCAGAACATTTGGATCGACTGAGAAAGTGGGGATTTAACTTTCTTCGTTTTCTTGTTACTTGGGAAGCAGTGGAACACGCAGGTCCTGGAAAGTACGATCAGGCTTATTTAGATTATATTGAAAGAATGGTGGCACTCGCCGACAAAAAAGGATTCTACGTTTTTATAGATCCTCACCAGGATGTTTGGTCCAGATTCACCGGCGGAGACGGCGCTCCCGGTTGGACTTTGGAAGAAGTCGGAATGAATATCGAGAATATTAAAGATTCCGATACTGTAATCGTTCATCATTTTCAAGGCAGGAATTACAGAAGAATGTCCTGGCCTTTAAACTATCAGAAATATGCCTGCGCTACAATGTTCACTCTGTTCTTTGGGGGAAAAACATTCGCACCTAAACTTTCCATTCATGGAAAGAATGTAGAGACCTTTTTACAAGATCATTATATAGAAGCAATGTGTAGAATCGCGAAGAAGGTTGCAAAATACAAGAACGTATTAGGATTCGATTCTTTGAACGAACCTTCTCCCGGATGGATCGGTAAAAAGAATATAGGGGAATTTTCAGGGCTTGGTTTCGGAAAACTTCTAACTACTTCTCCTTTCCAAGAAATGTTCTTATCCGAAGGAAGAACAGTGCGAGCAAATAATGCGTATATGCTCGGATTTACGGGATTTAATTTAGGAAAAACGAAATTAAATACTAAGTCGGTTCCTCTTTGGCAGGAAGGAAAACATTGTATTTGGAGACAACATGGAGTTTGGGATTACGATCCGAATGGCGCTCCAATGTTGCTTCGCCCCGATTATTTTAATAAGTATAGGGGAAGAAAGATAGAATTCTACCCTGAATTCATGCTTCCATTTATAAAAAGATTCAAAACTAGGATTCAATCCGTTCAGAAAAAATTCTCCATCTTTGTGGAGTCGGATCCGGGAAGTTTAGAATTGGACTGGGACGAAAAACCAAAAAAGGGAGAAGGAACTGTAATCAACGCGACTCATTGGTACGATGTCTCCGTCTTGATGTTCAAACGTTTTATTCCTTGGTTCGGAGTTCATATCTTCAAACAAATCCCAATATTCGGAAAGCAGAATGTAAAGAAGGCCTACGAAGATACGATCCGAATGATCAAAGAAGTTTCCATCAAGAAGATGAACAACTGTCCTACAGTGATCGGAGAAACCGGGATCCCGATGGATATGAACGGACGTTTGGCGTTCCGAACAAAAAATTATTCTCACTTAGAAGCTTCTCTGGATCGTATCATAACTTCTATCGAGAAAAATTTCGTACATTACACTCTATGGAATTACACTCCTGATAATACCCACAGTTTAGGAGATAGATGGAATGAAGAAGATCTTTCACTCTATTCTTTGGACACTCCTAAAAGTATAGATGAAGATGGGGGAAGGGCAGTACGCGCATTCTCCAGACCTTATCCGATACGAACCAAGGGAAATCCGGAAGCGATCAGTTTTGATATGGAAAAATCCATGTTCAAATATTCTTTCCGAAAAGAAGGAGATGAAATTCCAGTAGCAGAGATCTTTCTTCCTGAAATACATTACGGAAAAGGTTTCGAAGTATTGGTGAACGCGGGAACTTGGAAGTACGACTCCAAAAAAAGAATACTGACCTTCAAGGGAGAAAAGTCCGTTTCCTATTACGGCATAACTATCTTCCCGACTAAAAAATAACTTTTCTATAGAATGGGAATCGTTAGAATGGCCTTCGTCGTTAAACTGTCGGAATTCTCCAAGGTTTTGGAAATTTTCGATCTTATCTAGTTAGAGATTCGACTCGGGCTAATATTAGCGACATAGAATTAAAAATTCGCAGAGGTCTTTGCATGAAAAACACGTTTTTTTCGATCCTTACGATTCTAATCTTTGCAGGTCTTATTTCTTGCGGCGGAGCGAAAGTGAGCCAAGCAGAATGTGATCCAGTTGTAAACGAATTGATTTCCAACCTTGCAGTTGGTCAAACTCCTGAGCAGGCAGAAAAACTGAAAGCTATGCAAGGTCAAATTTCCGGCCATCTACTCAAAGAGTGTATGACTGGTAAATATGATCTTACTTGTTTAAAATCTTCTAAATCACTTGCAGCTCTTGCTACTTGTAAGAAGTAATTTCTAATGACAAAGGGCCGGAACACTCCGGCTCTTTCTCTCTTTCCTCATCTTAGTCTTCTTTTATCAAAAAGAAACCTTTCTCCTCAGAATAACATCCATGTTCTCTATATACTCCGGAAGGATAAAAATGTATCCTTTGTGCATACCTATATCTACTCGAAACGCATCGCAGACATACGTCCCAGCGAATCGCCCAGTCACATTCTTCTTTCCTGAAAGCGGGAAGAACTCTTAAGAGAGGTTTTGATTCAGGAGTTTCGTTAGGAAAAGAGAGTTCTGGAGATGGGTGGAGATATGGTGTGTATAGGATGGTCGAAGTTACTACAAAAAAGACTAAGACTTGAAGGGTTCGACTCATTCTAACAGGGGTCTTAAGAAGGGATATGAATTTTATCGGTCCAATTTGGGAGGATCTGGAGCGATTGGGGGTTTAAAATTATGTCTCATACTGAATTAGTGTATTTAGATAAGTGTAGTATCTTCGACTGAAAACGAAGATCGGATCTTCTATTGTCGAAGTTACTACAAAATCCTCATTCCACCTTTTCAAGAAAACGTATTTTCCCCAAACTCAGCCCGATCCACTTTCAAAGTGAACCTTCTTCTCCTTTTCTAAAATCGGAGAGCAGAAAAAATGTAAACCTTCCTACAAATTTTTCTCCTTCATGTAAAAAAGTCGGACCCGATATGTTATCTCTATCAAAGCCCATTCGCGAAGAGGAGAAAAGGGTATAGTTTAGAACAGCCGCCGGAAATTACTTGAATTAAGCGTTTCGAGTTGGAATCTTTGTGTAATGGCGTCCCGAAAAGATTTTATGGAAACCCTGTATCGGGAATCCAACGGGAGAATTTTTGATTTCTTGTATAAGTATACCGGAAATCCAGAAACCGCCTCTGACCTCATGCAGGATACTTTTCTTAATTTTTTTAAGAAGTATTCCAATTCCGACTTAAACAAAGAACAAGCCCTAAAGTTGTTATACACGATCGCGAGAAATCGATCGATTAACTATGCCAAAAAGTTTTCCACGGTGAAAGAATCCGGAACGGACGACATGGGAACTTATAGAGAAGAAGGGCAAAGTTTCGAAAGAAAAACTGAACTTTCCGATTTGGAATCCAGATTGATGGATTGTTTGAGCGACTTAGAAGAAGGAGAAAGATACGCTTTAGTATTAAAGAATATAGAAAAATACACGTTGGCTGATATTGCGGATATCATGGGGATCTCGATTGCAACTGCATCAAGATTGGTTGTGAAAGCGACAGGGAAACTCTTAGAGATCGCAAAAAACAAACAAATTCTGCCGATGGAATAATACAGAAGAGCTTTGAAGGGAAGAATGGACGAAAATTTCGAACATAAAATAAGGAAGGCAATCGAAGGTGAGAAGAACGAATATAGTTCTTCTATCGATAAATTGTCTGATATGCTTTCCAAAACTTGGGCGAGTCCTCCTTCTAATATATCATTCGAGGAAATTTACGAAAAAGCCCAATCTTCTAAAGTTATCAGCTTTAAGAAACCGTTATTATATACTATTGCTTCTGCTGCTGCGATCTTGATCGGAGCATTCGGCTTTCTTATTTTACAAAATCCTAATACGCCTCCGGTAAAGACCGAGTTCGGAATATCCGTGGCTAAAATTATCGGAAAAGGATACTTATTCTCCCCTGATTCCGAAAAACTTTTGGCATTAAACGAAGGCGAATCTGTGGGCTCCGGCCAGATCTTAAAAACCGAACCAGGCTCCAAACTTTTCCTGAATATTGCTAAGGGAGAAGGTATGATCTTGGAGGGATCCACAGAACTTGAGATCATGAAAGAAGGAAAACAATCTTTCAGACTTCGTAATGGAAGCATTCTGGTTCATTTGCACAAGAACCTCAAAAAAGATGAATTCAGGATCGTAACTGAAACTGGTTTGGTAGAAGTCAGAGGGACAAAATTCGAAGTCAGAGAAAGTCTGAAAGAAGGAACTATTGTCTCCGTTTTAGAAGGAAGGGTAGCTGCAAAGAGTATCAGCGAACCAAACCGCGGAGAGCAAGTTTTGCAACCAGGCCAAAAAATACGCTTAGAGGCGAAAGGTTTTCAAAGAACTTTCCTATCTTCTGCAGAGCAAAAGGACCTTGGATCTAAATTTTCAGAGCTTCATGTAGATGAGATTGCAAGGAGTTCTGAAAAATCTTTCTCCAATAAGGATGATCTATTTAACGAATACCAAAGATTGGAGAGGGTGATACTTTCCAACGGTGAGACGTTAGAAGGTGTGATCGTCGACATGGACGAAAATTTTATGTATTTGCAAACTCTTGAGAAGGAAATAAAAATCCAAAGAGATTCAGTTATGGAGGTGATTCAACTTCGTTAAAATCGAAATATTTTTGACATGTGGAGAATTTTAAAGAAATTCTACCAAAGAAGGCCAATTCCCATGTCTGAAGAAACCGCAACACCCCCCGCAAAGACCCCTCGTTATAAAAGACATCTTGCCAATTATCTGATCGATAAAGATTTTCAATTAAGATTCTTCTTAAATTTCTCTTTATTGTTCATCTTCGGGTTACTTCTTACTCTCGGATTTTTATTTTGGATCCATTCTACCAAATACGACAAAGGAGTCGTTTTCAGACTTCGCCAGGACACTGTTAAAGTATACCAAAAGGGATTTGAGATTGTTAACGGAGAAGAGAAGGACAAGTTTGTGGAGAAGGAGCTTGCTCTTCCGGACTACGATCATGGCTTGGATCTTTTTTCCATCCAATTTAAAGGAATTTTACTATTCTCTATGTTATATCTTCTTCTTTCCGCGATCTTTGTCTTGGTCTATTCCCATAAGATGGCCGGGCCGATCTATAATATTAAGAAGAATCTAAAATTGCTGCTGGAAGGCAAAGACGTAGACAAGATCAGAATCCGAAGTGGGGATGAGTTTCAGGATCTTGCAGATCTTCTGAATGAGTTGATCGACAAAAAGATTCACGGTAAGAAGAATTAATAGTGGGGATTTTGTCGTATCTTCGACATATCCATCTTCTTACATAGCTTTCTAAATTTGAATAGCCAATTTAGAGCGCTCTTGAAACATGCGGAACGTGTATGAAGGATATACTCGTTCCGGAAACTTCTCATCTATTATATAATTCCGATTCGAGAAAAATGGGCAAGCTTTCGGATGAAAGCGTTGACCTCGTATTAACTTCGCCCCCTTACCCCATGGTAGAAATGTGGGACGACCTCTTCAAAAGTTGGGACAAAAATACCAAGGCTGCCCTTGCCAAAAGCTTGGGAAATGAAGCCTTCGAGGCAATGCATTTGCAATTGGACAAGGTCTGGGGCGAATGTTTTCGAGTCTTGAAGGAGGGCGGAATACTGCTCGTAAATATAGGAGATGCTACTCGAAGTATCGGAGGAGAATTCAGCCTATTTTCGAATCACTCTAGGATCTTGCAGGCTTGTCGTAACTTCGGTTTTACTTCTTTGCCAGATATTCTTTGGAGAAAGCAAACTAATTCCCCAACCAAGTTTATGGGTTCCGGAATGTATCCGGTCGGTGCCTACGTTACCTATGAGCATGAGTATATTCTGATCCTTCGTAAAGGAGGGCTGAGAAAGTATTCTAAATCTGAGACGGAGATCCGACGAAATAGCGCCTTCTTCTGGGAAGAAAGAAATGTTTGGTTTTCTGATGTCTGGGACTTAAAGGGAGAGAGGCAGATTTTTAAAGATGTCGGAGCTTCGCGCGAAAGGACTGCGGCATTTCCTTTGGATTTTGCCTATCGGTTGGTGAATATGTTTTCCATAAAGGGTGATATAATCTTAGACCCATTTTTAGGAACGGGGACTACATCATTAGCGGCTCTTCTTTCCTCTAGAAATAGCATTGGATATGATGTAGATAAAGGAATTCTCGAAATCGCAAGAAAGAAGCTACTTGCAGCAGTCAATGTTTCGTCGAAGATCCTACAAAACAGATTACAAAGTCACCTTGATTTCATTTCGGATCGGAAAAAACAGAAGAAGGAGATTTCACATAAGAATAAATACTATGGATTTCCCGTAATTACATCTCAGGAGACAGAATTGAGCTTTGAATCAGTAGATTCTTTGCTTGAAAGCGAACATTTTGCCTTGAAAGCTCGTTATTCTCCGTTTAATCTGCAAAATTCTTCCAAAAAGTAAGTTTCAAATTGTTGATATTCTAATAAATCTAGTAGATCCTACTACAGCTTTATTGAATAAATTAGTGTTATAGGAAAAACCCTCGTATGAAGAACCGAGTAATCGTATTTGCTTTCATCATTTTCTCTACTTTAATTTCTTTGCCTTCTTCTTTATTCGCCGAAGAAGAAATTGCTATCGTACTTTTCATCGTGGGAGACGTTTCCGGAATCCAGGATGGGAAAAAGGTAAGTCTCAAGAAAAATTCAATCTTAAAAAAACAGGATGAACTTGAAACGAAGGAGGGGAAAGTCGATCTCCAGATTGGTCCCTCCGTTGTTGTTCGCATTGCGGCTTTTACGAAAGTTAAAATTGCTGAGCTGAGTTCCGACAAAAAGTCGAATAAATCAAAATTAGAACTGGTTTCCGGTAAGGTATTTGCTCGGGTAGATAAAGGATCTAAGAAAGAAGATTTTACAATCACTGCGCCTTCTTACAACGCTGGCGTTAGAGGAACACAATTTGTAATTTGTGAAGAAAATGAAGTTCAACGCAAAGAAAATCCTGATCACGAAGATTCCGATGTACCAAATGGAATTTTTGTGAAAGAAGGAGAAGTCGGAGTTACGACAGAAAATGGAAAGAACTTTCCCCTAAAACGGGATGAAGAGGCTGTTATATCTCCTCAAGGTCTTCTGAAGCAGCCTTTAGAAGAATTTATGCGCGAGAAAATGAAGATTTTAGATGGCTTTAAGAAGATCATGGAAGAAAATTACAAAATTCTTCGAGATCAAAAACTTCAGAACCAGGAATTATTAAATCAAACAAAGCAGGATATATAATTTATCCGACTGTAGTAACTTCGACAAATTAAAAAATCCTCACGCACTAATTCAAATTCGGGAAACGAGGAGGGTATGAACTCTACCGTTTTCCAAAATGATAAACTTAAACGAAAGACGAAGATAATTAAGAATCCATATCCTTCTACGGCGTTAATTCCGGAAAGGCTTTGGAGAAAAGTTCCAGTTGATTGCAAGCGAAACTTTCCTCGATACTTGAGACGCTTACAAGAGAAGTATGGTCTACTGCTTCAGTCTCAAAGATATATGGGAAGAAATCCACTCCGAACTTCCTTTCAAGCGAAAGGCCAACATCTCATTCGCCACAGTTATCGTCCGAAAGAAGAAAATTACCAAGAGTTGAGGAATGTGGCTCTTGCGCACGGTGTTTCGATGAATTATATAATTGTGTTAATGATTCATTGGGAATCACTTGAAGTGGATGAAAGAATTCTTTCTCACTTTTGGCGAAATCGAAAACCGCCGACTTCAAGGGTTATAGAAATTCGTCGTGTTTTGAACTTAGGGACCCGAGAGGTTCGGATCATTTTAGTGGCATTGCCTCGGAAATTCACTCTCGAGAGGGGGTCTCCAAAGTGGAGTTAGTTTTCCTGCCGTTGTTGGAGACAAGCGATAAGACATAATTATGCCTGCATATATGATAATTTTTACTTGAAGAAATCAAGATATCTTGATATCTTGTGGAAAGGCTCTCGAAATGTCGCTAAAGGATATGTCTTTAGAAAGGGAATCTGTCGGAACTTACTCAGATTCAATTCTCGTTGCTCCTTCTACAACAAAAGGGGTTTTTCAGGATCGAGATATTCTGCTCGCGATAAAGGCATTATCCGATGAAACCCGCATTCGGGTTCTTCGAATACTCTCGATAGCTCCTCTAAATGTTCAGGAGATAACAGAAGTTCTGGATATGGGGCAATCTAGGATCTCTAGGCATTTAAAAATTCTGGCAGATGCTGGATTTTTGACATCTCAACGCGAAGGCTCTTGGGTATATTATAGCCCTAAGGTTTCGAATGACGATGCGCAGGATTTTTCTGCCAGATTTCATACTCTTCTTTTGGATTTTGAAAAGAGTCTTCCTCATTCGGAACAAGATTTAGTTAAGACTAAGGATATTCTTAAACAGAGAGATCTGAAAAGATCAAAATACTTCGATGATGTTGCCCAAAATTGGGAAAGCATTCAAAGTGATGTTTTAGATCCGGTTTTATATCGGAATAAGATCCTGGATTTACTTCCTGAACATTCTAGTCGGATCTTAGACCTTGGGTGCGGTCCTGGTGGTTTAATCCCTTATTTATTAATGAAGAGTCAGGAAGTTATCGGGATCGATTCTTCTGAAAAGATGATTAAAGAGGCAAAGAGTTCCTTTTTAAATAATTCCCAAGTCCAATTGTTTACATCCGAAATTGAAACTTTGCCTGAGAACCTGGTGCAATCTGCAGATTCTGTCGTAGCTTCGATGGTCCTACACCACCTTTCCAATCCACCTCAGGCTATGAAAGAAATACATAAAGTTCTAAAGGACGACGGCACTTTCATCATCGTAGATCTCAAAAAACATAACCAAGAAATCATGCGCGATAATTTCGCCGACTTATGGCTCGGATTCGAGTCGGAACTTCTCACAGATTGGCTGAACCATACCGGTTTCAGTCTTGAATCCATAGAAGAAGTAGAATCTCAGAAATACTTCAAAGTATTAATAATTAAAGCTAAGAAAAGAGGAGGACTTTAATGTCCGCTACAATACAAGAAAAAGGTTTAAAATATAAGGTTAAAGACATTTCTCTCGCGGACTGGGGTCGCGAAGAAATCATTCTGGCTGAAAAAGAAATGCCGGGTCTGATGTCCTTACGCAAAGAATATAAGGGGAAACAACCTCTGAAAGGTGCGCGTATCGCGGGCTCCCTTCATATGACCATCCAAACTGCAGTTCTGATTGAAACTCTGACTGAGCTTGGAGCAGAAGTTCGTTGGTCTTCTTGCAATATCTTCTCCACCCAAGACCATGCAGCAGCTGCTATCGCAAAAACCGGAGTTCCTGTATTTGCTTGGAAAGGTGAAACGGAAGAAGAATATTGGTGGTGTGTAGAGCAGACTATCTTCTTTGACGGTGGAAAAGGCCCGAACATGATCCTGGACGACGGTGGTGACCTCACCATGTATGTTCACGAGAAATATCCTCAACTTCTCGCGGAGATCAAAGGAGTTTCTGAAGAAACTACTACAGGAGTAAAAGGTCTTGAAAAACTTCTCAAAAAAGGAGAATTGAAACTTCCTGCGATCAACGTGAACGATTCCGTTACTAAGTCTAAATTCGACAACTTATACGGTTGTAGAGAATCCTTAGCAGACGGTATCAAACGTGCAACCGACGTGATGCTTGCTGGAAAAGTAGCTCTTGTTTGCGGATACGGAGACGTTGGAAAGGGTTCTGCTGCTTCTTTACGCAATTTCGGCGCTAGAGTGATCGTTACTGAAATCGATCCAATCTGCGCTCTTCAGGCAGTAATGGAAGGATACCAAGTTCTAAGGGTAGAAGACGCGATTGAATTCGTGGATATTGTAGTAACTGCGACCGGAAACGACGACATAATTTCCCTTGAACACATGAAAGCAATGAAAGACGGCGCGATTCTTTGCAATATCGGACACTTCGACACTGAGATCCAAATGTCCAGATTGAATGCTGAGAAAGGCGTGGTGAAGAAGGAAATCAAACCTCAGGTGGACAAATATACTTTCGAGAATGGTAGATCCATTATCGTTCTTGCAGAAGGTCGTTTAGTGAACTTAGGTTGTGCAACTGGTCACCCATCTTTCGTAATGTCTTGTTCTTTCACGAACCAAGTATTGGCTCAGATAGAACTTTGGAACAATAAATACGAGATCGGCGTCTATAGATTGCCTAAAAAATTAGATGAGAAAGTTGCAGCGTTACATTTGGAGCAATTAGGAGTTCGCCTAACCACATTAAACGCTAAACAAGCTGAGTATATCGGAGTACCGGTAGAAGGTCCGTTCAAACCGGAACATTACCGCTATTAATCGATAAGGAGAGGATGTGGCATACGTAGTAACCGAACCCTGCGTAGGGTGTAAAATTACTTACTGTGCTGCTGCCTGTCCTGTGGAAGCTTTCCGAGAAGGAAAGGATTACTTAGTCATAGATCCGGACATTTGCATCAATTGTAATGATTGTTTGAGGGAATGTCCGGTGAATGCCATCTTCCCGGAGGATGAGGTGCCGGTAATATGGAAAGATTGGATCGTTTTGAACGCAAAAGAATCGAAAACGCTGCCGATGATCAACGATCTTAAAAAACCTCTATTAGATAAACACTGCAATATTAAAGAATTATGAAACATAAATTTCCCACATATACAAACCCCAAGGCACAAGAACTTCTGAAGTTATTGGAAGAAAGGATACTAGTTCTTGACGGCGCAATGGGGACCATGATCCAAAGATATGGTTTGGGAGAAGAAGACTTCCGAGATGAACGCCTTAAAGATCATCCTTCTGCGCTTAAGGGGAATAATGATCTTCTAGTAATCACTAAACCAGAGGTGATCGAAGAAATACATTATAAGTTTTTGGAAGCAGGGGCGAATATTTTAGAAACGAATACATTTAGCTCTAACCGGATTTCTCAAGCAGATTATAATGCGGAAGCTTATGTAGATGAATTGAATAGAAAAGCGGTGAAGGTTGCTCGTGCAGCAATGGAGAGATTTTCCAAAACTCGTCCTGACCAGCCTTTATTCCTCGCAGGATCCATCGGTCCTACGACAAGAACGGCTTCTCTTTCTCCGGATGTGAATAATCCTGCATTCCGTGCAGTAACTTTCGATGAACTGGTAGAAACATTTTACGAGCAAGTAAGAGCGCTGGTGGAAGAAGGAGTCGATATTCTTCTTTCCGAAACGAATATAGATACTTTAAATCTAAAAGCGATCATCGTTGCGATCGAGAACGTATTCAAAGATTTGAATGTACGAATTCCAGTGTCTCTTTCTGTAACGATCACTGACGCTTCCGGAAGAACTCTATCAGGACAGACGATCGAGGCATTCTACAATTCCATCTATCACGCAAATCCTCTTTCAGTAGGGATCAACTGTGCCTTGGGTGCAGGAGAGATGAGGCCCTATATAGAAGAATTATCCAGGATCTCAGGTTGTTATATCAGTTGTTATCCGAATGCTGGGTTGCCTAACGCGTTCGGTGGATATGACCAAACTCCGGAAGAATTCGGGAATTTTTTAAACGATTTTTCCAGCCAAGGTTGGTTGAACATTGCTGGTGGATGCTGCGGAACTACTCCCGCTCACATTAAAGAAGGAGCCAAAGCTGTCCAAGGCAAAAAGCCAAGGGTTATACCGGAGATTGAGGGAAAAACCAGATTATCCGGATTAGAACCTTTGAATATAGATGAAGCAACCGGTTTCGTCTTGATTGGAGAAAGAACTAACGTAACCGGTTCTCCTAAATTCAAAAAGTTGATCTTAGAAGGAAACTTTGAAGAAGCGGTATCGGTCGCTTTACAACAGGTAGAAGCAGGCGCTAACGTAATAGATATAAACTTCGACGAGGCTCTTTTAGATGGAGAAGCCTCCATGAAAGAATTCTTGAATTTGATCGCAGTGGAACCTGATATAGCAAAGGTTCCTTTCATGGTCGACAGTTCCAAATGGTCCGTTTTGGAAACCGGATTGAAATGTATCCAAGGAAAGCCGATCGTAAACTCCATTTCCTTAAAAGAAGGTGAAGAGAAGTTCTTACAACAGGCAAAAACGATCAAGATGTACGGTGCCTCTGTCATCGTAATGGCCTTTGATGAACAAGGCCAGGCCGCTACTAAAGACGACAAGGTCCGTATTTGCAAAAGAGCTTATGATCTTTTAGTGGAGAAGGCAGGTTTCTCTCCGTTCGATATCATTTTCGATCCGAACATTCTAACTGTAGGGACGGGGATCGAAGAGCATAATAACTACGCGGTCGATTTTATAGAAGCGATCAAGGAGATCAAAGTTGTTTGCCCGGGTGCAAAGATCAGCGGCGGTTTAAGTAATATCTCCTTTTCTTTCCGCGGAAATAATCCTGTAAGAGAAGCAATGCACTCCGCCTTCTTATATTATGCGATCAAAGCTGGAATGGATATGGCGATCGTAAACGCAGGTATGCTTGCGGTTTATGAAGAAATTCCTAAAGATCTTTTGGAAAGAGTAGAAGACGTCCTCTTAAACAGAAGATCAGATGCGACCGAAAGGTTGATCGACTTTGCAGAATCCTTTAAGTCAGGTGAGAAGGCGGAAAAGAAAGAAGAAGCCTGGAGAGAAGGAACAGTAGAGCAAAGATTAGAATATTCTCTCGTAAAAGGAATTGTAGAATACATAGAACAAGACACTGAAGAAGCAAGACTCAAATACGATCAACCGTTACAAGTGATCGAAGGTCCTTTGATGGACGGAATGAGAGTTGTAGGCGATCTGTTTGGATCCGGAAAAATGTTCCTTCCTCAGGTAGTCAAAAGTGCAAGGGTGATGAAAAAGTCTGTGGCGTATCTTCTACCTTTTATGGAAGAAGAGAACCGCAAACAAGCTCAGGCTTCCAAAAAACAAAAATTCCTGATCGCTACGGTGAAAGGAGATGTTCACGATATCGGTAAGAATATCGTGGCAGTAGTTCTTGCATGTAATAACTACGAAGTGATAGATCTAGGAGTGATGGTCCCCTGCGAAAAGATCCTAGAAGAAGCAAAAAAGGAGAATGTAGACATCATCGGTTTGTCCGGTCTAATCACTCCTTCTCTAGATGAGATGGTTCATGTGGCTTCCGAGATGAAAAGAACGGGTTTCGATATTCCTCTATTGATCGGAGGAGCTACTACAAGTTCGGCCCACACTTCCGTAAAAATTTCGGAGAAGTATGATCAACCCGTGGTCCATGTTTTGGATGCTTCTAGGGTAGTAAATGTTGTTGGAAAACTTTTGAATCCTTCTTTAAAACCGGATTACATAAAGCAGATCAAAGAAGAGCAGAAGATCCAAAGAGAAATTTACTTCAATACAAGAAGTGATCGTAAACTTGTTTCTATCGTAGATGCTCGAGAAAATAGATACGTTACTGATTGGAATGTGACTAAGGTGACTAAACCGAACTTTACGGGAGTTCGTGTTTTTGATAATGAGATCTCTCTGGAAGAGTTGGTTCCTTATATAGACTGGTCCCCATTCTTTCAAGCTTGGGAGTTAAAAGGACGTTATCCTTCCATTCTGGAAAGTGAAACTTATGGTAAACAAGCCAAAGAATTATTCAAAGACGCTCAGAAATTATTAGAAGATATTATTTCTAATAAGAGATACAAGACCAGAGGAGTGATCGGTATCTTCCCTGCGAATAGTGTAGGCGATGACATAGAAGTTTACGAAGACGAAACTAGAGCTAAGGTTAAAACTGTTTTCCATACTCTGCGCCAACAGATTAGCAAAGAAGAAAAAGACGAACCTAATTACTGTTTAGCGGACTATATCGCTCCTAAAGAAAGTGGAATTGCAGATTATATCGGAGGTTTTGCGGTCACAGCAGGTCATGGAGTGGAAGAGTTTGCATCCATTTTCGATTCTCGCCTGGATGATTATAATTCCATCATGGCAAAGGCTTTAGGGGATCGTTTTGCAGAAGCATTTGCAGAATATATGCACCTCAAGATCAGAAAGGAGATCTGGGGCTATGTGGCCGATGAAAATCTTTCTTCTGAGGAATTGATCCGAGAACGTTATCAGGGCATTCGTCCCGCTGCAGGTTATCCTGCAAGTCCGGACCATACTGAAAAGAGAACGTTATTTGATCTATTGGATGCGGAGAAAAATACTGGAATCACACTTACTGAACATTTTGCGATGATGCCTGCAAGTTCCGTGAGCGGTTTGTATTTCTCTCATCCTGCTTCCAAATATTTTGCAGTCGCAAAGATCAATAAGGACCAGGTCCAAGATTATGCAAACCGGAAAGGGATCAGCGTTTCAGAAGTGGAAAAATGGCTTTCTCCGAATTTGGCTTACGATCCCCAAGAGGCGGTTTCCAGAGTCTAATCTTTAATGAAACGTTTTGTCGAAGTTACTACAAATCCGGTTCATTCTGAATACCAGGATGAATCGGAGCCTGGAACAGAGTTTCCGTTCCATCCTTGGCTGGCATCTAAGATCAGGGAGAGACTGGGTAGGGAAGATCTACTCCTGAAGTTAAGCGAGATCAGTTGTGAAGAAGTTGCCTGCCCAGTAATGGAGACTAGGGTTGAGGTCATAGATACTACATCCGGTAAAACTACTTCTTTTCTGCGATTTGGCAGAAAGAAAGAGCAAATTAACAAATTAGATCTGCAGCTTTCCTTTCAGAAAATGCAAATCCTGTAGTATCTTCGACAAAATTCAGACCCGAATTCAAATCCCGTAGCTTGGAACCCAAATTCCGCGACTCAAACTTGCACTTTGAATTGCGAATCCCGTCGAAGTTACTACAAACCTCTAATTCAAAACAAATCCAGAAATTACCTTCTCAAAGTTCGCCTTCTCTTTTTCGAACTGACTTTCCAAAGTAAAGGTAGAGAACTGAATGGAACCGAAATTACCGCTAGCTAAAAAGGAATAAAAAATAAATCTAAGACCTTTGATCTGAGCGGTATAAGTGACGATCTTTCCTGCGACTCCGTTTACGGAACAATCTTCAATATTAATGATCCTTGCATCCGGATCTGTTTTAACCACATTCAATAAAACTAATTCAGGAAATGACTCTAAAGGAATTTCTAAACCTTCATAGATCACCATTGCGTTCCCGGTTCTTGCCTGGTTTACAAAATGAAATTCTGCGAACTCGTGATTTTCGGTTATACTTGTCCATAAGGTTGGATTATAAAAAACGGAATATATCCCTGATTTACTTTTGAGAAGGTTTGTTTGGTCGGTTCCTTTTAAGATAGATCTGGCCGAGTTCGATTTTTTAGAAGGATCAACTTTAGGCTCGGGTGCATATTGCCAGGTAAAGTTTTCTTTAAGAACTATTTTCTTTCCTGTTTTGGTATAAACCGTTTCGTCGGCGAATGCAGCAGTGGCGGCGCAGAATAAGATTAGAAACTTGATTTTTTTCACAGGCCTTTCTCCTGGTCTTGAAAGATTTACTAAGGGTTGGCGAGATTATATTAGAAAAATTTGATCTTTATTTTTGTAAACTAGGGGAACTATCCGAAAATTTGTATTTTACCCCGAGCATACCTTGGATTTCCGGAGTGAGTAATCCGTCCGTATTTGGGAATGGTTGATGGAGAGGTAAACGTACCAGACCTTCGAAGCTTAAGTTCTTTGTAGAGATGGAAAACCCGGGGTTTACGTAATATTCGTAACCTTGCTGCCACCCTCTGAAAGCCTGCGGGGTATCGATCTGTAAAAGACTTTTATCATTAAATCTTTTAATCCCGGATACTTGCAGGAAAAAATCCATCTTATTCAAGTTACTAGAATTAGAGATCAAAGAGTAACTGATCCCGATGGATGATTTTGCAGACTCAGGGATCGCCAAACCTACGTTATTTCCCGCCATTCTCCAGCCTAGGTCCATTTGGATCCCGGCTCTTCCGAGTAAATATCCAAAGAGTAAATTCCCTGCTTGGTTATCTAAACCTCTGGATAGATTAGAACCTAAACCAGGCATAACGGAAGAAGTAGCTCTTACATCTGTCAATCCATCGAACGCTCTTCTTTCCGTATTAGCTCCTACATAAGCCTCGGATTTATTGTCCTTATTCTGGCTCATGCTCATTGCCATTACGAAAACTTCTTCTCTTCCGAGTGAAGGATATAGAGCGAAAAATTCTCTCTTTTGTAAAAGTATCTTAGGTTGATTCGGTAATTTATTAGGGAGTCCGGGAATGGAATTGAAAGATGCGGATGAAGATTCAGTCGGTATATATTCCTGAAATACTTTCATTTCATAAGGATATTTGAATGTAAGAGAAGAGAAAAATTGGACCTTATGCTCTTCCTTCTCGACTTTACTGTCGGAAGTTTCCTTTTGGGAAAATAGGGCCGTATTTTTGGAAAAGTTGTCGAAAGAATCCCAGAAAAAAGTAGAACTGTTCTCTCCGTATATTACGGACAAGCTCGCTACAAAGGGAAAAATCACCTGTAAGAGGGAAGGGAAGGTCTTTCTAAAGAACGAGCGCTTACGTTTAGGAAGAGATTTGGAATCATATGTCATCTTCTCGGTTCTCATCCTATATTTATTGATATATGACGGAATATTCTTCCTTGCCAATGAAAATTCCGTCATATTTACCAAAAAATAAGACCTTCTATAATTTACTTGGAATCGGTAAAAATGAACACAAAGATCAGAAATTTCGGACCTTGCAAAATTGAAAGTCCAGCAGCTTACGAATATTACACCGCAGACGAATCCAAGGTGGTTTTCAAGACAGTATTCGAAACGGAAGAAAACTGGAAGGAATATATAGTAGAAGGAGCCGAATTTTTCGAACAAGCAGGTCCCAGAAAGAAGGTCTATTTTGACCCGAAAGAAGTGACTGCCGGGATCGTGACCTGCGGGGGGCTTTGTCCAGGGATCAATGACGTGATCCGAGGGATCGTAATGGAATTAAATTATAGATACGGGGTCAAACGGATCCTTGGATTTCCTTACGGTTATCAGGGGCTTGTCAAAAAATTTGATCATAAGCCTATGGAGTTGAATCCGGAAAACGTGGCTCATATAGGAAGGGACGGAGGTACTATTCTCGCTTCTTCTAGAGGGAACCAAAATGCTTCCGATATGGTGGATAGGCTCTCTTTGTATGGAGTTAAGATGTTATTCTGTATCGGAGGAGACGGTACTTTAAGAGGAGCCAAAGAGATCGTTAAGGAAATAGACAGAAGAGGAGAAGAGATCTCCGTCATCGGGGTACCTAAAACGATAGATAACGATATCAATTATGTGCAAAAAACTTTCGGATTTTCCACCGCCTTCTCCAAAGCGATGGAAGCGGTAGAATGCGCTCATGTAGAAGCAAAAGGTGCACCAAACGGTATCGGAGTCGTAAAGTTGATGGGAAGACATTCAGGCTTTATCGCGGTGAACGCGGCTCTCGCTTCTCAAAACGTAAACTATTGTCTGATCCCTGAAGTGGATTTCGATCTGCAAGGCAAGGGGGCTTTCTTGGATATTTTGAAAAAAAGGATCTTAACCAGAAAACATGCGGTGATCATAATAGCAGAAGGAGCAGGACAAAAGTTTTTCGGCAAAAATGAAGAAAGGGACGCTTCCGGAAATCTAAAGTTAGGCGATATAGGTGTTTATCTCAAGAATTCCATCCAGGACTTTTTCAAAGCGGAGAAGATAGAAGTGAATGTGAAATACATAGATCCAAGTTATATCATTCGATCCATTCCTGCGAACCCTGAGGATTCTATTTTCTGCGGATTTTTAGCGCAGAATGCGGTTCATGCGGCTATGGCAGGCAAGACGGATCTGGTAATAGGAATGTGGAATAATGTGTTCACTCATCTTCCTATAGACATTGCGATCCAAGAAAGAAAAGTACTTCAGCCTACTAAGAGTACTTTGTGGAGAACATTATTGGCTTCCACAGGACAGCCTGCTCATATGGTGGCAGAATAGTATAAGAGTTGGAGATGTCCGAGATCAAATAGATATCGGCGCCTTAGTATCAGGATCGAATTATATAATCCTAATTGAGTCGGACCATTACTAAAGTGTAATCGTCATGAGGATCCGCTTCTCCTCTGAATGCGTCAGTAGTATCCAAGATCAGTTCTTTTAGATTTTCTACGGGCATATCCCCGTTTCTTTCTATTAGTTTTGCAAGATTTTCCAGAGAATACATTTCTCCGGTTTCATTTGTGGTCTCGCTCACACCATCCGTGTACAGAACTAGAAGATCTCCAGGCTGGTATTCCACCTCATGCTCTTCTATCTCAGACTCTTTGATCCCTAGAGGCATTCCTTTTCCGGAGAGAAGTAGTACCTTCTTCTCCTTAGCTTTATATAATAACTGCTCGTTATGACCAGCACTAGAATAACGAATTCTTTTTTTGAGCATATTGATGCGGGTCAGCATCACAGTAACGAACATAAAATAACCGGACTTCTCCTGGATGATCCGATTTGCTCCCATAAGACTGATACTTGTGGAAGAGTTACGTGCCACTTCGCCTGCGATAATCGTTTTGGAAAATTCCATAAAGAGTGCGGCAGCGATCCCTTTTCCGGAAACGTCCGCGATCAAGATACTCACTTCGTCAGGATTGTGATAGATCAGATCATAAAAGTCCCCACCGATCTCCTTGGATGCGGTGTAAGAAGTTTCAATCTCCAAAAGATGCATCTTCTTAGGAATATTAGGAAGAGAGTTAAGTTGTATCTGAGAAGCGATCTGCATGTCTCTTCGGATGGATGTTAACTTCTCCTTTTGGTTTTTTGCCAAAAGACTATTATATGCTTCCGCGATCTGATTGGAGATTGTGCTTAAGATGGAAAGATCCTGGTGGGAAAAACTATCTCCACTCATCTTATCCGCAGCATTCAAAACGCCTATGATCGTTCCATCCTGACGGATCGGAACGGATACGAATGATCTGGTCTTATAACGATTGGGTGTAAGAAGGTCCGGATTAATATCCGTTTGTCCCTGTACTAGGATCGCTTTTCCTTGGGATAAAATTTCGTTCAAAATCCCTCGGGATTCATCCACTAAGTGGGATTCTTCTTCTAAACTGAAACCGATGGATTTAGAAAGTTCGAATGCTTTTGTTCTAGGGTTTTGGAAGATCAAAGAAACTCTTTCCGCACCTAAAACGTCCGAGATTGAGTTTACTGTTAGATTTAAGAACTGATCCAGCTCGCTGATATTAGAGATCGCCTGGCTGATCTGGTAGAGACAATCCAGCTCTCTCGCACGGTCTTTTAAGTCACGGATCAACCTTCTGTTCCTGATCGCGATCGCCGCAAGATCGGAAAGATATTCTAATATTTTAATATCTTTATTTGTGAATTCAGGCCTTTCCAAGGAGTTAACCGCTTCCAGAACTCCTTGGATTTCTCCCTGCGCCTTCATCGGAACACAGATCAGGTTTTTAGTGGTGAACCCGACTGCATCATCTATGTTTCTATAAATTCTAGGATCGTTAGCTGCGTCGTTTACGATTACGGGTTCTAGACTTTCTAGTACCATTCCGGCAATCCCTTTTCCTCTAGGGACTTTTAATTCAGTGAGGGATTCTCCCTTATCACCTTTTGCAACTTGGAAAACTAGACAATCTTCGTCCGGATCATAGAGTAGAAGGGAACATCCTTCCGTATTGAGTACATCTTTTGTGGTCTCTATGATAATTCCCAAAAGTTCTTCCAGATCATCGGTGGAATTGATCCTGGCAGTAATGTCTGAAATAAGAGCTAAGGAGAGCTGTTTGAAACTCATTTGGTCCGGGGATACTTCTTTTTTTGAGAGATTTTCAAATCGGGAGGGCTTATTCCAGCCCAAATCCAACTCCTGTCAAGGAGATTCGGAACTTTCCTCTTATTCGATCAAGGAACCGATCCCTTGGTCAGTAAAGATTTCGATCAGGATAGAATGTGGGACTCTTCCGTCAATAATATGAGTCCTTCTTACTCCTTGGTCGATCGCAGAAAGGCAACATTCTACTTTAGGGATCATTCCTCCGGTGATATCTCCTTTTCGAATATAATCTTTTACTAAGGCCCTGTTCAAACCTGTTACAAGTTTTCCGTCGATCAGGATGCCGCTTGTGTCGGTAAGAAGGATGAGCTTCTCCGCCTTGAGAGCTCCCGCCAATTCTCCCGCAAAAGTATCTGCGTTGATATTCAAAGATTCTCCCGTTTCGGATTCGGCGACTGGAGAAATGACCGGGATAAAACCTTTTTCTTGGAGAGATAAAATTACAGTCGGATCTATTTTGTCGATCTTACCCACAAGACCTACATCCACTAGTTCGGATTTTTTTCCTTCCACATCTATTTCGATCTTTGTTTTGGAAGCGACTGCAAGATTTCCGTCTTTTCCGGAAAGACCCACAGCATTTCCACCTTCTTTATTGATCATGGAAACGATCTGCTTATTTACTTTTCCGGTGAGAACCATTTCCACAACGTCCATGGTCTCTTCGTTAGTGACCCTATGACCGTGAACGAACTCGGTTGGAATATTTAAACTATCTAGGAGTCTATTGATCTCAGGCCCGCCTCCGTGAACGATTACCGGATGGATGCCTACGTATTTTAGAAGAACGATATCTTTTGCAAAAGATTCCTTTAAGTCGGCCTTTGCCATTGCGGCTCCGCCATATTTGATGACCACAGTTTTCCCGGAGTATTTCGTAATATAGGGAAGGGCCTCCAGAATATTGTTGACCCTCTCAAAGGAATGTTCCATACCAAACAGGGAAATCGTTCCCCACTTGTACGTCGATTCGGAAATGTTAACAATTTTAATCACCGGAGGAAGCGGAGGCTTAGGCCGCGCTCTTGTTTCCGAATTAGGAAATTCTGGATATAAGATCCTAAATTGGGATCTGGTTTCTCCGGACCAACTTCATCCAAACGAAACATTCCAAAAAATAGATCTGACTTCTTCAAACGAACTGGAGAATGCCTGCAAAAGTTTACGATCCGAGACTCCTTCTTCCATATATGGATTTGTACATTGTGCAGGTTATGGCGGCCCTTATCATAAGATCACCGAAGTTTCTTTGGAAGAATGGGACAGGATCTTTTCCATCAATCTTAGATCTGCATTTCAAATTACAAAAACGTTACTTCCTGTTTTCGGCGAGAAAGGACTCGGCAGATTCGTATACATAGCTTCTTCTTTGTCTGTGCAGGGAAGTGCGCTGTCTGTGGCATATTCTTCTTCCAAACACGGGATCATAGGTTTTATGAAATCTATCGCTGCGGAATGGGGAGAGAATGGGATCACTTCTAACGCGGTGAGTCCAGGTTATATGGAAACCAAGATGGGGATCCAAGAAGATCAGGTGGACGACCATCGTAAAAAGATAATAGAGATGACACCTGTGAAAAAGATCGCTTCTCCGGAAGAGATTGCAAGAGTGGTGTCTTTTTTAATTTCTTCCGAATCAGGTTATATCAACGGAGCGAACTGGACTGTGGACGGAGGAATTACTTCGATCTAGTTTTTTTGGCAGAAGGTTTCGAAGTTTCAGATTCTTTTCCTAAATGTAAAAATACTTCTCTCAATTCTTTGACAGAATCTTTCGCTTTTTCATCGATCCATAGTTCGTTTCCAGAAGGAGAAGAATCGAATTTGATCTTTCTTTTTAGAATTTTCCCTCTTCTGGAAAGAAGAAGGTCCGCTTTTTTGCCGGGTTGGTACTGACTTAATAATTCTTTAAAGTTTCCCGGTAGAATTCTTTTATCATCCAGAGCGATCCATTCATCACCTAGATTGATATCGGTTTCTTTTACCGATTTGGAAAGAAGGATCTTACTTACGATCATTCTTCCTCTTTCTTCTTTCACCCTAAATCCGGATTCTATTTTAGGTTTAGAAGAGGTTCTTTCCACTCCGATCAAATGTAAGTAATTCTCAACAGGAATACGTTTTGGTTCCGTGATATAAGTGTCGAATTCTAATTTCAGATCCAGGCCTGTGACCTTCTTCGCAGTTTGAAAAAATTCAGCTTTGGTAAAACCTCTTTTCTTTTCTTGATGATACTGTTTGTTCAAAGCAATCATAATATCCACCAAGGATTTTCTACCCTTGGTTTCTTTCAGAATATAAAGATGTATACTTAAAGACAGAATTGCACCCTTCGTATAATAGGAAATGCCGGTATTCGAAAAATTCGGATCGAATGGGCGATTATAATATTTAGTCCAAGCCGTAAAACTGGAATCTTCTAGGCTCATCCAGGATTCACCTAAAGATTCTTCCAGCTCTTGTATATCCTTCCAAAGTTTGTTCAAATATTGCTGGGGAGTATAAGATCCGCAAAGAAGAAGAAAGTATGCATCGAAAAAACTCGTAATTCCTTCTGCGATCCATAATTCTTTAGTTAAATTCGGTTTTTGGTAATCAAAAGGTCCAAGAGCGATCGGACGAATTCTTTTCACGTTCCAATGATGAAAATATTCATGAGATAAAAGTTCTAAAAGAGTTCTATAATTATCAGGGTTAGGCCATCCATTCGGATCGAATTGATTGATACTACAATTGAGATGTTCCAATCCGCCGTATAGATTATCGCTCATGTCTAGAACGAAAAGATAATACTTATTCTCCGTTCCACCCATGAGTTTGATCTGTGTTTCTACGATCGTTGCCAAATCTTTGGAGATCTTCTTCTTATCTTTTGTTTCTATATCTCCTAAAATAACTAGATCGAATTCGCATCCTTCTGCGCTAAAAGTGATCTGTTTTTCATTCGTAAGAAGAATAGGGGAGTCGAAAAATTCGTCAAAATTCTTTGCTTTCCAGGTTTGTTTAGAACCTTCCTTCTTCTTTAATCCCGTATAACAAAAACGGAATGGTGTTAGGTTTTTCCAACTAACCTCAGGTTCTAGATCTAAACGATCTTTTGGATATAAGAATGTTGCAGGAGGATGAACTAAAATAAAATCACTGGTGAAATAATTGGTTCTTACGGTATGTTCGAATCCATACACTAAATAAGAAATTTTGAATGTTTCTCCCTTGGAGGAGACTTTCCAAGTGTCTAGATCCGTTTGTTCTATGTTCCAGCCCGGTTTGGACTGAGTAAATTGGACTTGGTGGATTGATTTGGAATAATCCCGGATCTTATAAGAGCCCGGGGACCAATTCGGAATACAAAGAAATGTTTCCTGTTTGTCTGGGTGGACTTCCATTTCCACCTTTAATAAATGTCTATGCGGTTGGTATGTATCTAGAGTGTATTTTACGATCACGCCTTAGGCACCGGCCTCTTTTAAGATCTCCTCTAAGGTTTCTGCAACCGTTTTAGTGGGATCCACTTTTCTCCATACTTTGCGGATGGTCCCATCCGGTCCTACCAAAAAGCTGTCTCTGGAAAGTCCCTTAAAAACTCTGCCTTGCCATTCTTGGTCTCCATAAACTCCTAGAGGTCCGCTCAATGTTTGTTTCGGATCGGATAGAAGAGGGAAACTCAAATTGAATTTGTCAATAAATTGTTTATGACTATCCAAAGAATCCGAACTGATCCCGTAGACCTTAGCTCCCGCCTGAGTGAACTTTTCTAAGTTGTCTCTATAAGAGCAGGCTTGTTTTGTACAACCCGGAGTATCGTCTTTCGGATAAAAATACAATAAGGTCCAGGAACCTGCCGAATCCTTAGGTAGATTTACTGTGTTCCCTGCTGAACTGGATAAACTTACTTCCGGTAATTTTTTGCCTTCCCATGAGTCGGACATAAAGTTTTCCTCCTATTTTCCCTTCCGGATAGTTTCTACCGAAAACATTTTTGGGAAAAGGAAAAATCCGTTAAAAAAGTTGAAATCTTGCAGTTTTTCTCATCCAATTACTACTGTCGAATAACGCATGGTGCATAAACAAAAATTTCCGGCTTTACCTTTCAGATCTCTAATCTTCATTTCTTTTTTCTTATTCTCTTTTTACTCTCTGGGTTCTCAAGAAGAAGAGCCTATTCTAGGCTGGAAGGACCTGGATCTAAAAAGATTAGAATGGGAATCCGTACGCGGATTTAAACCTGAATTTAGATCAGGCTTCGATGTAACAGAATCTGGGTATTTAAAAATAGAAAAATTCCCGATCGTTCTAAACCAACTCTACAAAACTCCGGTATCCGATAAGATCCAAGAGTTCACCATCCAGACAAAATTTAATCTAGGTTTTGATCCCAAGGCACAAGTTTTCTTGAGCCCGATCCGGCTTTACTTAAATTTTATAGGTGAGAACTGGGAAATTTATCTGAACGGACATCTTCTCCAAAAAGAGATCCATTTGGACTCGAATGGAAAAATGGGGATCCGAAAAACTCTCCGAGATATGGAAGTGCAGGTGGACTCGAGTCTCTTGCAAGCGGGAGAGAACAGACTTGTATTCCGTATGTTGGGAGACGCACCGGCCCTTCATCTTTCGGAAGAGGAATATCCTGCACTTTCTCCGATATTTACACCAACGAATGTGGATCTTGGATTTTATTTGGACGGAGATTATACTTTAGGGATCGAATACGATTTTTCCAAGAAGATCGGGATCTTGATCAATTTAAGTCTAAATACGATCTATATATTTTTCGGATTATACCATCTTCTCATTTTTTCCAAAAGAAGAACGGACAAATATAATTTATACTTCGGGATCTTTTCCATTTCTATGGCGGTTTACTCCTTGAGTAGATCCACGATCATATTCGATTTTATAGAGGATAGTACTTGGATTACAAGAATTGAATATGGTTCCGTATCCCTGCTTGCCCCTTTATTCTTGCTCTTTCTTCATGATTATTTTTACGGATCTACTTTACCGAATAAGGCGATACTCCTGATCACCGGGTGGAGTTTTTCCATCTTCTTCTTTTCTTTTTTCGCTCCATTCCAATATTTGATGATCAGTTTGAGAGCTTGGCAGATCTCCATTCTGCCTTCTCTTATCTATCTATTGTATTTTATGGGGAAAGCGGTTTATCTGCGTAAAAAAGACGCTTCTCTCATGGCGATCAGCATGTTCATCATCGTATTCATTTCAGGTTACGATGTGTTGGATTCTATGTTCTTTCAATCGGGGATCAGATTCACTCAGTTTGCGTATTTATTATTCGTAATTTCCTTAACCACCATACTTGCAAACAGGTTCATCGATCTGTACAAACAATCGGAAGAATTGAACATAGAACTCAGCCATCAAAAACTAGAATTGGCTAGACAGAAGAATGCATTCTTCCGCTTCGTTCCGATGCAGTTCTTAAGTGTACTTGGAAAAGACTCCGCAGTGGATGTAAATCTGGGAGATTCCGCATTACGTGAAATGAGCGTTCTGTTCACAGACATTCGTTCTTTCACTACAATCTCGGAGAAGATGACTCCGGAAGAAAATTTTAAATTTATCAACGGTTATTTGGCAAAAATGGAACCTCTTATCCAAAAGTACGAGGGCTTTGTGGATAAATTTATGGGAGATGCGATCCTCGCTCTATTCTCCGCTGAAAGAGTGATCCATTCAGAGAATAATTGGGAAGGTAAGTCCGCCGCGGACAGGGCAGTCCTTGCAGCCATTGATATGAGAAGAAGGGTTCGGGAACTCGAAGAAGAAGTAAAGGGCAATCACGGACATGTAAAAGGTGTTCGGATCGGGATCGGTATCAATACCGGGAACCTAATGCTCGGTACAGTAGGTTCTTCTCATAGACTGGATACAACTGTGATAGGTGACACGGTAAACGTTGCATCTCGTTTGGAAAGTCTTACGAATTTATATAAGGCGGATATATTAATTACTCAGCAAACTTTGTCTAGTCTTACGATTGCGGATGAACTTGCGATCCGAGAAGTGGACTCAGTAGTGGTTAAAGGAAAAAGCCAGCCAATCATCATATACGAAATTTACGAATCAGATGATCCTCATATTCGCAAGCTGAAAGATGCAACTTTAGCTTTGATCTCCAGAGGCATCATTTTGTATAAGGTGGGAAATTTCAAGGAAGCACTCCAAAATTTCGAACAAGCCTTGAAAGTGTATCCGGAAGATATAGTGGCTATCTTATACAGAAAACGCTGCCAAGAATATATAGAGTCTCCACCTGTTGGAAATTGGGTCGGAGTACAACATCTTTTAGAAAAGTAGAAAATCGTTTTTCGCTTTCCATAAGACCAAAGGATCATAAGAATGATCACCTATGATTTCTTATCCGGTGTACAAACTCATTCATATCCTTGGTATTTTATTCTTATTCTCCGCATACGGTGGTCTTGCACTTCACGTATTAGGAGGAGGCACAAAAGAGAACGCTCCTAAAAAACTGATCGCTTCCGCTCATGGAATTGGTATGACGCTGATACTATTGGGCGGCTTCGGAATGCTTGCGAGAATAGGACTGTTGACCAGTTTCCCTGGCTGGGTGATCGCTAAGATTGTGGTCTGGTTGATCTTTGGCGGATTATTGACTGCGTATTATAAAAAGCCTGAGTTTGCAAAAATACTTTGGTTCGGTCTTCCGGTGCTTGGTACATTCTCCGCGTATCTTGCCTTATACAAACCGTTTTAAGTTTTTATTAAAGTTTTACCAGATAAAACTCCTATTTTCATTTTTGAAAATGGGAGAATAAATAAAGTGAAGGGATGAACTTATGGCAAAGGTGAATGTTTCCAAGTCAGTCAAAAAACAGTCTTCCAAAAAAGACACAAGTCTAAAGCCGATCAAAGATTTTTTAGGTTCCCGCAGTCTTCCTGCACCTGTGGATCGTTTGGAAGATGTTCGCAAAAGAGCGAGAAGATTTAGAGATAAATTTTTATCAGGGCCGCAAGTAGTATATTATAAATCTTTTGATTTAGTCCGGGTTCCTTACCCTACTAAATACGCTTTGTTGAATGCATTCAGTCTTCCTACGCCGTTTCTGCATATAATCAATCGATTATTCATCATCCAATACAAAACATCGGAAGGAATTAAAACTCTGTTATTTTCTCCATCCGATGTGGATGCGAATGCGGAGACTCCTTTTTTCAAAAGGCTTTCCCAAAGTTTCGGGCCTTTTCAAAATATCGGCAGAAAGATCATGGCTCCCACTCTAAACACAGTAGAGGAATGTTTGAAACAAGTAGGACTTCCTCCGGAGAAGGTGGATTATATTTCTTTCGATCATTTGCATACTCAGGATCTGCGCAAATGGCTGGGGGCGAATGGTCAGCCTGGATATTTTCCGAACGCGAAGTTACTCGTCATGAGAGAGGAATGGAATTCTATCCAAGGACTTCTTCCTCCCCAATCAGACTGGTATTGTCCGAACGGTTCCGGTGGGATCTCCATGGATCGAGTTGTTCTTTTAGATTCTGATACGGAACTAGGCGGTGGAGTGGCCTTGATCAGAACTCCTGGACATACGTATGGGAACCATAGTTTGGTAGCGAATACTCCGGAAGGGATTTTTGTAACCAGTGAGAATGGAGTGAGTGCTGATAATTATAATCCGCTCAAGTCTCGCATTCCTGGAGTGCGTAAATATGCTAAAAACACAGGTATGGAAGTGATCTTAAACGGAAATACTTTGGAGATAGGTCTTGACCAATATATCTCCATGGTCTTGGAAAAAGAGATTGCAGGTCCTTCTTTACGAAACCCTGAATTTTATAATGTTATGCCTTCTTCCGAGATGAGCGGGTTTTGGCTTTTCCCGGGAACAAGTCCGACTTTTTCATTTGGACAATTAGAATTCGGTAATATAATTACCCATTAGGAAATATAAATGAACATACTCATTACCGGTGCAAGCGGCGGTTTAGGAAAAAATCTGGTAGAGAAGGCTTACTCTTTAGGTCATAATGTACTTCTGACCAATCTGAATGAAAAAGCTCTGAAAGATTACGTTACTAAACAAAAGTTTGATAAGAATAGGGTTTTAACTTCGAAATTGGATGTGACTTCTCCTTCCGAATGGAAGAAGGTTATGGATCTTGCTTACAAAAAATGGGGCAAACTGGATATTCTAATGAATGTGGCAGGTTATCTTCTGCCTGGATACATTGAAAATGTAAGCCCTAAGGATATTGATAAACATATAGATATCAATGCTAAAGGTTTGATGTACGGAACTAGAGAAGCTTCTATCCGAATGATCTCTCAAGGCGGGGGCCATATTATAAATATTGCATCATTGGCGGGAGTTGCTCCTATCCCGGGGATCTCTCTTTATTCTACTTCTAAATTTGCAGTTAGAGGATTCTCCTTGGCAGTCGCCCAAGAATTGAGACCTAAAAAAGTATTTGTGAGTGTAGTTTGTCCTGACGCGATCCAAACACCGATGCTGGATCTTCAAAAAGATTATGAAGAAGCTTCCATGACATTCTCCGGAAATAGATATCTCAAAACGGAAGAAGTAACAGATATCATCTTTAATAAAGTGATCCCGAATAAACCGATGGAAGTTCTGATCCCGGGTTCCAGAGGATTTTTGGCAAAGGTAGGAAGTTTTCTTCCTGGTTTGAATGCGTTACTCAGTCCTTCTCTCATAGGTAAAGGTAAAAAAAAGCAGAAGGTCTATAAAAAGGTTTAAGTTGGACCTTTCTTATTTTTTCAATTTGGCCGGGGTCACAGTGTTTGCGGTGTCCGGAGCCTTGGCCGCTGCGGAAAAAAAGACCTATCACGCGGACGCATTCAGCGTATTTTTCACCGGCTTCATTACTGCAATAGGCGGCGGAACGTTAAGGGATATAACACTCGGAAATTATCCCGTTTCTTGGGTATCCGACTCTAATGTTCTTTGGGCGATATTTGCGGGTTTTGCGATCACATTCGTATTTCCTAGATTTTTGATCCGAATGAAAACCGGGATTTTCTTTTTCGATACTGTTGGGATCGGAATTTATACGGTGATCGGAACTAGGATCTCATTACTAAGCGGAGTAAATCCATTTGCGGCAGCGATCTTAGGAATGGTATCCGCGGTATTCGGAGGAGTGATCCGAGATACTTTAATCAACGAAGTCCCGATGATCTTCCGAAGAGAAATTTACGCAACTGCATGTTTGGCAGGCGCAATCCTATACATTGTATTAGACAAATACGAAGTGAACGGAAGTTTAAATACTGCAGTCTCCGCTTTGCTTGTGATACTAGTCCGAATGGTCGCTGTCCGATTTAATCTATCACTTCCGAAATTCCGTTTGCCTGAATAGTCTAATATTCTAAAATCCGATCTGGTTTTCGGAGGAATATTCTAGATGTATAGAAGAGGGTCTAATCATGGATTACTTTGGATCTTTGCAGTCGTACTTTTATTGATTGTTTATATAAAACCCAAAGATAACGGGGCTTCTTACACTTCTTACTTTAAAGAACTGAATACTGAACTCAAACAAAATGGTCCTGGAAAACCGATCGTATTACTTGATTTGGACCGTTTGGATTCCAATTTGAAACTTCTAAAAGAAAAGATCAAACCTCCCTTATCTTATAGAGTTGTAGTAAAGTCTCTGCCTTCCATTGATTTGCTTAAGTATATCGTAAACTCAACAGGCTCCAAAAGACTGATGGTGTTCCATTCGGGAGATATCATCATGCTGCTGAATGATCCAGAATTCCAAAAATTTGATATTCTTTTGGGAAAACCGATGCCCATTGCTGCCTTAGAGAATATATACTCTAAAACTAAAAAAGAGAATTTTCAGAATGTGCAGTGGTTGGTGGACACCTCTCAGCGTGTAGAACAATACTTGGAATTTGCAAAGAAGAAGGATCTAAAATTAAAACTAAGTCTGGAAATCGATATAGGATTGCATAGGGGAGGATTTTCTAAACCGGAAGATTCTTTGTCCGCATTGGAACTCCTGCAAACGAACCCTGAAAATTTGGACCTCTCCGGATATATGGGTTATGAACCGCATGTTGCTTCCGTACCCGTCATTTTCGGAGATAAGATCTCTGCCATGGAAAAATCTGTCCGGAATTCCTTGGATCAATATTCGAATTTTATAAAATTAGGAAAGGAGAAGTTTCCGAACTTATTCCAAAAAGAATTAGTATTCAATGGGGGAGGAAGTAAAACATACGGCTTCTATCAAAAAAATCCCGGAGTAGTCAATGATGTATCCTTGGGTTCCGCTCTTGTAAAACCTACTGATTTTGATGTGGAAAGTTTAGAAGAGCATAGTCCTGCCGTATTTATCGCAACCCCAGTTTTGAAAAAATTAGAAGGTACCAAAATCCCTTTCTTAGAATCTTTATCTTCTCTATTTCCTCTTTGGAATCCAAACCAAGAGATAACTTACTTTATTTATGGAGGAGCATTCTCCGCCAAAAAAGAATCTCCTAAAGGGTTGGAAGATAATTCTCTATTTGGGACAAGCACCAACCAAAGTATTCTAAACGGGTCCAAGGCTACTTCTTTAGAACCGGATGATCATGTATTCTTTAGGCCAACCCAAAGTGAGAAGGTAATGGCGGAGATGGGAGAGATCCATCTGGTCCGTTCCGGGAAATTGATCGGGACTTGGAAAACTTTTATCAATTAAGATAAAACAACCTCTATCGTAACGCTTGGAAAAACTACCCATCCAATGAAAGAACAAACTCTTTCGAATCGTACTATGGCAGGTTATGCTTCCGCAGAAGTAGGGATCACTGCTGTGGAAACCATGGCCCAGATCTATCTTCTGGATTTTTATGTTTCTAAAGTCGGATTAAAACCTTCTTTATTCGGTTTGGCAATGTTGATCGCGATCTTATGGGACGCGATCAGTGATCCTATTATGGGATATATTTCGGATCGAACCGGTTTTACAAACGGAAGAAGAAGGCCTTATATTTTGATCGGAGGGTTTTTATTAGGGTTAGGAGCTACCTTTCTTTTTAGTCCTCCGGGATTGGAAACCCAAACTTCCAAATTTTTATACTTGGTAATCGCTTACTTTCTTACGAATACATTCATGACAATGATCGCAGTTCCTCATATTAGTTTGGGAGGAGAGATCGGTCATACATCCGGAGAAAGGAATAAGATCTTTGGTTGGAGATTATTTTTTGCGAATCTAGGTCTATTGGCTGGGTTACTTCTTCCTGCGATTTGGGGTTCTTTAGGAGAGGATGGATTTAGTTCCAGAAGTTTTTCTTCGATGAGTATCTGGGTTTTATTATGTTTTGTATCTTATTCTTCTTATATTTTTACCAAGGGAAGAGATTTTCCGTATCTTAGATCAGGATCGGAGCCTAACTCCGTTTCTGCAAATATTCGATCATTCTTACGATCCGCAGGTTTTATATTAAAAAATCGTTATTTTCTACCTTTACTTTTGGCATTTATAGTGGCAACCGCTGCGAGGACTTTAAATTCTTCCTTGGGGCTTTTATATTATAAGGAAAGATTGCTGCTTGAGGATTCTCAAGTGGTGATCCGTATCCTTCTTCCTTTCGTATTCTTTCTTACTATATCAATTCCGCTTTGGGTGTACTTAGCGAAAAGATTCGGTAAAAAGCGCCCGGCGTTTTGGGGAAGTTTTTTACTCGGGGTTATGACAATCATTTTATATCCGATCTTGCCCCAAGGATCTTATGAGGCTCCTTTGGCTGCAGCTTTCCTCGGCGGGATATTTGCAGGATCCATTCTACTTTTTGATTCATTGGTAGCGGATGTAGTGGACTATGATGAACTTTTGATGGGAGAAAAGAGAGAAGGTGCTTATTTCGGATTTTGGAAGATGGCGACCAAGATCATACGTGCGATCGGTTTTGCATTTTTAGGATTTTTATTGGAAGCGATCGGGTACCAAGCGGGAGCCCAAACACAAGACCCTGAGCTTGGCTGGAGATTGACAATACTATTCGGACCGGTAGTAGGAAGTATATTCGTTCTAGCTTCTTTGATCTTTACTAGAATGGGTCTGACTTCAGAAGTCCATGCGAAGATCCAGGAACTTCTATCAAGAAAAAAGAATATTCAAAAAAGAAGAAGTTCCGGCGTCTCCGCCGGATAAGTCTCAGTACTTGTACTTCTTCTTAATTTCTTTTAAAGCGTCTTGGATATGTTTTTGTCTGACCTGAGGTCTTAGGTTCTTGCGGATCGGAAGATAACTTTCCGTGGTCGCAAGACTTTTATGGCCTAAAAACTCTCTGATATCTTCCAGACTTTTTCCTTCCGCCAATTGGTGGATCGCTCTACTATGTCTGAGAGTGAACAATGTCACCTGTGCCTTGATCCCTGCGTACTTTGCCAGATCTCCGACTAAACGTTCTACGTTCCTGGAAGTCAAATGAGTACCTTGGTATTTGCCCGGAAACAAATAGGAGGATTTCTCGGTTCCAACTTCTTTTTCGAACTTCTTCAAGATCTTTTGTAATTCGGAATCCATCAAAACGGTTCTGTTTTGAGTTGGAATAGGGGAGTCCACTTTGATCGTCTTTTTAGAAAGATCGAATTGTCCCCATTTCAAACGAATGATCTCTCCCACTCGCAGTCCTGCATAATAGGCTAACGCGCAGAGAAGATGGGATCTAGGAGACTCGGATGCAGTCTCCAACAGAAGTGAAATCTCTTTTTGGCTCAGCACCTTAGGGGTTTTATATTCCCTGGCAGGTCTTCTGAAGTCTTCGAATACGTTCATATCCAGAACTTCTTCAAAAAACATTTTTAAAGAACTGATATTTATCTGGATCGTGGAAGAGGAAACCTTCTTCTTCCTTAAATATTCTATGTACTTTTCAATATCCTTTGTAACTACTTTTTCCGCGGGCTTATCCGCGAATAAAAGAAAGTCCAAATTATATCTTAGGTAAGTGTATTCGGTCGCCTTTTTATAATTTCTTTGCCGAATTACCTTTACTAGTTTCTCGAAGGAAGACTTATTCTTCTTCGGGACCTCCGTATCTATCATCTCGGACCTCTAGTACTAACTGTATCATTTTTATATTTTGTGTATCCGGATGTTCTAAAAGTCCTATTTATCTTATGGATCCGCGATATAGGAGTTCCAACACGCGTATCACTAATAAATTCTCCGATTTGTTGGAGTTCCAACATCGGGTTTGAACTTTTTAGAATGATATTTTTCTCATCCGGTTATAACGAAGATTCTAATTCCATTAGAAAGTCGTAAAGATATTTATGATTTTCATAATATCTTATAAATTTGGACGTTTAAGGAAAAGGCAGAACGCCCTATTTGTATTAGACCCAGCCGGATCTGCGTAGGATTTCCTCGCAGACTTCTTCCGTACTGCGGTCATCTAAGGCAATCTGGATATTAGAATGAGCCCTGTATTGAGGAAGTCTGGATTCCAAAATTGTTTTATAAGAAAGAACGCTACTTAAAGGAGGGCGAGTGGGATCGTTCTGGATTTTCTCCACTAAGTATTCAGATTTTCTGGAAAGAGAGATCACAAATGCAGTTTCTTTTAGTATATTTGTCTTTCTTTCACTTACAATCTCCTTACCTGATTCGTCTTGGTCGAATAATATCCCGCCGCCGCAATCCAAGATCAGATTTTGAGAGCCTGAAACTTGTTTTAAGATTTGGAATTCTAGATCACGGAAAGGTTTCCAATTTCCCGAATGTGATTTTACGAAGTCTGGGATGGACACTCCACCTGTCAGGTAGACAGCTATCATGTCCGTAGAGATTAAAGGCTTGCCTGTGAGTTTGGAAAGTTTACGGGAGATTTTAGATTTTCCGACACCTCTAGGGCCGATCAGGGCGATGTTTTTCAAACCGAGATCAACTCTTCGATATGTTTAGCCATCTCCGGTAAAAGAGTGTAATACATTTGCAGATCTCCCTCTGTCACACCTACGTTTTGTAAGGCTTTAGAAGAGAGTGGAATTTTCAAACCGCCTATGTCAATTCCCATTCCACCTAAGATCACGATACAATTCGCGATATGAATGATAGATACTAGTTCAGGGAACTGAGTGGCCTTTTCAGGTTCGGTATAATATCTGGCTACTTCTATCAATTCCTCCGGGAAATTCCATTTAGCCAAAAGTTTTGCTCCAGCTTCTTGGTGAGTGTATCCGAAGAACTTAGCTTCCAGATCCGTATAAGGTCCTTGGTAAGTTTGTAATTCTGTCCTGAATTGCATAAGAACTGCAGGAAAGAACTCAGCTAGGATGACTTTTCCGATATTATGAAGAAGTCCCGCAGTAAATACTACGTCCTTATCCACTTTTAGTTTTTTCTGAACAGCTATCCTTTTAGCAAGTTCCGCCACGATCAAGGAATGAAGCCAATTAGATTCTCCATCTACCTGATAACCTTTCAGTTCTTTTTTGAGAATACCTTTGGTTTCGTTCAGAAGAACGATCTCTTGTACCGTTTTAATTCCAAGAGTCATCAAGGATTCTTGTACGGTTTTTACCGGTTTAGCAGGGCGAAAATAGGCAGAGTTGGAAAGTTTGATCACTGCGGCTGTAAGTCCAGGATCTTTGGAAATTTCCTTGGCTAGGTCCGCGATGACAACATCCGGTTTTCCTACCATCTCCATTACTTTGCTGACTACTGAGGAGATTTTAGGAAGCTGGGCTTCGTTTTCAAAAAGTTGATCTATCTTTTCTTTCATTCCGTTACCTGACCTTATAAAGGTACTTTTCGAATCCGCCCTTCTTTAAAAGGATCCTGCCATCATCCAAATAGAGACTAATCGTTCTGCCTTCATGGCCCCCGACATCTTCTACGAGTAACGTTATTTTTTCTTTATCTAAAAATTCTTTTGCGACACTCACATTCAAGTCACCAATGTTCTGCAAGAAACTGGAATTCATTCCCTTGAACATGGAAGCTCCTCCGAATAGACGAGCGAAATAATCTCCCTTATTACAGCCCAACTCAGCCATTCTTTTTACCAATTCCGGAAGAGCAGTTTCTGCATACTTATGGGGATTTTTGGAGGAATCTTTTCCGGAAGGATCTTTGGCGAGCATGATATGGGCCATGGCTCCTACCTTCTTTTCCGGAGAATAGAAAACGACTCCGATACAGGAACCTAATGTGGTGCGGATCATGGAAGGGGACTGGCCTCCCTGTATATCCGCGATCCCGACGTTTATAATTTTTACGTCTTTATTGAGCATACTTTCTGTCAGTAATAACCGGGTAGTATTTTAGGATCATCCAAGTTCCTTCAAATCTTTTTTCCCGGAAATTTCTCCGGGCCGGAATCGAATTATGTGACGATTTAACCTTCTAAAAATCCCGTAGGAATTCCCACTCTTTTTGGAAAAATAGAGTTTCATATCATCCAGCGTAAAGGAAACTGTATGTAAAGAAAGGAAATCGACCCTCTTGCAAACAATCGCCTCCTCAGAACCGATCCGCACCTTGGAATTAAACGGTTCCCAGATCACTATTTTGGGAACGGCTCATATTAGCCAAAAAAGTATAGATGAAGTTTCCAGAATTATCCAAGAAGAAAAACCGGACACGGTCTGTGTGGAACTCTGCGCTTCCAGAATGAGATCCGTTCAGGATCCGGATCATTGGAAAAAATTGGATATTTTCAAAGTGTTTAAGGAAAGGAAGATGTGGCTCCTTCTTTCCAGCCTAATCCTTTCTTCTTTTCAGAAAAAACTGGGTTACGGAAACATTCGTCCCGGAGACGAAATGAGAAAAGCGATCGAAGAAGGAAATAAGATCCACGCTAAGATCGTACCAGTTGACCGAGAGATTTCCACCACTCTCAAAAGAGCTTGGTGGAATGTGGGCTTCTGGAGCAGAATGATGTTATTCTCCACCTTGGTTAGCTCACTCATCGTTAAGGAAGAGATCTCTCCGGAAAAAATAGAAGAGATGAAATCGGATGACGTGCTCAAGGATCTATTCTCTCAACTTCCTTCCAGATACCAGTCAGTCAAAAATGTGATCATAGACGAAAGAGATGCGTACTTAGCGCAAAGGATCAGACAACAAGCTGCGGTAGGTAAGAAAATTTTCGCAGTAGTAGGTGCCGGACATTTAGAAGGTATCGTAAAACATATAGTAGAAGATAAGGATATAGATCATCTGGATATCCAGCCTGTTAAGGGTTTCTGGGATAGAGTTCGTCCTTTATTATTTCCTGCGATCATAATCTCCGCGTTTACCGCCTTATATTGGTTTGGTGGAAAAGAAGAAGGCCAGGAATTTTTGATCAGATGGATCTTAGTTAAGGGAACACTTGCTGCAATAGGTGCAATTATCGCGCTTGCACATCCGGTCTCTATTCTTCTCGCATTTATCGCAGCTCCGATCGGGAACTTTAATCCTATCATCAAACCGGGTTGGGTAGCGGCTCTCTCCGAATCCTGGTTTAGAAAACCGTTGGTAGAAGATTTCGAAAGATTGGGAGAAGATACGGAAACTTTCAGCGGATATTGGAAGAATAAGGTAACTCGTATCTTCTTAGTATTTATGCTTCCTCAGATCGGAAGCAGCATCGGGACCTTTATAGTGTCTAAACAGATTTTTGATAAAATCCTAAAATTTGTAGGCGCTTTTTTCTAAAATTTGCGTACGATCTGTAGCCCCATGCGAAAGGAAATCAAGACTCGATCTATATTTTTTTCTAGTTTTCTTTTGATGATCTTCTTCTCTTTTCCAATTTGGGGAGAAGGTCCGGTCTATGAAAAAAAAGACCGCTTCTTCTTAGAAGAGAAGATGGACGGCACTTCTCTTCTTCCTTATCTTTCCGTTTACCAGGACGAGACCGGTAAAAAATCCTTTAAAGAAGTATTAAAAATTTTTGATCAAGGTGGATCCGAGAAGATCTCCCAAAACAGTTTAGGATATTCTAAATCTGCGATCTGGGTACGTCTTCGGACTGAAAACCAAACGAATAAATCGATAGATTGGATCTTAGAGATAGATTATGCACTTTTGGATTTTGTGGATCTATATGCCGGAAGGGTTTCCGATTCTGCGATCAATCATTCGGGAGATCTAAGAGAGTTCGGTACTCGCCCGATCGAACATAGAAATTTTGCGTATCCTTTTTCGGAAGAGCCCGGTTCTAAAAGAGAGATCTATTTTAGGATCGCAAGTTCCAGTTCTATTTTGTTACCGTTTCTGGCGTTTTCCAAAAACGAATTTATAGAACATACTTCCACCGAGCAGCTTGCGCTCGGATTATATTACGGCTCCATGCTGATCATGGTGGTGTATAATCTATTTCTGTTATTCTCCACAAAAGATAAAAGTTATCTATATTACGTTATTTATATACTAACTTATATACTCTTTCAGTTCACATTGAACGGGCTTTCCTTTCAATATTTGTGGAGAAGTTCCGTTCTATGGGCAAATTACAGTCTGCCTTTTTCCATTTTTTCGGTGATCTTAACGGCAGGCGCTTTCAGCAGATCCTTTTTGAACGCTCCCGAATACACTCCTAAAACTTCTAAATTGTATTATCTGCTTTTTACTCTCAGCTTCGGAGGAATGATCTCTACATTATTCATTTGGGAATATAGGACCGCAATCATGAGCAGTCTGGTTCTAATGTTCTTTACATTAGGATTTTTGATCTCTAACGGGATCCAATGTTTGTTCGCAGGAAGAAGAGAGGCGAAATACTTTTTATTCGCCTGGTCTTCTTTCTTATTCTTTAGTTTTCTATTCGGTCTAAAATCCTTCGGGATACTTCCGAATAACTTTTTCACTTTGTGGGGAATACAAGTAGGTTCCGTGATGGAAGTGAGCCTTCTATCCTTGGGACTCGCAGATAGGATCAAAAGATTATCCGATCAATTGAAACAAAGAGTAGAAGAGCTGGGGAATATCCGCAATTACGCGGAAGAATCGGAAGCAAAATACAGAAGTTTATTCGAAGTAGAAGAAGACTTTTTATTCTCTTTGGACCAAAACTGGAATATTCTCGCAGCGAATAGATCCGTATCCAAACATATAGGGTTCAAACCCCAGGAAGTGATCGGCAAAAACTTTATGGAGCTGATCTATAAGGCGGGAGAATTACAAGACGCGTACAAGAAATTATACGTATTAGAAAAATTGGAAGAACTTGCTTCCGAAGGAAAACCAGTTCGGTTCTTAGGAGAATTCCTACAGAAATATTTGAGAGAGCCTAAAGAGTTACAGGTTCAGTTCCAGATCTTGGAATACGAGGGTCAAAGAGAAATTTTAGGAAGAGCCTACGAGCCTGACCAAGACTTAATGTCGCGGTACGTGGATGATGAGAAGACCGTCTACACTGCAAATAATTATCTTCAAAATGCAGAACTCTTAAGCCAAAGAATGACTGCGAACTTGTATAGATTTGTGGATCCTTCTACCATCACTGCGATGAGAAATTGTCTGAGAGAAATGATTATCAATGCAATCGAACATGGGAACCTTAACATCAGCTTCGAGGAAAAAACTCGTGCAATGTCGGAAGGAAATTATTTCAGATTCGTTCAGGAAAGACAGAAGGATCCTTATTATAAATCCAAAAAGGTAAAAGTGGAATATTCACTTTCCAGAGATAGGATAGGTGTCAGGATCACGGACGAAGGAAAAGGTTTTAATCATGCTAGGCTTCAAAAAAGCAGCATGGAAAAATTGAATTCGGAAGGGATCACCCATGGACGAGGGCTCACACTTACTTTAGCTACATTCGATCTGGTGAAATTTAACAGCACCGGAAACCAAGTCACATTAGTTAAATATTTTTAATATAGGCGGGAAAATGAAAATCCGGATCTTCCTATCGACAGTTATAATATTATTGGGTTCCTGTGTTTCTTCCGGAGAAATCAGAAAGAAAGCAAAGGACCCGAATGCGGGAGTGGCGACGATTGCCTCCGAACTTAGATACCAATTTTTATCTTCTCTCAAAACGCAAGGCGGGAAACTTCCTGCAAGGCTCGCCATCTTAAATATAATCAACGAAGACGGGACCAATTCCCAATTAGGAAGGTTGGTTACGGATAGGCTTGGAAAGGAATTATTCGATCCTAAAACATTCCAATTGCTGGAAAGAGATAGATTGAATCGGGTTATAGGAGAGCAGGACTTCCAAGCAAGCGGGCTCGTATTGAACGATCAGATAGTCTCCATAGGAAAACTTTCCGGGGCGGAGTATTTGGCTTTAGGCCAGCTTGTTTTCCAAGACCAGGAATTTTTACTGAATATCAGGATCGTTTCCTTGGGAGGAGTGATCTGCGCTACTGCGGATATAGTATTTGATTCGGATAACGAAACCTATTCCAAATATAAGGAATCCGTTAAATAGATCGGATCCTTCTTCTAAAAGTAACAGGGGATGTGATAGTTAGAGGTCCTTTGTTTTTTAAGTAATTACTTGAAGAATACCAACTGATTCTTAATCTGTCTGTAAGTTTATGAAAGTCCTCTTTCGTTTCCTGGTATTAGGCATTTTTCTTTTTTCCGTAACCAATTTGTATTCGGAGGTGCCTAAACATTCCGAGATGGACAAGACACTTCTTGCTACTTGGAACAAGAACTTCCCTGTGGCTTATACAAAAATACTAAAACGAGATCTTGCGGAAAAAGGGGTTTTGTATTACAGGAAAAATTCAAAAAAATCGGTGTACATCTATTCTTATACAGTATTCCTTCCTTTGTATGCGGAGCAGAATGAGAAGCCTGTAAAAATAAATGATAACGGAAGAGAAGTAAAACTAAAGCTGATCTATGATCCTTCTTCCAAAGATGAAAAATATACAATTGAATTGGGTGAGTTTGACGAAATGTACGATGCGAAAGGAATTATAAGATGGATCCGTTGATAGCAGAATCCGAAAAATTGATCAAAGAAAAAATGTCGAGAGAAGGACTCTCTGAAGAGTTCATCTCCGATTTTATTTCTAAGACCCAAGAAGTTCGCAACGGTGAGACCGGGATCGTAAAATGGGAAGAAGTAGGGGACCTGGACCCTAACAAAGATGAGATCTCTTTAGAAAAAATCGAATCGGAATATCCGGGAGATCCTAAATTTTTAAAAGAATTGGTAGTGATCAAGCTGAACGGAGGTCTCGGGACAAGTATGGGGCTTTCCGGACCTAAATCCTTGATAGAGATCAAGGATGGAATGAGCTTCTTGGAAGTGGTCTGCAGGCAAGTAGAGTACATCCGACAAAAATATAATTTAGAAGTTCCTCTTATCTTGATGGATAGCTTCAGCACCCAAGATGAAAGCCAAGAAGAACTCAAAAAGATCAAATTTTCACAAAATTATCCTACGAGCTTTTTACAGCATAAGGTGCCAAGATTAGTCGTTCCGGAACTGAAACCTTTGGAAATTTCTAAAGGCAATTCGGAAGAATGGTGTCCTCCCGGTCATGGAGATATTTGGTTCACACTTTTAGAAACAGGACTATTAGATCGACTTTTAGAGAACGGATACAAGGTAGCATTCGTCTCTAATGGAGACAATCTAGGTGCGACCGTTCATCCTGGAATATTAGAATATATTCTGAAAGAAAATCTGGACTTCTGCATGGAGATGACTCCTAAAACTCTCGCTGATAAAAAAGGAGGAGCGATTTTTAGAAGAGTTGTAGGTGGGGAAAAAAAGAACTTACAACTGCTGGAAACCGCTCAGGTGCCTTCCGATCATATGCATGAATTTGAGGGCTTAGGCAAATTTAGAACATTCTCCACTAATAACCTATGGATCAGATTAGATGTATTAAAAGAAAAATTACTCGAAGGTTCTTTCAAACTATCATTGATCGTGAATCCTAAAAAGGTAGAAGGGAAGGAAGTCCTACAGTTAGAGACTGCGATGGGATCTGCCATCCAAAATTTCTCCAATACAAAAGGTCTCATCATTCCAAGAGATCGTTTTGCCCCGGTAAAAAAATGCGAAGACTATCTAGTCAGACGTTCTGATGCATATTCTTTGAATCCGGACTTCTCCGTAACTATGTCGGAAGAAAGAAAGAAGGCGGGACTCGGAGAATTAGTTATCTCCTTAGATGAAACATATTATAAGAAGGTAAGAGATTTTACCGATCGTATACAAGCCATTCCTTCTTTAGTGCGCTGCACCTCCTTGAAAGTAGAAGGAGATATTTTGTTTGATAAGAAAGTAATTCTAGAAGGAGATGTTATATTAGTAAACCCCGGACCAGGACAAAGAAAATTGTCCGAATTAGGTGTGGACCGAATCTCGAACGATAGTTTACGTTTCCGCTTTACATAAAACAACAGTCGTTTAAAATCCAGTCCACGGGCTTTCGAGTATGTAGGCCCACCCTATGCCGATCAATGTCGCAAACGAAATGACCGATGCTTATAACTTAAAATTAAGATCCTTTGACATGGGGGATCTAGAGCAGTTTAAGACGGTATTCATCAATGAAAATCGAGGAAAGCCAATCTTCCTCCTCAGATTTCAAAATATTTCCACAGTTTCTCTAGTAGAATTCATACAATTGATCCCTCAAAGGATCTCTGATATAGAACCTTCTCATCGTGAACTATTTCGATATTATGCCTATGGTGATAAAAAGAATCTACTGATAGGTGTGGCCCCTCTGGATAACTCTGGGCCTATCAGTCTCGCTAATTTCGATGCAGCCATGGGAAGATTCCACGACCAAGCAGTCCGAACCGGAACTCTCAATTTTGATTTCGGGATCGGAAGGACCCAATGTAATTTTATTTCCTATGTGGAAGAGATCTTCAGAGAGTTGGAAACTTCTTCTTTAAAAAATCTAAAGGACAATCTGGTTCGTTGGAGTTGGACTTATCTGAATCGTGTAAACGATTATTTCGCAAGCGAACGAGCAGACGCGGTTATCCAGCCGATCATTCACTATAATCATAGGGACCATACATTCTCCATGAAAGGTGGAGAGGTTTTCGTAGGCGGAGAAGCATACGCAGGCTATGCGGATCTAATCCGAGATATTCCTCACGATCAGGACTTGAACAGGATAGAACTTCTGATCTTAGAGAAGTTGATCATGTCCTGCAACGGTTCTCCTGGACTTCTCAAATTTAATATTTCCCCTCAAACTCTCATAGATACATTCGATACGGATGAGAAGGTCACACGCTTTCATGAACTTCTTCTGAAACAAAACCTGAATCCTCAAAATGTTCGTATGGAGCTGATCGAAAAACCGTACGAAGAAGGAGAGGCGACTCTCAAGTCCGTATGTAGAAGGTTCTGGAATTTCGGGATCAGCTTTGCTGCGGACGACTTCGGAGTAAAAAGTCAGAGTCACCAGGTGGTTTTGGATCTGGGGGAGATGATCAAAGAATTTAAACTGGATCCGATCAGTTTTAAATTCAAAGCGGACCAGGATTTGACCAAGTTCTTGGACAACCTTGCATTTATAGATTATTGCAGAAGACTTTCGGACAACAGAGAAGCGATCATCACTGCGGAAGCATTAGAAGATATTGATTCTTTAAACTTCCTGATCACCCACCAAGTGTATTATTTCCAGGCCAATCTATTCTGCAAAAAGATCTGGATCCAAGATTACCAGGAACGTTTTAAAGAAATGCAAAAACTTCCGGAAACTGCGATCACAAAAATTCTGAGTTCTTCCGAGCTTACCCAAAGATTGAAAGAAGTCGGGAATATTTTCGTTCTAGCTAAAGAAGTAGATCTGTTTTAATTGTAGGAATTCCAATAGAACAAGGGTGCCCCACCCTTGTTCTGGGTGGGGGCCGCCCCGCAAATTACTCCTTCAAGAAGTTCAGAGTCGCCTTCTGGTTGATGATCCCATTATCTTTCAGAGTCACCTGCAGAGCATCTCCCGCATTCTCGATCTCAATTCGGAACTTGCCTTCCTTGTCGATGATAGGGCTATTCTCCACATATCTTCCTTCGAAAATTTTCTGTTTATTGAACTTAACAACGTAGTTCACGTTGTCTTGGCTTTCGATTTCCAGAAGAACTTGGTTCACACCTTTGGAACCGTCCCAAGACATAGCTGTCCAAGGTCCTTTAAATTTTTCTAAACTAGAATCTCCACCGAAGGAACGCATTACCTTTGCGGGTTTTGCTTGGGAAAGGACCACGGAAACAGGAGTTGCCTTATCACTTTCTCCGCCTAGATCCGTTTTGGAAGTCACAGAATAGAGGAACAAAATTTCTTTTTCAGGAACATCCGCAGTGAAGGTCGTAGTTTTTTCATTCGTTCCAGATACGAAATCCCAAGAAGAAGCTCCTCTTTTTTTACGATACACATAGTACTCGTTGGCTCCTTTTACGGAGTCCCATTTTAAGGAAATTTTTCCCGTTTTGGTATCGAGCGCTCCTTTCAAGTTTGCAGGTGTAGGGAGTTTTGCCGCTCTATGTTTATTCGGATCTATGTATCCATAAGCATAATCTGAGAATGGTCCGGATTGTCCGTCCTTATTCACTGCTGCTACTGCATAGAATGCATACTGGCCATTCAACTTTTCGTCAATGAATGCCTCTTTTGCTTCTTCTCCAACTTTAGACCAAGCTCCTCCTCCGAATAATCCGCTCACGTCATAACGATAGACCAGATATTTAGAAGCTCCTGAAACCTTCTGCCATTGTACTTCTATTTTACTATTATATAATCCTTTTGTTGCGGTAAGCCCGAAAGGTTTTGGAGGTTTAGCTTCTGCCTTCATAGTGAATCCGGAAACTGCGTCGGAGGCATCTCCGGTCTTGCCGTTATTGATTGCGGCAATTACATAAAACTCGGTCACTCCGTTCTTAGCGGCAGCATTATCAGTGTAGTTCGTATTCTTTACTCTTCCAACGGAGAGATATTTTTTCTGGTTGGAGTTCCACTTATATACGTAGTAATCGGAAACTCCACTGATAGGCTCCCAGGCAAGATCGATCTTGTTTGGATATTGGCCCTGGCTTGCTTTGACTCCCACAACTTTAGGAGGAGCCTTTGCTTCTTCCGTTTTTGCGTAACCGATTGCTTCTCCATCTGATAGATCAGAAGAGTCGGTGTCAGTTAGAGTGGCGACCTTATAAGAATAAGCTACATCCTTTTGGATACCGTCGTCTGTGAATCCATTCGTCTGAGAAAGTCCAACTTTAGAAAAGGAAGAATCTCCGGGGCCCTTTCTGTGGATCTCGTATCCGATCGCAAGTGGAACGGACGCCCAAGTTAAAATTACCTTATCAGAAAAAGAGCCTTGTGTAGCTGCGATCTCTTTTGGAGCTATTGGTTTTACTTTTTCAGGCGGAACCGGTTTTACATCTGTGGAAGGTGTAGTAGTGGTTGTTGTGTTCGTGGTAGTCGTAGTTGCAGGAGCTACATCATCCACAAGAACGAATGCGGATTGGCAAACCTTCGTGAACCATCTGTAATCAATATAACCGTAACCATTATCTCCCCACCGAGTGGACCAGGAGTTGATAAATTTGAATGCACCTTTGGAGTCATCGTAACCTACGATCGCGATCGCATGTCCTCCGTAGGTTTTGCCGACTCCTTCTTTATAAATTTCTTTTCCTTTTAAATTCATAAAGTTTTCGTAAACAATGATACCGGCTACAACAGGTCTTCCAATTGCGAGCTGGTTTTTTAGTTCGTTCGGATCTGTTTGTCTGATCCTTAAAAATTCTTTCGCTTTATAAGAAGAAGCCACATTAAAAGCGTCTTGAGGAGGACGGGCGAGATAGTCTCTTTCGTTATAAGGCATGGAAGACCAAGGAGCTGCTCCTTTTTCTACGACTATACGCATTGCATCGGAGATCAAAGAACCGTTGTCTCTTCCACCATTGATCTGGTTATAGATAAATGCAGGGGAGAAGATATTGGAATAGTTCGGACTTCCGGAAGGATCGCTTAATTTCCAACCTCTGTCTTTTCTCTCCATATACTCTTGGAAAGACTTAGTGGCATAAGCGGTAGACCAAGCCACGCAAGAACTCTGCTGTCCTTGGTCACCTACAGGAGGCATGTATTGGGAAAGATCAACGGAAGAAGAAAGTCCTCTATGAGAGATCCTATTCGGATTTGCTTCTTTGAAAGAAGCTAAAAGTTCCGCAGGTTCTTGTTTCATTCCCAGACCTGGAGGTGTTTGGGAGAATAAGCCAGTCGCGGAGAGTAAAATTAATAGAGCGGATAATAAACGCAAATTTAGTTTCATCTATCTGTCCTTTAGTTCTTAGTTAGAGATAAAATATTTTCTTCTAGTTGTTTGGTGTATTCTCTGAATGCATAAGGATGAGGTTCATATAGACTGATCACTTCGGATTCTACACCTTTGCTATCTTTTACTTTTTTCTTAATTAGAAAAAGTATATAGTCTCCTTCTTGAGGAGCGGCCTTAAGCCATTTCCCGAATAATTCAGGGAATATTAAGAATGCGATATCGAATTTTTGTGGGAATTCCTTCCCGCCCTTTAAGGATTTTAGGATTTCCACATTTGCCGTCACTGAAATGGAATTGGAGGAGATCTTACTTTCTTTCACATTGGAAAGTTTTGCCAAAGCGATAAAGTTGGAAGAATTCACCTGAGATTCCAGACTAGGCGGTGGTGTTAATGCTGAAATTGGCGAGATGAATAATAGGATCAGTACGAATAGGACCGATACGAAACGTCTTTGCATTTGGAATAACTCCGGAAACAATTTGTTAACGCGGCTTTCCACTCTAGGTGATCCGGGACCTTTTTCAAGGATTTTCCTTCCGGAAAATAATTTACAAAACGGGAAATTTTTAAAAGTTTTAGGGAACTTATTTTGCTCGTACAAGCAGGGAAGGCAGATCTATTGAATCCGGTTTTTCCGGAATTTTAGGAAAGATCCCTCTGATCTTAGGAGAGTCATCCACCCAGATGAGTGCAGTCTTATACTTTATATTTCCACTTTCAGGTTGGATATATGCTTGGATCCCGAATGCTCTGGAAAGTTCCAATGCTGCACTCGAGTTTGCAGGTTTGAGTAAGATTACCTTCTCACTTAGTTTGCCGAATCTATCTTTTAGATCTTTGTATGAGTCTTTTTCAGGAGTTAAACTGATAAATACAAATTGGGAATCGATGGGACCGGATTTATCAAACCAGTTTAGGAACTTCTTCACTTCCTCTAGATCGTTTTTGGAAGAGTCTAAAGATCCGAAATACAAAAAGTTTTGTTTTCCGGAGAAGACCGATAGAACTGAAACATTCTCTTGTTTATCCGCAAGAGTTAAGATTTCTTGGGGAACGTCTTTCTCCGCTTGGATCATTCCTGGGTCGGAATGAGAAAAGAAGAACATGATGATCAGACTGGCAGCTACGCCGGTCAAAAAGAATTTCCAAGCTCCGGATTCCATCTCTAATTACAATGGACGAAAACTAGGGAGAAAACCGCATCTATATTCTTGAGGAATGAATTTGAATATATAAGGAATCTTATTCAGAAAAATATTTCCGGTATGTAAAATATGGAAATATTTTGTCGGTTTAGATCGTCGGGATTAGTTATCGTCCAACTCGAAATGGACTGGGACCCTATGGTTCATACGAGTGGGTCTTCCTTTTGCGTAACCGGGACTCCAACGAGCCAATCGAATTACTTTCACTGCAGCTTCTTCGAAACCGTATCCACGAATGGAGGATTTGATCACCTTTGCATTGATCAGATTTCCTTTCTCATCCACTTGCACTTCTAAGTAGATCATCGCGTCGGAGATCCCTTGTGCTCGTGCATTCTCAGGAAAATAATCTCTCAAAGAAAAATCGATGATCGGAGTAGGGGCCTTATCTCCATAAAAGGCGAATAAGAATCCGTCTTTGTCGGTACCTTCTCCGCTGATCTCATTCTCTTTGATCTCGTTCGGATCTGGATCTTTTCCTTCTTCGTTGGCGCCTTCTACCCATTCGTTCGGATCTTTATGTGTGGGAGAAGTTTCTCCTCCGAGCAATTCGGGAGGAATGTCTTGGATATCGACTTCTACATTCATTTCCAATTGTTCGGAATCTACGAATTCCTTTTCTTTGTGAGTGATGTAGTAATAAGTTAAGAACAGAAATAGGTGAAAAGCAAGAGATCCGTAAACACAAATCTCCCAAAGAGAAAGTTCTTTGAGTTTTTGGATTACGTCAGTCTTTACTTTTTCCAGAGTAGGATTCATTTCTCCGGATCACCTTTTAACGGATAATGCGATTTGGTGCACGCCGGCCTTTTTGATCTTTCCCATAGTCTCCGCTATTTTTCCATAAGGAAGGGAAGAATCGGCGGATAACGTGATCCTCATATTAGGACGGATCTTAGTCTCTCTTTGCAATTGAGCTTCGAGTCTTGGAAAATCAGTTTCATTTCCTTCTAAGAAAATTTTTCCGTCTTTAGATAATGCCACCTGAACGGTTTTGGCTAGATTCGCATCCACCGCATCCGCTTTAGGAAGATTGATATTGATGGATTCTTTTTTTAAGAAGTTTGCGGTAACCATAAAGATCACCAAAAGAACCAAAATTACGTCCACCATCGGAGTAATATTAATACTGCCGATTTCTTCTCCGTCACCGGAAGAACTTTGACCTGCCATTATACTCTCCTTTCTAGAAATCCCGGTTTAACCTTTTCGGGACAGACTTGCTAAAAATTCTTTGGAAAGAATTTCCAGATTAGCTTGGATAATTTTCAATTTTCTAGTGAAGTAGTTATTCGCCATTACCACTGGGATCGCTACGGCAAGACCGACAGCAGTTGCGAGTAACGCTTGTGAAATTGTCCTCATTACCACTTCTCCTGCTGCGTTCCCCAGAGTTCCTAATTTATAGAATGCGCTGATTACTCCGAATACTGTTCCTAATAGTCCGATAAATGGAGCGTTGTTCCCTAATGTGTTCAAAATAGAAAGTCTTGTTTCGAAACCGACTCTTTCTCCGATCATCTTTCCTTCCATGAGTTCGCCCAGGCTTTCTTTTCCACCTTTGGAATGTTCGGAGGAGAAGTCCGCAAATCTTGCGTAAACGTTCTCCGGATAATTTTCTGAAAATTTAGGAGCGCCAGTTAGATCTCCCTTTCTCGCGGTTTGGATGATTTCAGGTAATACGAAGGCGGAGTCTTTCGTATTTTTAACGAATATGATCGCTCTTTCTACTACAACGGCCACTGCAAGAACACTCGCGATCGCCATGATCACGAAGATCGCCGTTTCCATGTACCCGATAGCAATTTCAAAACTCATTTTATAGTTCCTTCTTAATTTCTGTTTTTTTGTCTGATACGATCCCAGTCATTCTGTTTTTGTTCCGAAATTTCGGACTTAAAGTTCTGGTTCTGGCGAATAAAGTTCTTTGCAATTCCTGACACAATTTAGGGTCTCTACTCCGGAATTAGAAATGAGTTCGGAACCTTCTCCGCTGCAATCATTTTCAGATCCGACCCTGGACCAATAGGCCTCGTTACAACTAAAAACACATTCTTGGATTTTGGAATTTAAACCGGACATCTGCTCTTGCGCCAATAATTGGCGGCAATAAGATTCATAACTCTTAGCGGTTCCTCCGGAGAATAGTCCGGAAATTTCGACTTCTCCGCTTCCTTTTAGATCTTGGGAAGTTTTTAAACAATCTTCCGCTTCTTGAATGGAAGACTTACATGCCGCAGATGGATTTGCGGAATAATTTAAGAGAGATTGTAAGACGAGTGTGCTTTCGTTAGACGCTTCCGGAGAATATTGGGAACAGTAAGAGAATATAACTAGGGCGGAGAATAATCCGAACCAATGTGTATATACTTTTCCTAAACTCCGGGTTTGCATTAGAACTTAACCTCGATACCTACGTTAAAGAACGGAATGATCACACCGCCCGGCAAAGGAATTGTTCCGAATGTCGGACTAGGACTTGGGTTCGTTTTAGAGTAAGGTTTCGTATTATCGAAATCTTCTCCACCCACGTTCTCTCTCAGGTATACGTTTACTATCTCCAGGAAGGTATTCACATACCCCCATTCATAATTGAAAAATCTATCGAAACGGATGTCAAGTCGATGATAAGGCTTTAATCTACGACTATTGATATATTCTCCAAGGGCCGGGTTATTGGCGTATTGAGGCACCCAATAGGTTTGGCCGTTTGCAGGGTTACTGAACCTTCCCCCGTCATCCCCTACAATAGGAGTAAACGGCCTGCTCGTCAGGTAGGACCATCTGGCGCCGAATTGCCACTCCTGGCTCCATCTCCAACCGAAGACCATATTGATCACATGGGTCCTGTCATAGTCGTATAATGTCTCTTTAGAATTCTTATAAAACTGTGCGGCGATCTGGGTCTCTTGTGCAGATAAAGGTGCGGAACCAGGGTCAGGGGTGAATATATTATTATTTCTGAATGTTTGGGACCAAGTGTAGGTAATCCAACCGAACCAGTTCCTGGTTCCCGGGCGGGAGTTCTTACGAAGTACTAATTCATAACCTCTGGACCAACCGGTTCCACTATTAGAGAAGTTCAACTTTTTGTTTGTGATAAAAGGTTGAGCGATCCTGGAATATGGATCAGGATTTGTTCCGATAGGCTCTGTGATATAAGGATCGTCCACGATCAGGCTGGAGTATTCTTGTTTAAAGATCTCTCCTTTGATCTGGTAATCACCTTCTAATAGTTGTTCTATCCCTCCACCGTACTTGAATACCTTTTCGAAATCCAAATGAGGGTTCCCGCTGTCCTTATTAAATTTAGTGTCCAGAGGGAAGCGGAAGAAATTACCCCCGCCTCCAAAGATGGTGGTTCCTTTTCCGATACCTTCAAACTTATAAGATGCCTGTGCTCTAGGACCGAAAGCACTATTGTTTACGTACGGAATATAGTCGTAACGTGCTCCCGGCTCTATATGTAAATTTCCTAAACGGATCTTAGTGGTCAGATAACCGTTATAGTAGGATCCTTTCGCAGTGATATTTGTAGGAATAGTAGTGAAGTCAGGACTTTGGGTATCATAAGGGTTCGGACTTAAATTATTCGGATCCGATTGTATGATATTGGAACCGGTAGAATAATAATTTAATAATCTGTATTCTGTTCCGAACTCAGCGCTGAAATATTTGCTCGGATCCCAGAATGCATCCTGGCGTACACCGTTGTATGCGCCGCTGGCCCTGTTCTTTCCTTGGATAGAACCGAATGATACGTTAAAATCGGTAAACGGATCATAACTGATGAATGTTACTCGATTGGAGAATGTATCTATCGGCTTCCAAGTATAACGTAACGCTTGGGTCCTGAATCCTTGTCCTGAGGAAATACTTGCACCTGCAAATGCAGCAGTCGCATCATTGGCAGGGTCGTTCTGGTATTTCGCAGGAAGATTGGCTGCAAAATCATCTTTAGAATAGAAGGAATGGAAAGATACCTGGTGGTGCTCGTTAAAATTATGAACGAACTTAACCTGAGAGTCCACGAATCTTGGAAGTCGTAAGCCTTCCGGAAAGTCAGCGCCTAAAGCGGAAGTCAAACCTTGTACAAATCTATCCAAGTATCCCACTCGGGCAGAAGCGATTAAGTAACCTTTCCCGCCGAAAGTAGGGCTCATATAACTGATACTACTGGACCAAGCGGAGATAATTAGGTTCTTCTGAGACTTGTCTACCTTATCCACCGTATCGATATGAATGACCCCACCCAACGCGTTATTGAAGTTGGCAGGGAATACACCGGTATACACGTCGATTGATTTGATCAGGTTTGCGTTCACCACTGCACTCAATCCATCGAAGTGGAATGGATACAAAATAGGAAGATCATCCACTAAATATAAGTTCGAGTTCGGATCGGAACCCCTGATCACATAATTGTTTGCGCCGCCGCCAAATGCCGCAGAAGGAACCACGCCTGGAATTGTTTCCAATGCTCTCAAAGGTTCACCGAAAGTTCCGGGCATCCTTTTGATCTCTTCATATTTGATCGTTGTCCTGGAAAGTATAGGTTTATCTCTTTCCGCAGCAACTGTGATCGTGCCCTTAGGGACCTTTGCTTTAGGGGATGCAACGGAAGAATCCGCACCTGCGTCTGTATAAAGGGTAACGGTTTGGCCGGAAGCTTCTACGTTACCTTTAATATCCTGCATATCTTCTACTTTCAAAATTCTGAATGTATAAATACCGGGAGAAGGTACTACAGCGTCGAAATAACCTTCCGCATCTGTCCTATAGATCTTTTTGGTCTCAAAAAGCAGAACCTGGGTTTTAGCTTCTCCTTGGTTTTTTTGTCTGGAGAATAACCTGGCTTTAAAAGTTACTTCTGCAAACACATCCAATGGAGCGATTGCCGCGAGAAAAGCGATTTTGATCAGGACTTTTTTTAACTTCATGGCAATTTAGGATCCACAAATACATCTTTAAAATTCAAATACCAAGGGATCTCTCCCGCAGGTTTATCATAATAGATCCAAAGACAGACTGCCGGATAGGATATGAAAGGACAGTCCGCTTTTGTGATCGCGATACTACAAAGATCCAGGTTCCTTCTTTGCACATCTCCGATCGCAACCGGAAAATGTTGCGGGATCGGATCTCCGCATTTTTTGGAAAGATATTCCGCTGCGGCATAGATCTGGCTGTTTGCATCTCCCTGAGGAACCGTATCTTCCCGAACACAATCCACCAATAGAATACAAAAGAAGCTGAAAGCGAATACGCGGGTTTTCATTTTTTACCCGCTTCGTTAGGAGTTGTAGAAGGAGAACCGATTACGGTGCCTTTTACTTTTAGTACACTTATTGTTCCTACAGGGAAAAATAGGTGAGTCTCGTGCCAGTATTTTACTTTGATCAAACTTTTCCCGCCGGGGATCTTTTGAACTGCTTCGCTGAGTGCATAATCCAAATTTAATGGATTGGTTACCGGGATAAGTCCGAACAAAAAGAAGACCGAACTTTCCCCGCTGGAAACTCCCAACTCCATGTAATCTTTGGAACGAATGATCGTAGCAGAATCGATTAGATTCGTACTAGTCACTCTGCCCCCCACATCCGCTCTACTGAAAGTGCCTGAGCATGAGTACATCGTAAAAATTAAAAAACAAAACGGAATGATAGATCTGAGAAGAATCATATCGCCTTGGAATTAACGGCCTTTCTTCCTAGGATCCGGGATCTCGTCTTCGAATTTGATCGCTTCTGCGGAGATATGAAGACGGTTCACAGTTAAGAATATAAAGATGGATCTATCTGTCCAGTAGCGGACATTGATTAGAGCATCCGCCTCTTTTTCCTTCTTCAATTCCTCCAATAGTCGATCGATAGGAGGTTCGCCTAATGGAATTCCGATGATTGCGATATCGAATGTGTACCAGTATTTTGTTCCTTCAACCGGAGCGATCACTTTATACTTTTTATCCGCTACCGGAACGGTACTCGTTGCAAGTCCAGCGCTAGTAGTAGCGCAAGAGATGATAGAAGCGGCTAATACAAGTGATAAGATTAGTCCGGAAATACGAGTTTTCATGTTTTTTCCTTTTCCAATACCGACTCCGGTCTAAGTCAATTTCTTGCTAAAACAGAGGCGTTTCGCGATTGAGGTTCAATCTTTTGTATCCACCATCAATCTCCCAAAAGACATATTTTCCAAGAAAAAAAATTCCATTCGGAACCGGAATCACTATGATGTGGTCGGGACAAACATCGTTTAGGAAGGGGAATATATTACAAAACCATGATTCTTTGGTTTCGTTGGATGTTTAAATTTGAGTATCTTCGTTCTTATAATACTTCACAAGTCTGCGAGCAGTTTGATAAGAGCCTGCCAGTCCTTGGGTTACAAGTTCTTCTGCCTTTTGGAAATCATTTCCTAGCTTAGAAAAGAAATCATCCAGCAGCATGGATTGAACGGATTCGTGTAACCAATGTTTGGCCTGTTCTTTTCTTTTTTTATCCAAGTAACCTTTGTCTTTGATAGCTTGTATGAAGTTTAAAATTTCAGTCCAGATCTCGGAGATCCCTTCTCCAGTAACCGCCGAGCATGTTCTAACTTCTGTTTTAATACCTGATTCATGAGAAGGAAGAAAATGAACTGCAGAAATTGTTTCCGCTTTTGCACGATTTGCTCTGGCCATGTTTTCACCATCCGCTTTTGTGATCGCGATCAGGTCTGCCATTTCCATGATCCCACGTTTGATCCCTTGTAATTCGTCTCCCGCTCCTGCTATTAAAAGAAGAAGGAAGATATCCACCATGGAATTAACGGCTGTCTCCGATTGTCCAACTCCGACAGTTTCTACAAGGATAGTATCGAAACCTGCGGCCTCGCATAAAAAGATGGTTTCTCTAGTCTTACGAGCGACTCCACCTAATGAATCTCCGGAAGGGGAAGGACGGATGAATGCTTCTTTTTTACGGGAGAGAGTTTCCATTCTGGTCTTGTCTCCCAAAATGGATCCTTTAGATAATTGTGATGTAGGATCTACCGCAAGTACTGCGATCTTTCTTCCTTGCTCTATCAGATGATTTCCGAAGGTTTCGATGAATGTACTTTTACCTACACCCGGAATTCCCGTGATCCCAACTCGGATACTTTTACCGGAATGAGGTAAACATTTTTCTAATATAGCTTCTGCCAATTCTTGGTGAGAAGGGAGAGTACTCTCTACTAAAGTGATCGCTCTGCTTAATAGAACTATATCTCCCGAGAGAATTCCTTTGGAAAAAGTTTCCGCATCCGGAAGGCTCTTCTTTTTGATAGAGCCTCGGATCTGGGCTTCTTCTTTTCCCTCGGTCTCGGGCATAAAAAGATTAACCTTCTACACTCTTGATCAGAAGTTCTAGGATTTCTGCGCCTGCTTTGGAGATTTTTGTTCCAGGTCCGAAAATCCCGTTCACTCCTGCTTTATACAAATAATCATAATCCTGCTGAGGGATGACTCCGCCTGCGATGACTAGGATATCTTCTCTTCCTAGTTTTTTGAGTTCTTGGATTACCTGAGGAACTAAAGTTTTATGACCCGCTGCAAGACTAGAAACTCCGAGCACATGCACATCGTTCTCTATGGCCTGTTTTGCTGCTTCTCCAGGAGTTTGGAATAGAGGACCTATATCAACGTCGAATCCCATATCCGCAAAGCTTGTGGAGATTACTTTTGCACCTCTATCATGTCCGTCCTGTCCCATCTTAGCGACCATGATCCTAGGCTGTCTTCCTTCCAACTTTGCAAATTTTGCAGAGAGTTCTTTTGCCTTTTTGAAATCCGGATCATCCATGATTTCCTCCGAGTACACTCCTTTGATCATATGAGTGACGGATTTATATCTGCCGAATACTTTCTCCATAGCGAAAGAGATCTCGCCAAGGGTTGCTCTTTTTCTGGCCGCATCTACCGCAAGTGCAAGCAGGTTTCCATTTCCAGTTTTAGCACATTCAGTGATCGCATCTAATGCGGCCGTAACTGAAGCATTGTCTCTGTTTTTCTTGAGTTCGTTTAGTTTGCGGATCTGAGATTCTCTCACCGCTGTATTATCGATATCCAAAATATCCAAAGGATTTTCTTTAGAAGGACGGTAACGGTTGATACCTACGATCACATCTCTGCCGGAGTCGATCCTTGCCTGTTTACGGGCAGCGGCTTCTTCTATCCTCATTTTTGGAATTCCGGTCTCGATCGCTTTTGCAATACCGCCCAGTTTTTCCACTTCTTGGATCAGTTCCCAAGCTCTTTCCGCAAGTTGAGAAGTTAAAGATTCTATATAGAAGGAACCACCCCAAGGATCCACAACTCTGTGGATATTTGTTTCTTCCTGCAAATAGATCTGAGTGTTTCTTGCGATCCTTGCGGAGAAGTCCGTAGGAAGTGCAATTGCTTCGTCGAGTGCATTCGTATGCAAAGATTGAGTATGGCCGAGTGCCGCGGCAAGAGCTTCTATACAAGTTCTTCCTACGTTATTGAAAGGATCCTGTTCGGTTAAACTCCAACCTGAAGTTTGGCAATGGGTTCTAAGAGCGAGAGATTTGCTATTTTTAGGATTAAATGTTTTAACAAGTTTTGCCCAGAGAAGTCTTCCTGCTCTCATCTTTGCAATTTCCATAAAATGGTTCATCCCGATTGCCCAGAAGAAAGAAAGACGAGGTGCAAAACTATCTACGTCCATTCCTGCTTTGATACCAGTGCGTAGGTATTCCAACCCATCTGCCAAAGTATAAGCAAGTTCTATATCCGCAGTAGCTCCCGCTTCCTGCATATGATATCCTGAGATGGAGATGGAGTTGAACTTAGGCATGAAGTCGGTGGTATATTTAAAAATATCCGCGATAATCCTCATGGAAGGTTCGGGAGGATAGATATAAGTATTCCTTACCATGAACTCTTTTAAGATATCATTCTGGATGGTACCTGAAAGTTGTTCCGGTTTTACTCCTTGTTCTTCTGCAGCTACAATATAAAAAGCTAATGTAGGAATTACGGCTCCATTCATTGTCATGGAGACCGACATCTGATCCAAAGGGATCTGGTCGAAGAGTATCTTCATATCCAGAACAGAATCGATCGCAACTCCCGCTTTTCCTACGTCTCCTAAAACTCTTTCATGATCAGAGTCGTATCCTCTGTGAGTTGCGAGGTCGAATGCAACAGAAAGACCTTTTTGTCCTGCTGCTAAGTTTCTACGATAGAATGCGTTTGATTCTTCTGCAGTGGAGAAACCTGCGTACTGACGGATGGTCCAAGGTTGTTGGACATACATAGTAGAGTAGGGTCCTCTTAAAAAAGGAGGAATTCCTGCTGCGTAATCCAAATGTTCCAAGGACTCCACATCTTTAGGAACATACACAGGTTTGACCGGTACTTTTTCAGGAGTATTCCAGATCGTTTCTTCTAATTTAGAAAGTCCTAATTCGTCCAAGGCTTCTTTGGACCAGGATTCGAATTTAGTATCTCCAGTTACCGGAGTTCTGTTGGGGGAGAATGTAGGTCTTTTCATTGGATTCCCAGCCTTTTTTGAAGATCGGAAAGTGTTTCTAATAGATTGGATCGAACATGGATGAATCCGTTCACACCCGCGGATTCCAGTTCGGAAAGAATATCTTTTGGATAACCTGCCGCATAAACAATAGGTTTGGATTTTAATTTAGGAAGTACTTCCTTCACATAAGCGGAAACTTCCTCATCCGAACTACAGAATACGATCATCTGAGGATTTTCTTTTTGGATGCCTGCGATCGCCTCGTCGGAAGTTTCATAACTTCCAGGGTCGATTACATTAAATCCTGCACATCCTAAAAAGTTGAGAGAGAAGATCGCTCTTGCCTTCTTCATTTTTAGGTCTCCCAAAGGAAGAAGAAGTACTTTTACGGAAGTTTTATTTTTGGATTCGTAATTTTCCGTTTTCATACGGATCTCTTCGATCGCATCTCCTGCAAAAAATTCAGGAAGAGAAGTCACTTTGAGTTCGTTGGAAGCGGAAGAAAGTGCCGAAGTCTGGACATGTTTGTTCAGATCTTTGTTTTGGATCTTATCATTAGAATTCGGATATTGGTTCGTTCCAAGGAAGATCTCTTTTCGAGTAGAGTAATTTTCTTCCTTCTTCTTTCTAGATCCTAAAATGGAAGATTGGATCTTACCTGATTTCAGACATTCTAAGAATCCGCCGTCCTTCTCCACTTCAGTAAACAGCTTCCAAGCCTGTTCAGTGATCTGATCGGTGATTGTTTCTATATAATAAGAACCGGAAGAAGGATCGGCAACCTTATCCAAATAAGATTCATGTTTCAAAAGTAACTGAACATTTCTTGCGATCCTAAGAGAGAAAGAATCCGCAGGTTGTAATAGATGATCGAACGGAAGAACATTGATAATTTCTGCGCCGCCGATTGCAGCGGAGATTGCCTCAGTGGTCCCTCTCAAAATATTATTATGAAGATCATAGATCCCGTAATTGTATCTTGCGGTTTCCGCTTCGATAAACGGAAGGGAAGCTTCTCCCTTATCGGAAGAATAAGAAGAAAAAATTTCCGCCCAAAGAGTTCTTGCCGCTCTAAACTTCGCGATCTCTAAGAAATAATCAGGACCGATCGTAAATTGGAAAATTGTCTGAGAATTTACTATCTCAGGAGAAATTCCTAATTCCCCCAAACGATACAAATATTCTGAACCGAGTGCGAGAGTGTATGCAAGTTCCTGAACAATTGTAGAACCGCTGTCCCTGAATGTGGAAGAGTGGACAGTAAGTGCCCTGAAATTTTTCCATTTACCTGCAAGTTCAGTTAAGATCGGTTTTAAAGTTTCAGGACCATGTCCGCCTGAATGACCTTGTCTTGCAAGGATGCGATATGGATCGTACCCAAGTCCTCCCACAAGAGTTTTGTTCTTAGGAAGCCAGGAATAAAGTTCGGGAGATTTTTCTTCCGCTACAAAATGAAGAGTGATCTCGTTCAAAGGTAGGTCTTCCAACAAGAAAGCCAGATCCTTTTCATTTTTGATCTGTATTCCTTTTCTTCCGGAACCAACATCCGCAAGCACGAGTCCCAGTGCGGAAACTCCATTGGAGATCGCTTCGACTGCTAATTCTTTTGCGGTTTTTAGATCGGGAGTATCTATGTCTTGTCTGATACTCCAATCATTCGTAAGTTTGCGAGTGGATCTAAGATAAGGAAATTTCCCCGGAAGGTTGGAAAGGAGCCATTCCTTTCCTTTTAGATTTTCTTTTCTATAAAACGGCTGGATCTTAAATCCTTCTTGGGTTTCCCAGACCAGTTTTTTTTCGAAGTCTGCACCTTTCAGATCCTTAGTGATCAGGTTCGTCCATTCTTCGGTGGAAACCGGTGGAAATTCGGAGAAAAGTTTTTCTGATGCCATTCGATTTGCCGTCAGGCTCCTTTTTTCGTTTTAAGATAATGCGGAATAGAAGCGAGTATGGAAAGTGTCAGAGTTCCTATGATCACTATCAAAGAGATCTCTATAGATACATGGATCACTCTTCCGAAAACGTATCCTGAAAATGCAGGAAGAAGAAGTTTTACTCCCACAAACGCGAGTAGAATGGAAACACCTTTTTTGAGGTAAACGAACAGTTCCATCACTCCACCAAGCAGGAAGAATAAAGACCTGAGTCCTAAGATCGCGAATACGTTGGAAGTATAGATGATAAAACTATCTTGTGTAATGGAGAAGATCGCAGGAATAGAATCTATCGCGAATAGAATATCGCTGAATTCCACAACGATCAGTATCAAGAAGGTGGAAGTAAAAAGAGTTTTTCCATGTTCTTTCACCAAAAACTTTTCCGGATGGAATGTTTTGGACATCGGAAGGACTTTTCTAGCGTACTTCAGAAGTTTCATTTCTTCCGGATCGAAATCCTCTTCTTCATCGTGGAAGAACATCTTCCAAGCGGAGTAGAGTAGCAAGAATCCGAAGATATAAAGTATCCATTCGAATCTGGAAACTAGTTCCGCGCCTGAAAAGATCATCGCCGCTCTGAAGATCAATGCGCCTATAATTCCCCATTTTAAGATCATTGGCTGGTACTGGGATTGTATCCGGAACTTTCCAAAGATCATGATGAACACGAAAAGATTATCCACAGAAAGAGAATATTCCAGTAGATATCCCGCTAAAAATTCCAGGGTCTTTTGTTTTGCAAGTCCTGGGTTAGTCGGATCTTCGTGAAAAATATAAACTAAAAGAGAAAAACTGAATGCAAGAGTAACCCAGAACAATGTCCAGTAACCCGACTCTCTGAGAGAGAGTTTATGGGCTCTTTTATTCATTACGAATAGGTCCAAATAGATCAAAAGGCCTACCACGACAGAAAAAATAAGAAAAAGTGTAGAATCTTTTTGGCTAAACGAGATCATCGCAGCTTCCGAGGCCCTATTTGGGCCTTTGAAAGACAGGTTCCTCGGTTTGATCTGGAAGACAATCCCAAATCACCGGGTGTTTAGAGATTAGGAGCTCTTAATGATCTATATTATATTCCCGATTTTGGCTCTCATTCATTTGGGAGTTCTATTTTTAGGTACGGACATATTTCTAGTTCGTTTGATTTCCAAAATTGTTCCCATTCTATATTTAATCGCGTTAAGTGTGGGAGAAGGAAGATGGAAAACTCGCGCCGGAATTTGGCTCGGGATAGGTTTGGTATTTTCGCTCGGTGGAGATACTATCCTGGCCTTCCCGGATAAATATTTTGTTTTCGGTTTGGGAAGTTTCTTAATCGCTCAGGTAGCATATTCGGTTAGCTTTTCTTGGGGAAATCCAGTACATTTCTTAAGATTGATCCCGTATGTAATTTTTGGAGCTTCTTATTTTTATTGGCTTCTTCCCGGGATCGCACCCGCGTTAACCGTTCCGGTCGCGGTTTACGTTTCCGCAATTTGTGTGATGGGCTGGAGATCCGCAGCGAGAGAAGTTTCTTCGAGAGACAGATGGCTTGGAATTTTAGGAGCGATCAGTTTTATAATTTCCGATTCGATCATCGCACTCGGACAATTCACTCCGAACAAACTTCCGTTCCACGGAGTTTGGGTGATGTCTACTTACTATTTAGCTCAATTTTTAATCTATCTTTCTCAAGAAGAAGAGGAATAAAATAGGAAAAATTATTATTGAACCGACTTGAAAATCCCCTAGAATTGTCGCGACCGGAGTATGCAGAATGAGTATTAAACCTTTAAAAGAAACTACATTTTTGGAAGCTGTTGCAGCTGCGATCCAGCATGAGAAGGACTACTTCGAATTTTACATGGATACGTACGAAAAACTCCCTCCGGGAAGAACTAGGGAATTATTCGAAAAACTCGCAGAGGAAGTGGATGAACATATCAAATTTATCCAAGAGATCTACAGAGTGGCAGAAGGCGCAGAACTTCCTAATTTAAAACAATTGGCCGCAATCCATAAATTCCACCAAACTACGATCCAAAAGATCATGAATAAGGTGGAGCGCACTATCACAGGTTCAGGATCCAAGGACGCTCATGAGGCTCTAGAACTCGCGATCAGAGAAGCTGAAAATTCAGTAGCATTCTACGAGAAACTCACCACTAAATTCGAAGATTCGAATATTAAACTATTGTTTTCTAAACTAATGGATTACAGCCATAATTACCAATCTTTGCTGGAGGCTGAGTTGAATACGTTCGACCAGACTCGTTCTGCAGGAGGAGCATACTTCTGGGACGAACAAGCGGAAGAAGTAGCAAAGGCGGTAGGAAATTCCAAGCCAACCAGTAAGTCGTCTGCTAAGGGATTAAAACCTTCTAAACCTGTCAAAAAAGCTGCGGCTAAAAAAGTAGTGAAGAAGGCTGCACCTAAAAAAGCAAAAGCGGTAGCTAAGAAAAAACCTGCCGCCAAAAAAGCTTCTCCCAAAAAAAAGGCAGCCAAAAAGAAAAAGTAAGAACTTTAGAACCGGGAAACATTCGATTCCCGGTTTTGACTTCGCGGGCTTGAGAGTTTAAACCTTTTGGAAGAAGGTCTTAAAAAAGAAGTTTTCCCTCCTAAGGACAGATCCAATCTGGCCCCGAGATGAAAACGAATCCTAGTCCGGATTGGACCAAACTACAACATTTGTACCCGGTAAACCGGGAAATGATCTGGTTAAACAATTGTGGGACCACTCCTGCAAACACGGACACCTTACATGCAGTCAATGAATACCTGCAAGGTTACGCTGCCAGAGGCGGTAACACGGAAGTACGCAGATATCCAACCGTTAAAAAAGTGATCCGCACAATTCTTGCGGAACTATTAGGCGTAGAAGCAGAAGAACTTTCCTTAATCCACCATACAAACGAAGGTATCGGATTTATTTCCCTGGGTTTGAAACTCAAAAGCGGGGATCGTATCCTTCTTCTGGAAAACGAATACCCTTCTAATATTTATCCTTGGGAACATTGGAAAGAAAAAGGAGTCTCCATTTCTTTTGTGCCAATGGCGGAAACTCCGGACGGATTTTTAGAGAACTTAAAGTCTTCCATCACACCTGATGTAAAAGTGGTGAGCCTTTCCGCGGTGCATTGGTGTACTGGAATGCCTTTCCCTTTAGAAGAGATCGGAAGTTTTCTGGCGGGGAAAGGGATTGAATTCGTTTTGGACGGAGCCCAAGGAGTGGGACTTCTTCCAGTAAGACCTAGAGAAATGGGAATTTCTTATATGGCTTTCCCTGCTTGGAAATGGTTACTAGGACCTTTAGGACTTGGAGTTTTATACATTGCTAAGGAAAAGTTAGAAGGACTTAATTTTCCGTTCAAGGGAACCGGCTCCGTAGTAAATGACGAGGTCTATTTACCTTATAGAGAAGAACTAAAAGGCACGGATCGTTACGAAATTTCCACAGTGAATTTTATAGATTGGGTCTATTTCCAATCCACATTAGAAATGCTTCATAAAGTAGGATTTCATAATTCAATGGAAAGGATCTACGAACTTGCGGATTATCTTTCCGACAAACTCAGAGATGCAGGTTGGAAACTTGCTTCCGATCATTTCCCGGACTTTAAAACAGGGATCGTGGTCGCAGAAAAAGAGGGACTTTCTATGGAGAATGTAGTGTCCGATCTCAAAAAGAACGGCGTCATGTGCGCGCTTCGATTGGGAAGGGTTCGTTTCTCTCCTCATATTTATCTGGCCAAGGAACAATTGGACAGAGTAGTGGATCTAGTTTCGAGATAAGAACTTGGCTTCTCTTTTTGAAAAGGCAGCTTTATTATTTCCACTCTGGGTCATTTGTGGTGTGACACTCAGTTGGTTTTTTCCATCAATACTTCATGGATTTAAAGGACCTTGGATCACTTATAGTTTGGGACTGACCATGCTCGGAATGGGTATCAGCCTAAGAACGGAAGATTTTACGAGAGTATTCAAGGCTCCTAAACCGATCCTGATCGGTGTGATCGGTCAGTACACGATCATGCCTTTGACCGGTTGGTTTTTAGGGAATTTCTTCCAACTTTCCTCTCCGTTAGCTGTCGGGATTATAGTAGTTTCTTGTTGTCCGGGCGGAGTTGCCTCTAATGTGGTTTCCTTTTTAGCAAGAGGTGATTTGGCGTTATCAGTTACGATGACTGCTATCTCCACAGTTCTTTCAGTGATCATGACCCCGCTTCTCACTTTATTTTTAGTGGGAAATAGTGTGGGTGCAAATGCTTCCGGTCTATTTTTTGATACAGTCCAAGTCGTGATCTTGCCAGTGATCCTCGGAATTTTATTAAATCGTTATACTCCTAAATTTGCGGAGAAGGTGAAAATCGTTTCTCCATTGATAGCAGTTATTCTGATCACTTTGATCGTCGCTTCGATTATAGGTTCCGGAAAAGAGGCGGTGATCAGTTCAGGACTTCATTTAATTTCTTCCGTATTCTTACTCCATATTTCGGGGTATTTTTTCGGGTACTGGGCTGCATATTTTGGGACCAAATCTTTTGTAGTAGCTAGGACAGTTTCCATAGAAGTGGGGATGCAAAATAGTGGATTGGGCGCTGTTCTTTCCCGGAATAATTTTTCCGACCCTCTGGTGGCGATTCCGGCTGCAATTTCGAGTTTTGTGCATTCTTTGATTGGAAGTGTTCTGGCGGGGATCTGGAGAAGGTCCATTCCTCAGGAAGAAGGGGAAAAATCGCTAATTTCGGCCGATCTTCCTTGATTTTTGGTCGTTCTTTTTTTTTATAGCATAATCAGTCTGAATAGGGTAAACTGGGCGGCCATAATTTTGGTCTAACCGGTGGGTTCTTATTTAGGCCAATCTTAGCTAAGAGTATCATCCGTCATGAGAGAGATCATTAAGCTTTCTTGCCAAGTTTGTAAGAAAAATTCTTACTTCCAAACCAAGAACAAAAAGGCGAAATCCGAGAAGTTGGTAACGAAAAAATTCTGTAAATTTTGCCGTGCCCACGTCGAACATAAGGAATCCAAGGTATAATTCCAAATCCAGATGGTGACTAAAAAAGCTGCATACGATAAAAAGGTCCTGAGTGAAATATCGGACCTTCTTTTGGAGAGAAAAAACTCTCTATTGGAGAAGTATGCGAAGTGGGAAGATAATAGCAAACCTTCCGGCCTGAAAGAAATGGGAGATATCGCAGATATCGCGTCGGAAATCAACGAAGAGATGTTGAGTTCCGTTTTAACCGAGTCAGAGATCGAGACCATCCGAGAAATCGACGTGGCTCTCGAGAAAATCGAGGACGGTTCCTATGGCATTTGCGAGGGGACCGGCAAAAAAATTCCTTTAGCCAGACTAAAAGCAATTCCTTGGACTCGTTATACTGTAGAATACGCCGAGGCTGTTTCTAAACACAAGGCTTCCGGCAAAAAAGGTCCACTTTCGGCTACATTGACCGGGACCTATAAAATTCCGTCCGATCCAGATTCTCTGGACGATTAATTCTCCGCGCTCACATCCGACCTATTTTTTTGGATTGAAATCTACTCGTTTTCGGCGAGCATTTCCAATTCGTGCCAAATCTTTTCGCCCGATTGAGGCCTCTTAAAACTCCTACCTTTCTTACACTGATCTTAACAGTGGTCCTGTCCTACCTATTGCTTCGTTGGACACTTGTAGTAAGAGATCCGGATGGGAATCTTGGAATTGTTTGGATCCAGTTCTTGGCTGGATTACTTCCGAATCTTCATCATAGAAAATCAGGTAGAATGTTCACTGCGGCATTCGCGTTACTTTCTCCCGGTTTACTGCTTTATGGAGAAGGTGGATATTTATACTTATCCGCTTTATTTGCCGGGGCGATCTTTGGGATTTTTCTGAGACAATATATCTCCACTTTTTACGGACATCCTGCAAACGACGACGATCCAGTATTAAGATATTTTTATATAAACCGTCCTTATAAGAACTCTCTTGAGTTCACTAAAAATCCTAGAACTGCATTTTTGATCTTAGCGGTATTTTTGCTTTTAGATAGGCTACTTGCTTATTTCGGAACAGATCCTCTGACTTCTTGGGTTTTGCAGGATACTGAATATTCTTCCGGGATCTCTTCTAAGTATGCGTTTGCATTGAGCTTGGATAGTATAGGTTCTTGGTTATCCGCATTCTTATACTTCTTCGCAGAAGAAACAAGTTCTCATGATACTGATCCTCCTGGAAAACATTGGAGAACAGGGATCACTGCAGGTTTTACTGGGAATCTAATTTTAGGTGCAATCCAAGGACTAGCTCCTTCCACTGATTTTCCTTTTACTGCAGGAAATGCAGAAACGTTCGGAGTCTCCGCATTCTTCCCGGATGCTTCTTCTTTTGGAATAGGAATGCCGATCTTATTCGGATTTTTCTTTTACCAGATCCATAGCAGGAACTGGAGGATCTCTTCTAGAGTTCTATTAAGTGTAGCTGTATTTATTGCGCTCGGACTTGCGGGGAAATACCAAAGTTCCGGTTATTGGCTTCTCATTATTTTCCAAGCTGCTTTAGTCATAGGGCTTAGTTATCAAAGAGGGTTTAGAAATCCGATCTGGAAATATTCTTTTATTCCATTCGTTATTCTTGGGACTATCTCTGTTTTAGTCGGTGTTTATTTCATCGGTGGAATGGACTGGGCGTTTACTCCTTGGCAATTGATCAGAGAGGATGCGTCTAACGCATGGACCAAGGGAAAAACATTCTCTAAAATGTTGGAAATTTTCTGGAAGGACGGTTGGGTCCAGACGTTATCCGCATGGAACTGGTTTAAAGAGGCTCCGGTATTCGGACAGGGATTCGGTGGATTTGCTCTACATTGGATCGAATCCGGACCAAGAGGTGCTTATCCTCCGAATGGAACCCAGGACTTCGCATTAACTTCTTGGGTGTTCTTACTTTCAGAAGGCGGGATCTTATTTTTCCTTCTATTCTTTGTATGGGTCGGCTTAGAATCATTTACCAGAACTTCTTATTGGTTTCTGCCTCTTCTATTCTTTCCTGTTACATTCTATGAACCTTGGACAAGCGGAGCCGGAATATTAGGTTTTCTTTTAATATGGCTTTTAAGCGCTTCCGGACCTTCTACCCGGACCCTGCCTAAATGGTGGATGGTTCCCGCATTCAATCTGGTTTGTTTACTATTCGGTTTGGGACTGACTGCGAAAGCGTTCATCCGACAATCTTCTCAGTTGCAAGGTCCTGAATTCAGATACGAAGAAAGAAAGACTTACCAGCTTTCCGCAAAGGCAAAATTTCAGGAGAAGGCCGGGGGAAGATATCATTCTTTCCGTTCAGGGACTTCTTGGATTTTGGGCGATAAGGGAAATATCAGCTTACGTATTGCTTTGGAAGAAGCTCCTAAAGCAGGAAAGCCTGTTTATATCCGTTGGATCTTCTCCGACCAAAATGGTGTGGAATTACAATCCAGAAGTACTCCTTTGAATACTACTGTGAACCAAGTAGGTTTAGGAGTTCCCGCAGGAGCTAAGACATTAACTGCAAAGATAATGAGGATTTCTTGGTACCAAGCGGGGCCGTCTGAGTTCTATATCGGAACGGACGATTTTGACGGTCTGAATCGTATTAGGTAACCGGAGCACATTGTTGGAGTTCCAACATTCACAATTCTCAATCAAGTTTTCGTTCTAGAAAACGCATCTATCGTATTTCGATACTGTTGTTTAATCCGGATAGACCATCTCCAGGCTAAAAGTCCCCAAGGGATCTTGGGGAATCTATACAATGCACCGCTTTCATGGTTTGGATCTTCGGGTCTGAAATTTTTCCAAACTGGAACGACAGGTATCTTCTCGAAATTTCTTCCTGCTATATAAAAGGAAACAGTGGTTTCTTTATTTAGTTCAGGTTCTCGGATCACCGGAGAATAAAAACCTTTTCTGGAAAGAGAATAAGCAAGGCTTGGTTCCTCATCTCCCTGAGGTCCTAAGTTTACGGAAAGGAATAGCGGGATTTTCAGAATTCTTTCCCGAAAGAAAGATGGGTTGATCATACCTCTAAGCAGGAACAGAAATCCTAACCATGCAGGATATTCCATGAATAATGTGATAAATTCTAAAGAGCTTATATTTGCTAAATAGTATGGGATCCATTCCGGAACGAATAGATAAAAGTTCAGACAAAAGATGGGAACACCGAATAACAAAACAGAGAGAAACGATCGAATTGTAGAAAGATCCCTTAATAAAGGAATTTCTTTTACATTCTCTTTGGATTGAGCAGCTCTTAACCAGGAATCGTATCTGGAAAATCTGCGGATCATGGAATAATCATCCACATATAGATTTTCCGCCTGCAATAACTCGAATGGAAGTGTTACTTCTGCTTGTACCACGAGTAATTCTAAAGTCAAAAAAGAAAGTCCAAGGATCAAAGGAATATAAACAGTTCCGAGTCCCCCTTGTATCAATAAGAAATTATAGAACCCGTGAAGAATGACCAAAAAGGAGAATGCTGAGATCAGATCTAAAGCAGAAAAATTTCCTTTTCTAGATTGCAGGAATTTTAAAATAAAAAATCCTAATATACCACCTGAGAAAGTATGCAAAGGTAAGGAAGTTCCCGACCTGAGTAGACCCTGCCAAAAGTCCAATTTAAAAGAATAGAATACATTCTCTATACAACCGAAGGAAGCACCCAGAGTCAGGCCGAAATATAATCCATCTGCAAGATTGGAGGAATTTTTAACCTGTCTTAAAAATATAAATATCAGTATCGCTTTGGAAGTTTCTTCCGGAATGGCTCCCGTGAGCATTGCCCTGGAGAATGCGGAATAATTTTCGAATAGATCGAATACTCCCACTTCCCAGGCAAGAGCGATCCCGGTTGCGATCATTCCGTAAAAGAATGCGAATGTTGTGAATGTACTTCCTTGTCCGGAGTAATAGGTCTTACGATAAAAGTCCCAATAAAACCAGGCGGCGAGAATCGCAGAGATAGGTTTGCCTAAAAAGATCCAATTTTCCATTCGCTTCAATAAAAAAGGCGCCGCCCGACAATTTTAAGCGACGCCTTTCAATCCGCAATATTTGTTAAGCGGGGTTTCTGATTTCTATGCGGTTAGACTTTGTTTTTTTCTCAGTAAATAAACCGCAATTCCTCCGGCAATCACTAACCCCAGAGAATAGAAGATCGCGAATTTTTTCACAGAGAGAAACAAATAACCTAGTAAACTACTATCGCTCGGAACAGGGAATACCTTGGACTCGTTGGTCACATCGTAGTACCAAGTTTTGTAATTTTTTCCGCCGGAAGATACCCAAAGATTGAACTCCGAATATCCTGTTTCAGAATCCTTTCTGATATCATATCTTTCGTAAGGATATTTCCAAGCTCCAGGAACCAAGATCGCCCAAGGGAATCCTGTGTTGTCCAGATATTTGTCGATCCCATTATTGTTCTTATACAATCCTGGGAAATGGATCTCTTGTTTGGTATTGATCACATACGCATACAGATCATAAGGGAAGGATCCCAATTTAGCTCTTTCTACAGGAGCATTGAATACGATCTCTACTGTTGCGATAAATCCGGGTTTGAACACATCACCAGGGTGAACGTTCTGTCCTCTGATCGTCTTATTGGAATCATCAAAGATCTGATAACCTGATCTCAAGTTCGCAGCAGTTACACTTACGGTGTTTGTTGCAGTTTCTACTTTTCCGTCCGCTTGGGTAAGTTTGTAGGTAATGGAAGCTCCTACATCCACAGGTAATTTGATATAAAACTGGTGTTTATAACCTGCACCCTTAGCGACATGTTGGTATTTTCCTCTTAATCTTACGATCTTTCCGGAAGAGTTTAGATCTTCTTCATTCTTGAATTGGATCACGTAGTCGTTGAAGTCGGCATCGCCGGCAGAAGGATAAAGATCTTCATAAGCTACGGTGAACACTCCCTCGGTAGGATAAGCAACTTCTGTGGAACGAGTAGCATCGTTCGGATATATATCAGTATCGTCTGGAATTCCGTCTCCGTCCGTATCGGTAATCTGAACTGCAGGAAGATTGACTTCATATCTGATCGTTCTGTTAATTCCGAGGACTGATTCTAAGCTAATATATTGGGAAATGGATTCTCCACCGATCGAAATATCTACAGTAATATTTCCAACCGAAGTCGGAACAGTTAATGTTCCTGTTACTTTTCCGGAAGAATCGGAAACACCTTGGAATAGTATATTATTATTTTCATCATATACTAGAACAGTAGCTCCGGTTACCACATTGGACTTATTATCCAAAACTGTAAGGTTCAGCGGAATATTGATCGTAGTATTGTAATTAAAACTAGGTTCTCCTTTCGGATCTTCTACCACTACTACAGCTACCGTAGGAGTTTCGGAAGAATTGCTGGATCCACCGGAACCGGATGATCCGCTATTGGATGCAGTCGAATCTCCGGAGGATGAGTTAGAATCGGAATTGTTATTGGAAGAAGTATTGTTTCCTGGATCTGAAGATCCGGAACTGCCGCTTCCACTGGATGAATTACCGCTATTACTTGCTGTATCAGAAGGAGAAGAGCTAGATCCCGAGTCTGAATCATTAGAACTTCCCGAATTTCCGGAACTACTTGAGTTACCGGAAGATCCGGATGTATTAGAAGAATCTGAACTATTCGAATTAGAAGAGCCTTGATCGGAAGAATCGCTGGAACTGCCGGAGCCGGAAGACCCGCTGTTGGAATTCCCACTTCCTGAATTGGAATTAGGATCCGATGGAGTAGTAGTGGAACCACCGCTATTATCAGTATTGTCTGCAGGAGGTGTTACAGGATTTCCGGAACCGTCTCCTGGAACAAATACCACTCCAGGACTACCGGTGTTTCCTGGAACTCCTCCGGTTGCGGTATGTTGGCTTCCTAAGAAAAAAAACGGTAATAAAAGGCCATTCTTCTTATGGCCACAGTTATAAACAAACCCGGCAATCATCGCCAAGGCTAGGAACTTCTTCATGAAGGGTTACCCCACTCTAATCTCTTTACCTTAAGGAGACGGGATGAAAAGGATTGGTACTACGGTCTATTAGGTTTTTTTCCTATATGGAGGACGCTATTTCCGAATACAAAGTTAGTATATCGGACCTTCTCAAAGCCTGCTTGTTCCAATTTGGATTTTAAACCTTCTTGGTCCGGATAATAAAGGGAAGATACCGGCAAATAATCGAACATCTCGTTTTTGCCTCCCCAAAGTACATAACCGAAAAGAGGAACGATCCTGAAAAAGTAAAAATCAGCGAATGCTTTTATAAAAGGATTCTTGACCTTTCCTACATCCAGGTTGGCGAATACTCCGCCGGGTTTGAGCACTCTATAAATTTCTGACAAAGCCTTGTCTAGATCATTCACATTTCTTAAACCGAAACCTATACTGACTGCATCCAGGCTTTCCGTTTTGACCTGAGAAAGATTGGTGGCATCTCCCCATTCAACTTTTACTCTGCCTTGGTTGATCGGTTTTTCTAGTCTTGTTTTTGCGACTTCTAACATGTTTTCGGAGAAGTCCAGGCTTAGTAAAGATTCCACTCTTTGGGATCTTTCTAGACGGATGGAGATGTCTCCGGTTCCGCAGCATAGATCTAAAACTCGGATCGGCCCCTTGGTTTCTGTTTCGATCTCTTCTACCAATCTATTCTTCCAAGATCTATGCAAAAAGAAGCTGCTGCAATCGTTGAAACGATCGTACTTGGAAGCGATCCTATTGAAATTTACTCGAACGAAATCCGCCTTCGTGTCTGAAGAAGGCATTTGAAAAGAGGCCATTTCCCTCAGGATTTTGACAAATCTCTAGGGTGCAAGAGGGATTTGGATTTTTGTTCGGATGACAGAAACTAGAAGCCCCCGTATTTTGGAGAAACGATGAAAGACCTAGGCTTTCTACAAGGATTGGATTGGGTTTCCAGCCTGATCATCCTTCTTTCCGTTTGGAATCTCGGAACCTTTATCCATGTATGGAGTATTCTTCCCAAAAGAAAAGAATCCTTAAAACAAAACTTCATCACTGAAAACAATCCTTCCATTTGGGAAGAAAAACTTTCAGAAGTATTATTTCCCATTGAAACCAAACTATCCTGGATAAAACATCTGGCAGGAATTTCTACAATGCTCGGACTTTTAGGGACTGTGCTCGGGATCTCCGAGGCATTTTCTTCTTTGCAAGCAGCAGGAACAGTCAGCTTAGATGCTTTTGCAGGCGGGATCAAACTTGCACTCGTGACAACGATCCTAGGTTTGTTCGTGGCGATCCCTTCCTTATTCGGTTTTCAATTTTTAAAACATAGATTATTGGACTTGGAAAGAGAAGCCTTGTCCTGGTTAAAAATCCCTCCTAGATAAGTAAAAATGAAAAAGTCTATCTTAAAAGAAGAAGATCCAGGAATAGATCTGACCAGTTTTATAGACGTAGTATTTATACTTCTAGTTTTTGTAATGTTAGCGGTCAGTTTTCGAAAGGAGATCAGATCTATTCCATTAGAACTTCCTAAAGTAGGGCAGGGAGAAGACCCAAAAGGTGAAAGAGTAGAATTTGTTCTTTTGCCGGATGGCTCTTATAGAATAGGGGAGGAAAAAGTCCAAAAAGCGGTCCTGGAAGAAAAATTAAAACAAGGACTTGTAAAAGAAAAAGAAGTCCGGTTTTTCGCGGATAAAACCGCAAATTACGAAGAGATCGTAAAAGTATTGGATTTACTCAGTAGGTCGGGAGCTTCTTCCCTGGAGCTTGCTGTCCAAGGACAAAAATAATATTAAAGATCTTTTAACTTAGGATTGTTCTTATGACGATCTTTATCACGAGTTGTGTTCTTTTCTAAAGTGGCCTTAAAAGCTTCTTCCATAGAAATTCCCATCTGGTTTGCTAAACAGGTCAGAACAAAAAGTATATCCCCTAGTTCCTTGGATAGACCTTCCGGATCTTCTCCCTTTTTGAAAGATTGGTCTCCGTATTTTCTTGCGACCAAGCGGGAAAATTCACCTACTTCTTCCATTAAGATGGCTAGGTTTGTAAGTTCGGAAAAATATTTAACCCCGATGGTTTTGATCCAATCATCTACCGTCTTTTGGGCTTCGTCGAAGTTCATCTTGTTTTAGGAAGATTTCCCTTTTCCTGCAAAAATTCCACCAGAAATCTAGTAGGCTCTGCATAACATCCACCGCTTAGATGGTGAGGATCTATGAACTTTTGACATTTCATTCTGGAACGATATTCTTCCATATCGAGTACCAAAGTTTCCGGGTATTCTTGGATGAGTTTATTTCTTAGATCTATCCATTCTTGGAAAAATGGAGCGGATCTGACTTTTTCAGAGAATGTGGAATATAATAAAGGAGTCCATAAAACTACTTTAATATGATTCTCTCTTGCGGTATTTAAGAAATTCCTGAGGAAGTACTCTTGTACTTTGGAACTTTTGAAATTTTTATAAGACTCGTTAAAAATTCTCTCGGACTCCGATCCTAATTTATCTTCAGGAGTATTTGCCAGAAGTCCGTTCGGGATCCCTCCCTTAAACTTGTCGGATTCATTGATCAGAATATCTCGAATGAATACGAGTTGTTGGACTTCCCCTGGATTTTTGATCCTGGAAAAAGCTTCTTTAAATCTTGGAGGAAATACTGAAGTGCGGAAGACTTTGGCTTTTAAAAAACTATCCCATTCGTTCGTGGAGAATATATTCCAATATCTTAAGAAAAATGGAAAATCATAAGAATAACGTAATGGATATCTATTTGCGAAGTCCGTTCCTGAATCGGGATAATATTCTAAAATCGCATAGTCCAAAGGGATTTTTCTAGAAAGAAGTTTTTCTAAAGTGAAATTATGAAAAGAATAAGGGGCAGAAGGTCCGGAAAGGTTGTATACGATCAGACCCGGGCTTTCTTTTTCAAATTCCTCGAGTGAGAATTCTCCCATATGAGAGGTTCCGAAGAATGTGAGCACCTTTTGGTCTTCTTTTTTAGAATCGGTTTCTTTCTTCATGGTAGAAAGAACCTTATCCTTCATATTATAAAAATAATATTCTGCACCAGTTTCCGTATAAGGCCTGATCTTTTCGGAAGAAAGTATCCTGTCCCATACTAAGAGTAATGCCGCGATCCCGAGAGGGATCCAAAGAATTTTTCGATGTAACAAAGGGATTCTTTTCATAATCTAAAATGCAAAGTAAATAAAGTCTTGTCCCTTGCCTGCGTAATTTCCGAAGATCAAAGCTCCGATCAAAAGGAAAGCAAGTAAAAGTTTGATCCTATTTCTTTGGAACCAAAGAGGATAGTGCGCTGGAGCTTCCGCGGCGTGAAAAATAAATCCGCCTATAATATAAGGGATCACCAAATTGAAGGATAGAGTATTTGTTTGTTCCGGGCGAATATGATAGAACCAACTTTCGAAAATATAAAAACAATCTCCGATACTAAATGAACGGAAAAATACCGCCGCAAGAGTAAATAAAGTATAGGTCCAAAAGATCCGGATCCCGGTGAAAAATTTTCCTGTTTCGGGTAGGATCTTGATACCTTTTCTCTCGAATGTTCTTTCTACAAACAAGAACAGTCCATGAGAAAGTCCCCAGGCTAAAAAAGTCCAGTTGGCTCCATGCCATAGACCACCCAAAGCAAATGTGATCGTTTGGTTGATATTCGTTCTGGTTTCGGAGCCTCTGCTTCCGCCTAATGGAATGTAGATATAATCCTTGAGCCAGGTCCCAAGGGTGATATGCCATTTTCTCCAAAGCTCGTGGATATTTTTGCTGAAGAACGGAGCGTTGAAGTTTCTTGGAATATTAAATCCAAATAATAAAGCGCAGCCTTTTGCTACGTCGGTGTACCCGGAGAAGTCCGAATATACCTGCCAGGTAAATCCTATTGTAGCTAAGAGTAAGGATCCGCTTCCATATTCTTTAGGCCTTAAGAATACAGGATCGATCAAACCGCCTAAATTATCCGCAATTAAGATCTTCTTACATGCGCCGAGCCCGATCAGGAATAATCCCGTAAAGATCGCGGTTTTGTGAATTCTTAGATTTTCAAGTCTTGGGAAAAAGTCTTTCGCTCTCATAATCGGTCCTGCGACCAACTGAGGGAAAAATAATAAGAACAAAGTAAAATGGAAGAAGTTAGGAAGTTCTTCTACTTTTCCGCGATACACATCTATCACGAATGCCATTACTTGGAATGTATAAAAGCTGATCGCTAAAGGAAGAATGATCCTAAAGGAGAATGTGCTCGTGTTGAATAATGACAAATTTGTTATGTAGAAAAGATTATCCGATACGAAATAAAAATATTTGAATATTCCTAAATTGATCAGATCGATCAAAACGATGATCGTAAGAAGCTTTTTACTTTTTGTTTTGGCGATCGGCTTTAGAAAAAGATAATTTAAGAATACGATCCCTAATAGATGTAAAAGAAAAGGAGGATTCCAAGAAGCATAGAATACCAGGGATGCAATTAATAGGATCCATTCCCTGTATTTACGGCTATCCCAAGACCAGTACAGAATATAAACGATCAGGAAGAATACGAAAAATAAAGTGGAGGTAAAGATCATCTTTATTTACGGCTTAATCCTAGAATAGAAGGTAAGTCGGCAGAGAAAATAGCTGAGAATTTTTCCATTCCGGCTTTATTCAAATGGATCAGATCGTAATAATAATCCCCATTATTTTGCCCGTCCAAGCTCGCTTGGTAATCGAGTAGGCGAGTGTTTGGGTCGATCTTTCGGATCTCTTCTTCCCAGATACGATTTCTGTCCGGGCTTCTCCAATTTTTAATGATCTCGCTATAAGGCGCGATCACTCCGATGATCTTTATCTTATGCCCATTCTCCAAACCGACTTGGCGAATATCATTATGCAGTATTTTTAATCTATGGAAGTAGTTATTCACCGGTTTGGTTCTTTCTACTTTAACCGGAGTTCTCTCTCCTAAAGCACAGGTGTCCCAAATCGCTTTTTTATGGAATTGGTCGGAGCCGGCAGGTGCTGCGATACCGTTTCCAGGATTCGTGACCTTCATACAGGACTTGATATCCTTCACTTCCGGGAACATGCTGATACTAGGAAGATTAGTATTCTCATGAGGCCAAGGAGTGAGCTTAACTTCTTTTTTTCTTCTGCTAATATCTTTCAGACGTTTGGAAGGATCTAAAATAAAGTCGCGGATATCTCTTCTGTATGCGATACTCTTGAACGCCAGAAACCCAAGGTCGTCATAACGTACATTATAGTTGAATTCGTAGATTAAAGGGAATGCCAACCTTCTATCCAACTCTCCTAACATAGCAAGAGTATGGATCTGTAGATCTTCCTGGTCTACCCAAGGTGTAGAGATCTCTAGTATATGTAAAACGGTGTGTACTTTAGGGAATTTAGGAAGAAGGTTACGTACAAGTGAGTCTTGCACTACTAACTCGGTTCCTTCCATAGCAATGGATTGGATCCTCTCTCCGTACGGTTCCAATGTTTCGTTTAGAGTTTTGAGAGAAAGTCCCTGGTGGGCGACCGAGGTCCCAAGAAGAAGTATTGTAGGTTCGAATTCGGCCTTTTTCTCCAAAACATAATCAGTATTTCGGATAACGTTTGCGGCAAAGGATCCTTTTTTAAGATAAGGCCTATAAACTCCCGTTTGCAGGCATAGATCGAATAGCGCCAATACTAAAATTGGGATCCAAAAACTTCTTTGACGGATCAAACTGATATACGGATTCATATTCGCCTCAGAAATCGAAATACAGGAAGTTTTGACCTCCTGCTCCGAAGAACAGAATGATAAATAGATTCGCCGTGACGAATACACCGAACTTTTTCTTGTTTTCCACGATCGTTTCTATCGGGTTTCGGGAGAAATAATAGGAAAGAATGAAACAGATCACTAGTAATATTCCGTAATCATAATTTACGAACGTTTTAACGGAATAGACCCCGCCGGGCACGGCAAATACGAGAGACTTCATCATTTCCCAGGAAGCCTTCATTGTTTTTGCTCGGAACATGATGAATCCGAAGGAAAGGCAGAACATCGTGAATACCCGAGCACCTATATCGTAACTTAATCCGCCTTTTTCATTCAGCCAGGCGGCAACCTTGGTTCTGGAATATTCTCTATGAATACCTAGCATGACCCCCTGCCAGAGTCCCCAGCTTACAAAGTGATAAGCTGCTCCATGCCAGATACCTGCGAATAACCAGGTAATAAAAAGGTTTCTATATCCTTTTAAAACTCCTACTCTAGAACCGCCTAGAGGGATATAAATATAGTCCCTGATCCAAGTGGAGAAGGAAATATGCCAGCGGGACCAATGGTCCGCGATATTCCTTGCGACCATCGGAAAGTTGAAGTTCGGATCGAATTTATATCCGAAAAGTCTTGCCGTTCCGATCGCAATATCCGTATAACCTGCGAAGTCGAAATAGATCTGCCAGCCGAAAGCCATCGCTCCTACCCAGATCTCTGCAGGATTTAGAATTTTATAATTATTGAATGTAAAGTCTACTACCTTTGCCAAGTTGTCCGCAAATACGATCTTCCTGGTAAATCCCATTAAGATCTGAGCAAAAGCTATCTGCACATCTTCTGCAGTGACCTTAGGAGTATCATCCAGATCCCTGAAAAAAGTGTGGGCGCGAACGATCGGTCCGGCTACTAATTGAGGAAAGAAGGAAACGTACAATGCAAAGTCTAAGAAGGACTTACGTGCTTCTAAGTTCCTGCGGAATACGTCTATCGTATAACTCATGGACTGGAACGTATAAAAGGAAATACCGACAGGCAGAATGATCTTTAGATGTTCTATCTTAAGAGACTCGCCTGTAGAGATCTGGTTGAATAGATCCGCAAAAACTTCTAATAAAAAATTCGTGTATTTAAAATAAGCTAAGATCCCGAGATTTGTGATCAAAGAAGCGACTAAGCATAACTTTCTGAACTTTTCAGAAACTCCTTCTCCGCTCATTAATCTTCCTGCAACGTAATCCACGATCATGGAAACGATCAGAATGATGATGTATAAGTTGATATTAAAATTACAGAAGGATAGATCGATCCAGTTCTCGTACCAAGTAGAGGTCCTGATATCGTTGCAAACTATAGAAGCGGGATGCCAAGCATTATAAAAGTAGAGGCTGGCAAGAAGAAGGAAAACTCTTTGGTATGTACCTTTTAAGATCTTTGCTAGGATCAAAACGATCGGCAAAAATACGAGAAAATGGGCTGAATTGAACAGCATTCGTTCGTTTGTCCTCGACTCCTGTGCAGTTTTTTGGACTGAGGGAAACCCACAAGCACTTATTTACTCGTTTCGATACACCGGTTCAGGAGTAATATCCTCGTACTTATCTTCAATTCCTTCTATAAAACTTTTATGGGATCTTTCTGATCTAGGAAGAGTAGAATAAGTGAAATTAACTAAAAAAAGTAAGCTCACATAAGAGAATAAAATAATATGAGAGATGGATCTTATTCCGAATCTGAAGTTCTCAAATTCTAAAGAACGAAATACTAAGGCAGCAAAGATAAGAAGCCCTATCACGGAAGATACCCAGAATTCGAAAAAATAACCTTCCCACCAAGTGTAGAATACGAAAGAAGGGATCAGCCAAAAGAATAGAAGAATGAGTTCCGTTTTATAGGACTTCCAAAGACGTATCCAATTTACGAACGCTAAAAATAAGATCCCGATCCAAAATCCTAAATTTAAATTATAAGGGAAACTTTTGAGAGATGTAAGATCGTTTGTATTGATCCTGAGCCCGTTCTTCACGCCTTCGAAATTTAGGAAGGCATCCCCGATCCCTCTGTAAAAATTCATGATATAATTTTTAGGTCCGGGAGCTGCTCCCCATTTTTCCTGAGAAGCGTATAAGAATAGCCAGTTCGCAAAATTTTTCTCACTTTCGATCGGAGCGGTTAAATTCCTTTCTAGAAGTATAAATCCGACATACAGATAAGAAACCGTAAGAATAAGAATTACAGAAAATAAATATACGAAAATCAGTTTTAGCTTATAAGAATATTCGAAATTTCTACCTCTCCATTTATCCGCAAGAAGAACGGAAACGGGAACGAATGTTAGAAAAATCGTATCTGATTGGTGATAATAAACATTCCAGACCTGCAAAAAACCTGCGATGTACAGTTTGCCGGGAGACCAACCGTTCTTAGAATTCCAAACACAAAGTAAAAATAAGGCGGCAGTAAAACAGGAATGGATAAGCGGAGTGTCATTATGCTGGGCATAAAACCAAAATCCTTGGGAACAATGAACTGCCAGTCCCAAAAGAACAGCTCCTGCTAGATCTTTATATAATCTCCAATAGGATAACATAAGTATAAAAATGAAGAAGGATGCTACTACTAAAACCCTAAGTCTTAACCCGAACATTGCAGAGTCAGGTCCATGAAACCAATACCAAAATTTTAAGTACAATAATCCCGTACTTTCGAAACCGATATGATGCGGATTGAAGAATACTTTCCAGTATTTGTTGGTTACGATATTGTGAGTGTATACGATCGAATCCCAATCGTAATGCCTGGACAAAAATCTAAGATCGAATAAAAATAAGACCCCTGTAAAACAAACCAGGAATAGAAAACCCGCCCAAATGGATGGAGAAAGAAATATATTCTCCGCTTTTTTAAGGAACTCCAGGCTTTCTAGAGAACGTTTAAACATTAAACGGATCTAAACACGGAGGATAAAAAATCAGAATTACTTTTTGAAAAGAAGTAAGGAGATTCCGCGAGAACTGAATTCTCCGCTTCGTTGATATGAATTCTAAAAGAAAGTTTTTCCAAACCTAAAAGGGAACGGAACCATCCCGATTTATGATGGATCTGTAAACCCGTTTGGTCCGGATTCCAACGAATGGTTTCTTTTCCTAAAAATCCCCATTTAGTAACTGCGAGCCTGTTTTCTTCCGTAATGAAAGTTTGGAATAGGTTCTTTTTTAAGAATCGGATCAGATCCAAGAAGAATGCAAATGCGATGTAAGAGATCACAAAAAGTGCAGTATAATCGTATAATCTTTTATCCGTTAATAGGGAAAGTTTTAGTACTTTGGTAATCTGCAGAAGTTCCACAAACTTGAAAACCCAAAGAGAGACAGTAGCTCTAAAAGGGAATAAATAGGATAAAAATACTCCGTAAGCTGCGATCGCCAGGACCGGAGGTATATAATTGATCTTTAATTTACTTTTTTTGATCCTGGAGAATGAGGATCTTATTTCCGTTTCGGAATTCTCCCAATTCCACCATACGGACTTGGATGTATCGGATTTGTTCATACTTGAGGGCCTAGGAGTTTTTCTTTCTTGATTTCCAAAGTTCTACGAGAGAATTTTCGACCAGCTTTGCGGTGGAATCCCAAGACCAATCGTTTCTACTCGGCTTTCTGCCATAGATCCCTTTTTTACCGGCAAGGGAAAGTGCGTTTTTCCAAGCCTCTAAATTCTTAGGAGAAACGAAAGAATCTGTAAACTCATCCAAAACCTCGTGAAACACAGGAATGTCCGAAACAATACAAGGTTTGTTTTCTCGGATCGCCTCGAGTAATGGCAGACCGAAACCTTCATGCAAAGAAGGGAAGATAAAATAAGAACAATTTTTATAAAGCCAACCTAGTTTAGAATCATCCGGATTTTCTATAAAATAAACTCCGTCCTTTTCTAAACCGCCTTCCTTTAGAATAGAGGTGAGTCCTTCCGATTTCCAGCCTAGTCTTCCCGCTAAGACAAGAGGATAAGGAAAATTAGGTTCTTCTTTTTTTAAGGTAAGATATGCCTCTACAAGAGTGTTTAGATTTTTTCTGGGTTCTAATGTACCAACGGAGAATAGGAAATTTTTAGGCAGAGTTTTTTCAGGTGCTGATACGGATCCAAAACCTTGGACTCCCGGATACACTACTTCTAATTTTGGTTCTAATTCGGGTAAAAAATTTAGAATATCATTCTTAGTATTTTGAGAAAGGCATAGAACTTTATCCGCTTTTTTTAAAGTGATCGGAGACATGATCTTATGCTGCCAATAATTTGCGGTGGTCATTGTCTCAGGTGCAGACTTAAAATTTAGGTCATGATAATTTACTAAAGTAGGGATTTTAAGACCGAATGCAGGAAGTAATTGTAAGGTTCCCCAAAACAGATCTATCCTATGCTTTTTTACCAAAGAAGGTATGATAAAATTTAACCATAGAACTCCTGGGAGTTTGCTGGGAATAAAAGTGGGAGTAAGCCCGATCAGATGATTGAATACGGGATGAATAGGTTTATTCGAATAAAGATAATATTCTAAAGGAGAATCCGGACGCAAAAGTCTTTGCAAAACTTCTGCGAGGTATCTGGAATTTCCTGTGATCCCGTAAGACAAGGGTCTTGCGTCTACCGCAACCCTTGGCTTGTATTTTAAATTTTCCTTTTTTAGCATAAGATTATGAACGGCCTAAGCGGTCCTGTCCGAATAAAAAGTGCATACGTATTGTATCAAAGAAGTATATAATAAGAAGGAGAACATCAATATCGCTTCTTCCGCAATATTCCCTATAAAACTTCTGTTCAAGAGTAGAACCAATATGGAGATGGAGATAAAGATCGTAGCGGATCTATATTCTATTAATTTTGATTTCCATTTTTCCCAGACCAAAAGAGGTTCTCCCTGTTCCGGCCAAAGTTTGGAAAGAGCAAATGCAGTCGGGAATAATAAGAATACGAATGCGTGTATCCAAGAGATCCCGCTGAAAATTACGGAAAAGAAGAATAGCCCTGATAGAACAAATCCTTCCGAAGCTCCTTTAAACACTCTATATAAATAAGGACCTGCGATCCCTAAGCTTAAAATCCCGGAGATGATCTTTACCTGATTTACGGCTAAAGTCGTAAAAGGCATCCCGAATCTTGCCTGGTTTAGCAAATCGGAATATGCTAAAAAGTATTTAGAGAGGGTAGAATTCAAACTTTGGTTATTCTTCCATGCACGCAAAGCGGGAGACTTTAGATATTTATCTAAAACCAGATCATACCAGGTTTGGTTCATCTTCCAAGTGAACTCCGAATTATACAACGCCGGCAGTGCAATCCAGCCTAGGGCAAAGATGATCGTATAAACGATCACCATCGGTCTTTTTTTGTATAAGAAATAAAACAAGAATGCAGCAGGTGTGATCTTGATCACGATTGCGAGAGCTAAAATAAGTCCTGATAACCAATCCTTTTGGACGGAAACAGAAACTAAAATTAGAAATAGGAGTAAGAACCCTACTTGGTTATTGTTCTGGTGATTTTCTACAAATCTTAAAGATAAAAGTAAAACCGCTGATAAGAACAGGAATGATTTCTCTCTTCCTAAAAGTTTTCCGATCAATAGCAGGCTTAAGACCAGAGCGATAAAATTAATCGTGAAAAATATCCGAGAGGCGACTTCGAAAGGAAGTCCTGAGATTGGGATGAGCAAGAAGGCAAAAGTCGGCGGATAAATATAGGAGCCTACATTTTCCACTTTTGTTTTGATCCTAAAGAATACTTCCGGATCGAATATTTGGTCTATTTTCAATTTGCCGGTTTCGAATTCTTGGATCACTTCAGACAGAGCATCCAAGCTGTATAGGTCCTTGCCTTGTTTGAAATTACGGGAGGCTTCGTAATAGTCCGAAAAATCGGAAGATAGGTCCGTGCGGCTGAACCCGTTTGCGTAAAGAAAAGCTAAAAATAGAATGAATACTAAAACAGGGCCGGATTTTTTGAGGTCGATCCGCATTCAGGTACTCTTTTCTGTCCGCCCGAAAAAGCCAAGAAATTAAAAATCGGTTCCCGAATTCTTCGGATCGAATTCATTGGAAGAATGGAATTCCAAGATCTGTCTGATTTTGATTTCGAACTTCCCGAGGACCAGATCGCAAAATTCCCTGCGGAAAAAAGAGATAAGAGTAGGCTGCTTGTTTTAGGAAGGACCCGGGGTTTTTTAAAAGAAGAAACAGAATTTTCAAAGATATTAAACTATCTCCGAGAAGGAGATATATTGGTGGCAAATGCAACCAGAGTTTCCAAACGAAGAGTGTTTTTGGTTACTAAAACAGGAAGAAGACATGAGGCAATGTTTCTTTCTGAAACAGAACCTGGAATTTGGAAAACACTTACTCGAAATTCTAAAAAGCTAAAGTTAGGAGATAAAGTTTCAGACGAGGCAACTGGAAAATTCCTTTTTACAGTTGGACGAAAAGAAGAAGAATTTACCATCTTCCAAACGGAAACTACTCTTGATGAGAATTCATTCGAGATAATAGGCCGGACTCCGATCCCTCCATACTTCAAAAGAGAAAGTACATCAGAGGACGATATCCGTTACCAAACTGTGTATTCCAAAAACCTAGGTTCAGTTGCAGCTCCTACAGCAGGTTTACATTTTACCCCGGAACTACTACAAGAGCTAAAAAATCGAAATATAGAATTTCTGAAATTAGAATTGAAAGTAGGTTATGGCACATTCCAATCCTTGAACGAAGATCATTTTGCTGATAAAAAATTACATGAAGAAGAATTCGATCTTCCTTCCGAAACGGCAGATCTTCTCAATTCTGCTAAGAAGAATGGTAAAAGGATCATTTCTGTAGGCACTACGACACTCAGAGCCTTGGAATCCGCTTATGATCCGAACAGTAAAACTTTCCGATCGGGAGAAGGAAAAACGAGGCTGTTTTTACAACCGGAAGATTCTATCCTAAGCTGCGAAGGTCTGATCACTAATTTCCATCTTCCCCAAAGCAGTTTACTTTTGTTAGTAAGTGCATTCTCAGAAAAAGAAAAAATACTGAATGCCTACAAATTTGCAATAGAACATAAATTTCGTTTCTTTTCCTACGGAGATTCCATGCTGATTTTGGATCCTGAAAAAGTATGAACCCAACTTATTTAATTGAGGAATTCTAAGCCGAAACGGAAAATGGGAAAGGTGTTAAGAAAGGTTCTTCCTGGGCAAACTGAGATCAGATTTAAAGCGGCAAAGCCGGCCAGACTGAACGGACTGCCTGACTTTTTAGTATTTCATAAGGAAGAGGTGAGAACATTCCGCCAAGCCCTGGGAAACCCGGGACTCTTCCGGCATATCCTGATCACCGGTCCTGAGATAGAAGCAAACCTTTTACAATTCGGACAATACCTAGAAGAGATCGTAAAAGCCCAGCCTGTAGTTGCAGAACCGAATCCTACCTTGCTCTCCCTGGCAGGTTTTCCTTTTGAAAACAAGTATAGACCGGGAAAAATTTCGGAAGCAAACGGCGGACTTCTACTTCTTCCAATCAAACCATTTGTAGAAGATCCGGATCTTTATTATTTTCTGAAAGGTGTACTCTTAACGGGTAAGATAGATTTTTTATCTCTTCCGGAAGGTTCCGATTCCACCAATATCAATCGATTTCATCCAAGTATAGATTCCAGATTCAGGCTTATTTTAGTGGGAGAAGAAACGGAAGTGGATTCTATCTCTCAGATAGATGCCGACTTTTACGGAAGTTTCGATTTTAAGATCCACATGCCGTACGAGATCAGTTTGGAAAAATCCTGGCTTCCTGTTTTTTCGGGACTTCTCAAGTCTTGGGAGAAGCCGGGTTATCCACCTTTGGACCAAGCAGCATTGGATTCACTTCTGGAACTTGCACTTAGATGGAATGACAGCCAGACTAGACTTTCTTTACATCTTTCCGAACTTCGTTCCTTCGTAAGGGAAGTATTAGCATTTAATAATAAAGGTAAGAAGTCGGTGGGAAGGGCAGAGATAGAAGCAGGTCCTTCTCTCATTCAAAAAAGAACGGCAATCCATAAAAGAAAATATATAGAGAATATCAAAGAAGGACTGATCTCAGTTCCTCTCAAAGGAAAGAAAACAGGGCGGATCAACGGTCTTTCCGTAATTTTGCTGCAATCTTCTCTTCTCGATTTCGGACAAGTAAACCAAGTATCCGCCAGGGTTTCCTTGGGCTCCGGAAACCTGATCAATATAGAAAGAGAAGTAAATCTTTCAGGCAGCCTTCACGATAAGGGAGTGTTTATCCTACAGTCCTATATTAAAGGAATGTTTTCTCATACACAATCTTTTGGTTTGGATGCTTCTATTCTATTTGAGCAAAATAGTTCTCCGATCGACGGGGACTCAGCAAGTTGTGCGGAACTTCTGGCACTTCTATCCGCTCTTTCCGGTTTGGAAATCCCTTGTAATATCGCAGTGACAGGTGCACTTTCTCAGTACGGAGATATTCTTCCCGTGGGTTCCGTAAACACTAAGATCCAGGCCTGGTATGACGTGATCCGACTTACAGGTTCTACCCGAGAGAAGTATAAAATTTATATCCCTAAAGATAATATGAGAGATCTGAACCTTCCCCGCGAGATCCGAGAAAGTATGAAAAAGGGGAATTTCCAGATATTCTCCTGCTCCCATGTAGAAGATCTGATCCCTGATATTTTCGGGGTTCCAGCCGGTAGGATCTCCAAATCGGGTAAATACCCGAACGGTTCTCTTTTTAGGATCATAGAAGAAAGGATCGATCGCAAAAGAGACGGCGAAGAAAATTAAGATCCTTTGCGTCTTCGCGACTCTGCGTGAGTCTTAAACCCGCGAGGGATGGAGCCGGGGTCACAAAAATCGCGGATGCGATTTTTTGACCGGAGGCGAGAGCCCGGCCCGAGCGAAGCGAGTGGCGCGGCCAAACTTTCCCCAAAATTGCCGGTCGGCCCAGATTTTTTCTCAGAAATCCTCTAATCAGTCTCCCCCGAAACGACCGATACTTTATATACAGTCATGGAACGTCGGGCAAATATCAATATTGAGTCTTCCTTACTGGTAACCTTGGTTGCGAGTATGGGATTCTTAGTCAGTTTGGGAATCGCCCCAGTTAGGACCGGAGGCTTTTTAAGCGATGAACCTGTCTCGGAACAGATCCGAGATCTGCCGGAGAGAGTAGGAGAAACCGGACCCAGCCTGGTTTAATTTCTTGCTCCGCTTCCCGGTCTGAAAATCCTATCAAGAAAGACCGGGAGTGTTCGATGTTCGGCAAAAGTTTAGATAATCTAAAACAAATGAACCAGATGCGGGTTCGTATGAAAAAATTGGAGAAGGAACTGGAGGCGCTGTCCTTCGAGGGAAAATCCAAGAACGAATTGGTAATCTGTATTACTGACGGAAAACAAACCGTTCAAGAGATCCGTATCGAAGATTCTTTACTTGCTAAGAACGATAAAAAGCTACTTCAGAAAAGTATAAAGCAGGCTGTGAACCAATCTATGGAAGCGGCACAAAAAGTTGCGGAAGAAAGAATGGGAGAATTTAAATCTCTTCTTTCCGGAATGCCTTAATTAAGGGCCTTTATATTCGTTAAAAATTTTCTGTTTCGTCCGATTCCGAGAGAGTTTAAAGAACTCATGAGGGCAGATCGGACGAGAGTCGGTCGATTCAGGAAGAACGATCGCTTCTTCTCCACCTTCGTCGTCATTCTCGGTAATTCCTAAAGACACCGAAATATCTCCCGTCCTTTTCATCTCTGTATTGATCTGCAGAGAATAAAGCGCTCCATCTATATTCTTTTTTAATAATACTAGTCTTCCGATAGCATTCGAATTAGAACGATCCGCTTTTACGAATTGGATCTGTCCCGGATTCAATTCTCCTAACGGGGTGATCTCAGGTATTCTGAGCGGATCGTATAATTTTCTGAGAATATCCCCATCTGTTCCTGCCGCAGGAAACGGGAAAGATTGGATTGTTTTAGTGATATCCTGCAAAAATCCGGAAGCTCCGTTCGTATCCGTTCCGGATTGTGCAAACTCAGGAGAAACATCTCCTAAAGACTGCCATAAGAATGCAGGATAAATTTTCATGAAGATAGCGGAGCTGTCCGCTCCAAGCGCATTTTTAACTTCTTGCGAGGAATTTAAATAATTATCCGCGTTTGTTTTGAATAGATGGAATAATCCGGTTGCATCCGAGGCTCTATAACCCTTAGGACCTTGGACTCCAGTTCTAAAGAATGAATTTCTGGAATCCGTATCCGTTCCGGAGATCATATATAGGTATTTCATGAAGGAATAGGCGAACGCATAATCTACAAGAGAGTTAAATTTAGGACTTCCGAATATACTATTTCCGTTCGCACCTCTGGAACATGCGCTTGAATTCCTGCCTCTATAACAATTGATCCTGTTTATTTGAGGAGAATAGCCTGCGATATCCGCCGCTACTTCGCTGGTTCCTTCGTTGATCCAGGCCTCGTCTCTTCCTCCGCCTTGGCTCATGATCCTGGCTTCATATTGGAATCGGATCAAATGTTGGTATTCATGGGCAAGCGTTGCTAAGAATGTATCCGGTTTTCCTTGGGCAAGATCTGAGTTACGGACTGTGACCAGTTCCACCCCGTCCATATACACTATATTCGAATAATTAGAGCGGACAGCATAACTCGAGCTGTCTGGGAAATAATCTACCGGATCAAAAAATCCTGCTACAAAGGAAGAACCTGTACTACTTCCGTCCTGAATATCCGATACGATAACCGCAACTTTTCCATCTCCGTCCAAATCGTCCGAAAAGCCGAATGCTTCGCCTAACCTGGGGTAAATTTTAGAATCGAATTCCTGGGAGATATATTGGTAATCTAAAGCGGATTCTAGACCGCTGGTTGCGTAGATATTAACGTGAGAGCCGGCTGCTACCTTAATCGTTTGCACACAACTGGAACTGTTTTTTACAAGATTACGGATCCAGAATGTATTATTGCCTCCGCAGGAACTAGATGCTTTGGCTAAGGAAAGTAGGTCGTTTATATTAGGTTCCGTTTTATCTTGTGTGCCGAGCGCATCATTGCTGACTACACAGTCGGAAAATAAGAATATCAAACAAACCGAAAACACAAACGTATAGAAAGATCTGCCTATTGGCATACAAAGGGACTTCCAAAAACCGTCTCCGGTCGAAACCTTCATGATCTTTCCTATCGAAAAAGGAAACTAGCTTTACGCCTTGATCCTTTTTGTTAAGGTCAATAATTATTCAGGGTCGAATGGGAGCAAGGATCATTGACTAAAAAGGTTCCGAAGATTTGGAAATTTTTTTCCAAAAAATTTCAATATATCGTAATTATTTCGTTAGGATATAATTGCGGATTTCGTCCTTCTCCCTTACAAAAAGATCCGATCTCAGGTCCACAAATTCCGGCATTCGATTCTATTCCGAATAGCGGAGAATATTTTTCAGAGATCAAAAAAATCCCAACCGGGTTTTATATCCGACAGGTTTATCTAAATCATTCCAACAAAAAAGAAATGTTGATCAGTCAACTAACTGTGAGCGGATCTAAAAATTGGGAAGAAACAAGATTTGAGGGAAAACTAAATTTAGACGAGTCCGGAAAATTTTTTAGATTTCGTCCTAAACTTTGCAGAATGTTTACAAGTAAAAATCCTGGAGATCGTTGGACTTTGACAAGAGCCTACGAATGTGATCATTTCGAATTTCTAATATGGAAATCCGGCCCGGAAGATATTCGTTTAACTCCAGGACCAGAAGGAGAAGAAGAGGGGATACTTCTTAAAAAATCCAAATCTTCCAGTATTTCCCAAATTTCCGCAATTATACTCAAAACGGATCCTAGTATCACAAGCATCTGGGGGATCCGTCTTTCGAGGGTAAGAAAAGGTGCTAAGGCTATATTAGAAAAACAAGATGGAAGGAAAACGGAATTGAACTCTCTTAAAACCGTGGAGACTACCGGAGAGATCAAAACCGAAAAGTCAAATCAGGCTCAACCGGGAGATATGATCTTATACACGAATCCCGGAGAAGCAAGGCCTCTTGCTTTATAGTGTTAGTCCAGTCCATTCTCCGAATTTAAGATCCTGCGTAAACCGGGGATGATCTTTACATAAGGCTGGATCTTTCTAAAATCGGAAATCTCTTTTGCGGACACATCCGAACCGTCCAATTGTAAATGGATCAGATTCGTAAGACCGTATAGAGGGCTTAGGTCCTTTACCTGAGTTCCTCCCAAATACAATTCCATTAGTTTTGTACAATTTTCTAAAGGCCTAAGATCGGTGATCTTAGTATGTTTTAGCTGTAAATGCCTCACACTGCAGCCAGGTCCTAAAAATCCCAGATTGGAAATTTTAGAATCTGTCAGTTCAATCCTGGTCAATCTATTCCAATACTGATAGTTTTTCAGATCTTGGTCGCCTAGTTCCGTTTGATTCAAAACGAGACTATCCAATTTTGCAAAACGATTGAGCGGAGAAAGATCTTTCACTGAAGATCCGGAAAGAAGAATGTATCTGAGTTTAGGAAGATCAGGCAAACCTTCCAACGATCTTATATCTTTAGAATTTAGTTCTAGGACTTCTAATCCGGAAAATGCAGATAGATCGTTCCAACTAGGATTGTCTTCGAATCCCAACCAACGTATTTCTTTAGGATACTTTCCTAAAATTTCTCCTTCAGAATTTCGTACGGAGATAAGATGATTCGATTGAGAACAGGCAATTAAGAAGTAGAGGATTAGAAATATTTTCCTCATAAGATCGAATGTATTTGGATTCAAAAAAGAAGAAAACCAAAAATTTGGAATCGGGTTGACATATGCTTCCTTTTTGGAGCAAGATAAGATTCGAAGCCGATCCGAATGGAAGAAGATAAAAAATCCGCCTCTCGAAATACCAAACAAAAGGGCGAGATCCTGAGAGTCATCCGTGACGCAAAAGGTCCTCTTTCGGTAAAGGAAATCCACGATATCTCCAAAAAATCCATACAGAATATAGGGATCGCTACCGTGTATCGGTCGGTGAACCATCTATTGGAATCAGGTTCTATCCATGAGATCCAATTGCCCGGAGAATCTTCTCGTTTCGAGATCAGTCATCTGGACCATCATCATCATTTCCATTGTAAAGTGTGCGATCGGGTTTTTGATGTGGAGATCTGTCCTTTCCCAATGGAAAATTTGCCTAAGGGATTTACATTGGATTCCCATGAAATTATTTTATACGGCGTTTGTTCCGAATGTAATACCTCTTCCAAATGAATCAAAAAAAAATAAAATTTAAAATACTCTACCTAAGCATTCTATTCATCGCATTATTTTCCTTTATCGATCGTATCGTGCTGGAGAATTTACTGTTCGGATTTCCGAACGAACTAGAATGGGATACTTCTCCGTGGTTTAACTTCTTGGAAAAAAGAAGAAGGATCGAATTTTCCGAAAACGAAAAAGGAACACTGATTGTAGGAAGTAGTGTGGCTCTTTATTCTTCCCTGCCGGAAAGAATGAACGAGAAACTAAAGGGCGCATCCATTCGCACGGAGTTTTATTCTCATCCTGCTCTTACACCATCCGATTTTTATTTTTATAAGGAAGATATAGCTTCTAAAAAGCCTAAACTTGTATTTTTTGTTTTGAATCCTGCGGATCTTCAGTTGGATTTTCTGATCACAGAAAAGGAAAACGAAGCAAGATTGGCCCAATACAAACAGAATCTTCTGTACCAAGAAAAGTCCATCATTGACTTTCAGAATTTGGAATATTCCGAGAAATCTTTGGACGATGTTTCTGCGAAGACAAGACATCAAAACAGGATGATCTATCCTGCCCAATATCTAAGGGAGAAATACCGAGATATTCTAAAAACCGGTAAATCCGCTTTTTTATCTCTTCTTTCCAGATCTCTATTCTTAGTGATCCGATACCGCAGCTTTTTATATGATCCGATGGATGCTTGGATAGAAAACCATCTTAGAAGCGGAAGGTCTTACCATTATTATACGGGTATCATCCCGGAAGAAGGTATTTATCTAAGAGGATGGGCCAAACCAGAATTCTCGATCGATTGTGAATTAAAAAATGGAGTTTTCGAGCAGAGTGTATTCTTCCAAGAGAAGGGCACTACATTAAGGATTTGGGGAGAAGGTAAACCGATCTTATTCGATAAAACTTTCCCTAAGTCCGGTTGGCATACGATCCAATTTAATGTTCCGGAAAGATCGGATAGAACTAAACTCAGGATCGCTTCCGATAAAAAGATCTCTTCTTTGCAAGTGGATGCAAGGATTTTCGGAACGGAAGAAATTTACGGGATCAGACTTTCTCAAAACTTCTGCAGAAATGAGATCCGAAAACATATCTCTTATATTCGGATCCCAGGTTTAGATGATTCTAGACTTTCTAAAATGGACGATTCTACTTATTCCAAAGATTATACGGAAAGGATCTATGGATATAAGGGAGAAAGTTCCAAAATGTCCAGACTTGTCACTCTCAGAATGGCAAAGATCAAATTGGCATCTTCTCCTAAGTTTTTCGTTTGGTCCGAATTAGAATATCTGAAAAAGGCAGTGGATTATTTGGGATCTCAAGGTATCCAAGTGGTCCTCGTAAATTCTCCTGAAAATCCTTTTGAAAGAGAAGTATACGGATCCAGTCCTTGGTACAAAGGATATATTTCTTATTTGGAAAACTTAGGAAAAACTAAGTATACATTCAAAAACGCAGTCTCCGATTTTGAAGATAAAAGATCCTTCTTAGATCCTCACCATTTGACCTACCAGGCTTCCGAAAGATCCTCGGACCTGTATGCGGACTGGATTTTAGAAACACTAACGGAAAAGTAAAATGTCCGGATCATTATCTAAATTTTTACCGAATGAGAAACTGAGATCTGAATGGATTGCAGCTTTAGGAAATCCTAAGCTAGTTACTGTAGTTTTTATCATTCTGTATTCATTCTCCTCTTTTTGCGTATGGAAAAAATATTCCTGGAGCCCTAGTTCTCAGGTAAATTTCGGAAAAGAATTCGCGGACCAAAACAAAGATCAAACTCCTCCGGGTGCAATCGTATTTTTGGGAGAGGAAGGGAATCTAGGCGCCGGTTACGATGGACAGATCTTTTATTATTATTCTAGGATGTTATCCGGTTTTAGTTTGGATTGGCCCCAAGGTTTCGAGACAAGTTTCAGAGCGCCCAGGATAGGTTATCCACTTTTAGTTTCCCCATTCGGTTGGTTCGGAATGAATGCAACCATCTTCGGGATGTACATCCTAAATTTAGGGATCTTCTATCTTTCTTATTTGGCGATCCGGGACCTATTGTCCGAACCTAAAAAATACCTAAGTTCATTCTATCTAGTTTCCCCGTTCGCTTTGGGGAGTTATATCTTACTTGTATCCGACACAGTGATGATGGGATTAAGCGTCTTAGCATATTGGTGTTTTATAAAAAAAAGATTCTGGGTCTTCTCCTTGTTAGCCGGTCTTGCAATTCTCACAAAAGAACAGGCAATCTTTTTGTTTTTCCCTTTGGGACTGATCGCATTATTCGAAAGAGATTTCAGAAAAACTGCCTGGGTGGCTTCTTCTTTGGTCCTGCCTGCAGCCTGGAGTCTCTACCTGAGAACCCAATTCCCGGAATGGACACCTGGAAGTTTAGGCCATTTTTTCGATCCATTCGGGGGGCTTTTAGGATATTTCGGGGAACTCCAACAGGCTCTAGTTTCAGAAGATCGAAATTTTATCCTTCTGATCAAAAAATTCTCCAGATTCCCTTTGGTACTTCTTCTTTTATCCGGCACCTATCTGTTATTTAAAGGGGATTGGAAGAAGGGACTGGCATTCAGGTTAGGCTTTGGAATTCTTTTATTAACCGCGTATGCGGGAGGTTATGTTCTCTATTGGGCCACCTACGAGAATGTTTCCAGAATGTTTACATTCAGCCTTCCTTTATTAATTTTTTGGGAAAAAGAAGACGATACCCTTCCCAGCGCGACTTATTGGGCCTTATTAGGGATCATTCTAATTTCGTTTTTAATAAAATTGGCATTCATTTCCAAACCTCTGCGTCACCTGGTCTGGTGATCCGGCTCCTATTTGTATCCCCGTTTTTTTGCAAACAAGTCAGCAAAATTTTTCTTAGACTTGATTCTTCTTATAAAAGAATTAGAATGGTCTTATTGTAGGTCCGCTGTTCAGAAATCCGCACGTGTCATTGTAATCAGATCGGTCAAATCCGAGCTTTGCTTCTCTTAGAAACCCTGCTATCCGCGATTTTACCATCATTCAAATCAATCCGCAGTTCTTAAAGAGTGTTATGGTCTATGGGAAAGGCGAATTGGGTCCCGGTTCGCGAGTCGGAAGCTGCCTAAATTTTTTGTTCGAGGAAAGCATGCAGAATCGCAAACTCTTTGTAGGAAATCTTAATTACTCCGTTCGCCAGCAGGAAATCAGTGACCTGTTCGCAAACTACGGAGAAGTAGCTTATGCGAAAGTAATTGAAGGTAAAGGATTCGGATTCGTGGAAATGGCTAGCGAGGAGCAAGCCGAAAACGCGAAGAATAGTCTAAACGGAACCGAATTCAAAGGTAGAACTTTGAATATCGATATCGCAAAACCTCAGACTTTCAACAAACCAAGAAGACATTAAGATCTTTCTCGGGGGAGGGAACTTCCCCGAGTTTCTCTAAAGTAGGCGGTTAAACGCCTACTTCTTCCTCTTCATCCTCGTTCTCTTCTACACTCAGAAGTTCTAAGAGTTCTTTATAGGCTCTGTCTTTTTCTAAAACGCCTGTCTTCTTAATCGATTTTTTTAGAACATCGTCCCATTTTTTCTGGGGAAGGATCATTTGCATCTCTTCCAAAACTTCCAGAATATTGATATCGTCTTTTGTATTGAAGATCTCTGTTGCGTCGTAACGGAATAACCCGGAAAGCTGATCGATAAAATCGCCGACTCCGTTTCCGCCTCCGCGTTTATCTAGGGCCTCTTGTTTTTTTTGCGCTTTGCGGAGATCTCTTTCTCGTCTCTCCAATTCGGTCCGTTTCATAAGAACCCTCTCTTATCGGCTATACCTGCCATATTTTCGAAACCAGCTCACGGGCAAAGAAAAATCCCTTTGAAAATTGAGCAGAAAAACTCATGCAAGCTGCCGATCTGGCGTAAGTTTGGATTCGATTCGTAAAAACCCCGGTTCAAAAACGGGAAAATTCAGTAAAACTAGTCCAAACTTTCATTCCTATAAAATTAGACCGAGACTAAACGAAAATTCTTTCCTAAGGACCCTAGTTTTGGGTCTTTTTTCGTACAACTTGTTAATAAAAAAAGAAGAAGTATAGGCCCTATTAACGAGGGCCCATTGAGGATCTAGGGATCCTGTACTCTTTTTGGATCCTTTGGTTAGCCGAATTTAGGCTTTCTTTATCCAAAACAACATCCGTTCCATCATCTAATAAAATCGTAATATACCTGGACTTGGAAGATCTCACTTCATTGGATATATCTTGGACCGATTGAATAGGTTTACCGTTTACTTGATCTACTAATCTTCCGGAAACTTCATGATAACCCTGATTGGATTCGTCCGGAATGACCTGGGAAAGTAATACGAATTTACCTTCTTTTTTGTCGCCTGTGCTAAACTTATGATAATCGAAAGTGTATAGAAGTTTGCGATCTACTTTAGATCTCCAATCCTTTCCCCATTCGAGCAGGTAACCTTCTGAAAGTTCTACGAATAGGAAACCGCCATCGAAATAATATTCCGATTTAGGTGCAATGTTCCTATGAGGGATCCGGATAGAAGAATAAGGAAACGGTTTTAAGGTAAGTTGGACTTCTTCTTCTTTGCCGGATCGGATGATCTTGATCGGGATCTGTTTTCCTAATTGGTAACCGAATTCGTCTCCTATATGAGCTATGTAAGATAGAACCTGTTTACCGTATTTTGGATGATGAAAATATCCTTTGGAGTCTATTTTTTTGCCGCCGAACTCTAGGATTACATCACCTATCTTTAATATTCCATCCGCGGAACTATCCGGTAAGATCTCCGCTACTAAAATCCCCTGGTCTTTTGTTTTGAGAGAGTAAAAATCCTTAGTGGCCTTGTCCATGATCGGCCTATAGCGGAAACCTTTAAAAGGGATCTCGGTTTTGCCGAAATCTCCTAAAAATTTACTGATCAAAAAGGAAGGGATCGCTCTACCCGAGTTCTTATCTCCGGAGAAGTCGAAAAGTATACCGCTTACTTTCCCTTTTTCTAATAGAACTTCTCCGTTTCCGTTCAGTGTTTCAGTGGAATTCACATCCAAAACCGGTAGTTCTACCATTCCCTGCGGATATTGGTCCAGATCCATACTGATGAGGGCGCCTGAAGCGGATTGGATAGAACCGGAATTGTCCAATTGGTAGATGGAAACCTGTCTAGGATAATCTATCTCTTTTTGGAATTCGAAAGGGATCAAATCTTTGAAGAAGTTCTCTTCTTCAATTTTTAATAATGCAAGATCGGATTCCGGATCTTGTCTTGAAACGGTCGCCTTTGTCTCCGCATAAGAAGAATGTTTTTTAACTTCTATCAATGTGGAGTGGGTGAGTAGATGTGCAGGGAGTAGGATCTTTTCTCCAGGGACTACGATCCCGACTCCTCTTCTTACCTTCGGGTTTTTCTTTTTCCAAGGGTTGAAATAGTCAGGTTCTTGGTAGGAGATCTTTACTTGTACTATACTCTTTTTGTATTCTTCTTCCGCTTTTGCCTGGGACGCGACCCCGTTCGGAACGGATTTAGGTGAAGGTTTCGGTTTTTTAGCGGATAATCCCGAACTGAAAACACAAATGCTGATAATGACTAGAAGGATCTTGGATCTCACGTATTACTCCAAACCGTAGGTGCTTCTGATCTGGGAATCCGCTTTTTGAGCCTCGTCCCGATCCAAGATCAATGGAAGATCTATATTCAAAAATTTTAATTTTAAGAATTTGGACTTGGATCCCGAAAGAATCCTTTTTAGATCCGCAAGGCTATTGATCTCTTCTCCGTTTACCGATTCCAAAACCAGGTTCAGGAAATAATCGGAGGAAGAATTCACCGGATGAGCCAATTTTCTGTATAGTACCACATCCGCTTTTTTGGTCCTGCCGATCCCATCTTCTATAAAATAATCGTATCTGTATAAGAACTGGCTGCCTCCGGAAGTGCTGCCACTTCTGCTCCAAGCACCTAGAAGGTCTCTGGTCATCTCTTGGAATAATAATCCGCCTATCATGGAATAATCGAACGGAGTATCGTAACGATTTCTCATAAAATCGAAATCGGGCATTCTTTTGGCTTTGAATTCCACATCGATCAATTTGCCGTTACGAAATACTTTGAATCGGATCGGTTCGCCTGAATATTTATCATCTACAGTTTCCGTAAAATCTACTCGGGCGTCTTTATCCAAAGTAATGGTCCCGTTTCTTCCGATGGAGAGCCCGTCTATCTCAGTCAGGTAATCTCCTTCTTTTAAGTATCCATCTGCGGAGCCGTTAGGAAGGATACGGGTTACAAATACTCCCTCAAGACCTTCAGGGATACCTTTCGCTTTTCTGAGAGAAGTATTAAAAGAATTGAATGTTCCGATACCAAGTTCCACATAACCGTCGTATCTTCCGTCTTCTATATCCTTTAGAAAATGACGGATCACTTTTGTAGGGATTAGATAACCTATATTTTCCCCTTTAGTGGCGACTTGGAATGCGACTCCTACCACCTTATTGTTTTGGATGGCGGGTCCTCCGGAGTTCCCCGGATTGATCGCAGCATCCACTTGTAAAACTAAGTGACTGTCTACGGAAGAATGTTCGTATTTGGATTGTTCTTTTCTGGAAACGATCCCTCTGGTCACGGAGACCTTATTTCCTCCGATTGGGTATCCTACGACGATAAGAGAAGAATTGAGTTCAGGGATCTCTCCCAGGCTTAGGTCTGTGGAGTCCTTATAAAATTCAGGATCTTCCGCTTCCAGAACCGCTAGATCGCAGTCATGAGCAACATGTAGTATCTTGACCCTATACCATTCTGTCTGGTTATATCTTTGGACTTGAACATACTTTGCATTAGAGATTACATGAGCATTTGTTAATATTCTTTTATTTCCGATCAGAAATCCAGTGCCTGAACTTGCACGGACCCCGTCTGTTGCCCAAGGGGTGAATGCGCTGAATGCTTGGGAATATACTTTGATCTGTACGACTGCTTTACGCACATGATCGAAATCACTTCTTTCTTCCGAGAAGAGAGGAAAATGAAGAGAGAATACTAGTACAATCAGACCGGATTTCAGGATCTGCATTAGAGTCTTAATGTCCTTCGAATTCGCAGATAGAGAATACGTTTACACCTAGATCTTTACTTAATTTTGTTGCTCCGCCCAGATCAGGAAGATCAATGATGACTCCTACTTCCGGAACTTCTGCACCCAGCTTTTGTAATAACTGAACTGCTGCGATCATTGTCCCGCCTGTTGCGATCAAGTCGTCCATGAGCAGGATCCTGTCTCCAGGAACCACGGAATCTTTATGGATCTCGATCACATCTTTTCCATATTCTAGATCGTATTCTTGGGAAACAGTTTCAGAAGGAAGTTTTCCTTTTTTACGGATAGGTATAAAACCTACTCCCAATTGGAATGCGAGAGGTGCACCAATGATAAAACCTCTTGCTTCAATTCCGGCAACTTTAGTGATTCCTTTGCCTGTGTACCGGTCCACGAAAGTGCCTATGGTAAGAGCTAAACCTTCCGGATCTAATAATAGGGAAGTGATGTCTCTGAATAGGATTCCTTTGCGGGGATAATCCGGGATCGTGCGAATTTTGCTTTTAACTATGGACATGGGCTCGAAGTCCAATTCCATTTTCCGGAAAGGAACAAACAATTCTTTTTTCAATGGGAATAGGAACGGCCTCCCGAAAAGAGAGGCCGACGTTTAAGGTTAGTATGCTTTTGCTCTAAGAGCGGCAATTCTTTCTTCTAGAGGAGGGTGGGTTGCAAATAAGGAAGCAAGTCCTCCGGCTCTGTTAGAAATTTTCAAAGCGGCGATGGTCTCTCCTCTTTGATCGATTGGATCTCTATTGAAAGCTACTTTTAATCTTTCTAAAGCGGAGATCATGCTGGATCTTCCGGCCAATTTTGCTCCGCCTGCGTCTGCGCGGAACTCTCTAGCTCTGGAAACGTAAGCCACAACTATGGAGCCTAAAAGTCCGAAGACTACCATCAGAAGTTGTCTGATCATGAACTCCATGAAAAATCCACCGCTGGATCCTCTGTCATCGTTACGATTCAATTGAGAAACGATCACTTTACTTACGATCCAAGAGAAGAAGATCACGAATGAGTTGATCACTCCTTGTACCAATGTCATGGTCACCATGTCTCCATTGGCTACGTGAGAAAGTTCGTGTCCTAAAACTCCATCCAATTCTTCGCTGTCCATTCCGTTCAAAAGTCCGGTGGATACTGCTACTAACGCACTGTTCCTGCTAGGTCCTGTAGCGAATGCATTGATCTCGGGAGATTCATAATACCCGACTTCCGGCATTGGAAGTCCTGCAGCTGAAGCCAATCTTTGCACTCTAGTTAAAAGATCTCTTTGCCATCCGGATGCGTTTCTAGGATCGATAACTTGGACTCCCATGGAGGCCTTTACCATAAACTTGGAAAGCAGCAAAGAAATGAATGCGCCTCCCATACCCCAGATCGTTGCGAATAAAAGGGTAGTAGCGTAAGGAACCCCTGACTTGGCCAAATATACATCCAATCCGGAAAGTCTGAGTAGTAATCCGATCGTGAAAATTACCGCGATATTAGTTAACGCGAATAATCCAAATCTACGAAAAAGCGCCATAGGCGAACAGTTCTCCTTTTTAGAAGTTTTCCGGGCTTTGGTAGTTCCATGCCCGCCGGTCTTCTAAATTCCGGTGATTATTAGACCGCTCTAGGTTCCTTCTTCAAGAAAGAAGCGAGAAGAAAAAGTCCCGCAAGTGATAAATATGACCAAACAAATGGACCCAGGTTCAGCTGAAAAGAGTTCAAAATTGCGTTTCCAGCCAAGGAATAAGAATGTATAAATCCTGTTCCGGCAAGAAATGCACCGATCAAACTGGCGATGATCGCCTTCTTAAAATCTCGATCGATCACAAATGTAGCGATCGCAGCCCAAACCATGGAAGAAAGTAAAAATCCTTGGGATAAACTCAAAAGCCCGCCTAAAGAATACGGAAAAATCGGTTGGTCTAGAGGCACTGTAGAAAGCCAGATATTCTGGGTTTTGGAAGCGGCCTCTGTTCCTTCTATCGCTTTTGCTAAAATCGGGGCTGCATAATTAAATGCACTTTGGATCATCAATACTCCCCAACCGGCTAGTGCAGGAAGGAGTCCGATCACAACCGCCGGTGCATGTCTCGTGGGTGTAGCTTCGAATGCTTGTGCACCGATCACGATACCGATCCAGAGTACGATTGCCATTCCAGCTTCCACAGGGATGAGAGCGCATACAAAACTGACCAGACCAAAAAACGCGATCAATGTCATGAAAATTCCGTTCAAACTGGAATAACCGGATCTAGCTCCTAGTGCCTTCCAACCTGGATGACCGATGTAAATTGTAGTAGGGAAAGGAGATCCGAACAAAGAACCTACAATTGTTCCAACACCGTTCATCATAAGAGAATTTCTGGTATTGTATTTATCTCCTGCTGCTTCTGCGGATTCTATATTTTGTAAAGAACCGATTACGTTAAAAATTCCCATAGGCAAGATCACAGATAGATATTCTCTGATACCGATCTGGTTCCAAGCCTCGAATAGATCTACTCCGCTCCATACCGGAAAATTAAATCCAAAATCGATGGAAGAATGTAAGGCAGCTCCGTCCATCATCTGTTTTCCGGTGATATGGGGAAGATACCAGGCTAATAAGGTTCCCACGATTACGGAGATAAGTCCGCCAGGGATCTTAAATGGAAATACCACTCTTCCGAAATATTGTAAAAGAATAATTCCGAATGGAACAAATGCAACCAGTGGATTTAAGAATGTACGGACCAAAAAGTCCATGGAGATAAATGTAAGTGCAATCCCGGCTAACGCAGAAAGAAGCGCAGCTCTTGGAGTTGCCTTGCGGATCTTCTCCGCAACAAATGCCCCGAAAAATTCGATCAAACCGGATAGAAAACTTGCTAGAAGTCCGATAGACCAAGCAGCTTTATAACTATTCGTTTTTTGGTAAACCGGGAACATTACGAAAAAGACGAATGCAAATAAAGAAACCGTATTGATCCCGTAAGGTAATGCAGTTACATCACTTCTGTTTTCAGAAATTGAGAGTTGTCTTGCCTGCCAAGCGTAGAAAATATTTCCGACTAAAAGAGAGATCGCAGCTCCAGGGATCACCACTCTGAATACGAAGTCCTGAGGCATTCCACAAAAACCGATACACAAAGCTACCAGAACCAAAATTTGGATCAGGTTATCGATCATCAGGCCGAAGAATCCATCCAGGTCCCCGGCAACAAACCATTTGTATTTGCTCATTTCTTTGTTTTACTCCCGAAGTCTACTTGGATTACATTATCTTTTCGTTTAGAAGATCCGGATCCAGGATCCGAAACTTCTTCTTTGGTTTCTGCCGTAGATGTTTCCTCTTTTTTAGGAGGAATGTCCGGTTTACCTAAATAAATTCTCATTTGAGTGACTGTTTGTTGGGACTTGTCGAAATATCTGAAAATTCCGTCCCAGGGAAGGAATACTTCTTCCCAAGTGTAGCCGAACTGTAGTTCAGCGTAGACCCATTCTTCTTCTATTTTGATATCTCTTGCGGCGCGGGGTCCTATGACTAGGATGATACCTGATTCGGGCTCTTCTCCCAGGAGTCCTCTTTTTCCGATCTTTAGATCCGGATGAGGCATTACGTGTACGTAGAAGGTGCCGAACCTTTCCCAATACACCGAGAAGAGTTGTTTTTTGAATTCTCGAAGTGTTTGTATGTCTTCTAAATTCGGACTATCCATCATTTTTCAACTTACGCGAGGATTCCTCGCTGATATATTCTTTATGTATTTTATACTCAGGCACTAGAGTTTTAAAAGAAGAGAATATCTCTTCTTCTCGATCCGATTTTGCCGCTTCTAATAAAGAGTTAAATCTGGCCTGGAAGCTGCTAGGATCTCCTTCCTCTAAGGGGGCTGCAATCCTGATTTTAGGATGATGTGTTTTTTTGATCCCTTCTAGATCTAACAGCAGTTCTTCGAATAGTTTTTCTCCAGGCCTTAAACCTGTGAACACGATCGGAATATCCGTATAAGGTCTGAATCCGGAAAGTCGGATCATATCTTCCGCAAGATTTAGGATGCGGATCGGTTCTCCCATATCTAAGAGAAAAATTTCTTCCTTCTCCCCCATAGCTGCCGCTTGCAAAACCAATTGTGTGGCTTCCGGGATTGTCATAAAATAACGGATAATATCAGGATGGGTCACAGTCACAGGACCACCATTGCTGATCTGTTCTCTGAATCTAGGAATGACCGAACCGCTGGAACCTAACACGTTACCGAATCTTACTGTGATAAATTTTGTTTTGGTGCCTTGGGAGATCGCCTGCAGATATAACTCCGCAACTCTCTTGGAAGCGCCCATTATGTTTACTGGATTGACTGCCTTGTCTGTGGAAATTAAAACAAAACGTTCGGTCCCATAAATACGCGAGATATCCGCTAAGTTTTTGGTTCCTAGTACATTATTTAAAACCGCTTCGGATGGATTGATCTCCATCATGGGTACATGTTTGTAAGCCGCGGAATGAAATACTACTTGGGGACGATCCGACTCAAAAACAGAACTTATCCTCAACGGATTTTTAATATCTGCGATTACCGCTCTGAATTGGATCCCGCTGTCTTTAAAAACTTTTCTGAGTTCGTAATCGATTTCATAAAGAGGAGTTTCTGCGGAATCGAGTAGGATCATTTTTGCAGGATGAAATACTGCAACTTGTCTGCATAATTCGCTTCCGATAGATCCGCCTGCACCTGTGATTAGAACGGTTTTACCCGCGATATAAGAACGGATGGATTCTATTTCTAGATCCACAACCGGACGACCGAGCACGTCTTCTACTCGGATCTCTCTTAATTGTTGTACTTTTGGAGGATCAAAAAATAGAGAACCCAAGGAAGGAAGGATCTTAAAATCCACATTTTCAGATTCGAAACTTTTGATGAGTTTACCGATCTGCTTTCCATCCGGATTGCTGAATGCGATCAGCACCTTTTTGATTTCCAGAGAGCGGATGAGAGACTCCGCCTGGTCCATTTTTCCTAAAACCGGTACACCTTGGATATGCGCTCCGATCTTGGATTCGTCATCATCTAGGAGTCCTAAGGGGAGAAGGTTCAGATCGTTATGCCTTCTTAATTCCGTAAGAAGTGTGGCTCCAGTTTTTCCGGCGCCTAGAATGAGTGTTGGAATTCCTTCTCCTTTTTTTTTGCGCAGAATGTACTGGTCTCTCACTAGTCTCCAAGAAAGGCTGCGGATACACAAAAATCCTAAAAGAAGAAGTGTATCTATGACAGGGATCATTCTGGAAAGATGTTCGAATCCGTTATAGAATAAAAGTGCGGTATTCGAGATCAGTGAAGAAAGAATGGTGGTCTTGATAATCTCCACTAGGTCATGGATGGAAGCGTAAGCCCAGATAGATCTGTAAATATTCGAAAATAGAAATACTAGAGAACGACAAGCTACTACGATCAAAAGTGGGATAAAAAAGTCGTTAGGCTCCTGCAGAAATACGGTGGATTCGAAACGGATCAGGTGGGCTAAAAAATAGGAGAGGATCATGAAGCTTAAATCCAAAGGGAAGAGAAGGCTTCGACGATTCCATTGTCCCATTAAGTAAAAAAAATGTCGCAGGTGAGGAAAAGTCCAATCTTTTTGAGTTTTTTGGGTTGCTTAAAAACCCGATCTGATTCGAAACTTTAAAGGGCTTTTATTCTAGTGAAAGAATTGATCGTCAATTTACAAGGCAAACTGGATTCCATACTCGGGAACTCTTTCCGAGAAAAAACGGATCCTTTACTTCGAAGTGAGCCCCATAAAATTCTACTCGATGCCAGAGACCTGCAAGTCTGGGACGAGAACGGTTTACTTTCTCTCAAAAATTCTTCTCTCACTCATTTGAGTTCCCAATATGCAGCCTGCGGATTGTCCGAGAGTCTGATGGGAGATTGGAATCGCCTGGGACTTAGAGAAAAGATACCATACTTCAAAACTAGAGAAGAAGCAAAATATTATCTAGTCTCCGGACAAATTTCGAACCCGGCGGAACCTAACGAAAGTACTACGGCCTGCCCGGCTTGCCTCCAGATTTTGAGAGTGCAGGGGAAAGGAAACTATCGTTGTCCGTCCTGCGACCATACCTTCTACCTGACCGCAGACTATAGAACGGCTAGTTACGAAAAATTGTTCTAATCCATTCGGAAATAAATTTCCAAATTTTATAGGCTTGCCAGAAAAAATTCGGACTGGCGCTGTTACTATTATATGGGTACACAGACTTCTCACAAGCAGAGTTTCGGGCAAAAAATCCTAGATCTTACTCTAGTTCTTCCGAGACTATTTTATTCCGGGATACGAGCGAAACTCGCCTGGTTTACCGGGAGTCTGATCGTTCTTACAATTCTTATACTTTCCTTTATTTACGTGAGACAACAAACCGAGATCCTCACTGAAAGTTACGATAGAGAAGCTGCTATTTCCAGAAAATATATCTCTTCTCTCGTTCTGGAATTGGATAATATTTCCCAAAGTTTGATCCGGATCGAAGAATTTCGCGACCGGGTCAGTAAACAAACGGAAGCATTAAAAAAATATAAAACAACCAAGACCGTAGTCCAGGAAAAGAAAGTCTCCTTTTTCGGCATCAAGACCAGTTTGTTCGGTGCCTTGGGCAAAAACACGGTCCGTAAAACTTTGGATACGTATTATTCAGCTTATCTTTCCAAAGATGATATACAAGTCCTGGAAAAGAATATCCGGCTGCAGCTGCAACAAGGCGGGGAAGAAGTTGTCAGTGATAAAGAATTCGCACGTCTCCAAGCAATGGCTAAAAAATTCGTATTCGCCGATAGAGAAGCGAACCAGATCCGAAAACGCCTGAGCGAATTAAAAGAAAATCAGGAAAAACCGGATCATACTGAGATCTCCGCCTCGGAAGAAGAACTTCGTAAAAAGTTAATTTTAGCTCGAAAGCTTAGATCCGATCTGGATGAGAATATAGTCTCCATTCTTGCGGATTCCAAAAAAAGAAAGATCAAAGAATTAGGATTAGATACAGGCAGATTTAGGATCCAAACATTTCCGGTTTCAGGTATCATTCCAGGAGAAGCTTCCGAGCCTACTTTAGATACTAAAATTTTCGATTCAGAATCTTCTTTGAACCAAGCTCCTATGGAAGAGAATTTGGAAGAAGGTTTAAAATCTGCCTTAAGTTCTCTTTTAGAAGGAGCCGGAGTTTTAGGAGAGATACGTCCTACTTCTTTCCAACAAAACGGTTTGGAATTGCAGGCTTTATATTCTCCTCATTTTAGAAATCCTGCATCTACTGAAAGAGCTAAACTTTTGGAATCCAGAAGAAGTACACTCGGACCTTGGACAAATTATCTAAGAGAAGAGCAGGAAATTCTATCAGAACTTTCTAAAATTCCTCCTATATTAGAAACCAGACTGAAAGAGTTAAAAGAGAAGAAGCCGCCTATCCCTCCTTTTAAAGACAAAGAATTTAAGAACCAATACACAAAATATGCTGCATTAGTTCGTAAAAGAAATTTATTATACGCTACTTATTTAAGGAATAATCCTCCTAAAGAAGAGGAGGCGTTGGAAGTGGAATCTTTCGGTTCCATTCGAGATTCCGCTTTAGAAGATCAGATCTTACTTAGATTTAGGCCGGACGGTTCCGACTATGGGAAATCGGTTCAATCGGAAGAAGGAAAAGAAGTTTTCCAAAAACGTTGGAATTCCGTCAGAGAATGGATCTATTCCGGAGAAAGTGAAACTCCTACAACAAAATTAAAAGCTCTCTTTCCGGACGGGATCATCGGGAACAGTAGAACGGAAGCAGAACAGGTACTCTGGAAATTGGACTCGACACCTTTAATTTCAGAGGTGTCCGATGATCTTCCTACGGTCGTATTGGCCTCCAATTTTTCAGGAGTGATCCGAACGGTAGTGGATAGAACGGAAGGTTTGGAATCCATTCGGCGTAACAGAGACAGAGCAGTACTTTCCGCATTAGGGATTTGCGGATTTTCCATTTTTTTAGCCGTGTTTATTTCCGGTTTTGTGGTCCAAAAGATCAAACGTCTGATCCGGAATGCGGAACAAGTAGGAAAAGGAAATCTAAACGTAGAATTCGAGCAGGGTGGAAGTGACGAATTCGGAAACCTTTCCGTCGCACTCAACCAAATGGTGACCGGTCTTAGAGAAAGGGAGAAGATCAAAGGTATCCTAGGAAGTATGATCGATCCGGTGGTGATCGGAGAGGCGATGAAAGACCTCGCTGCTCTCAAAAGAGGTACCGAAAAAAGGGTGACAGCATTCTTCTCGGATGTAGCAGGATTTTCTAATATTAGCGAAAAGTTAAGTTCCGTGGAATTATCCGAGTTACTGAATGAGTATCTATCCGCAATGACATTGATCCTAAAAGATCATGACGGTGTTTTGGATAAGTACATCGGAGACGCGATCGTAGGTATTTTTAACGCACCCGTAGATGTGGAAGGTCATTGTTTAAAAGCGACCCGTGCATCGATTAAAATGTTGGATAAACTGGAAGAATTACGATCCGGTTGGAAGAAGGCCCAAAAATATATTCCGGATGCAAGAGATATGCAGATCCGGATCGGTTTGAATACCGGGCTTGCCAAAGTCGGGTTCATGGGAACGGATGCTCTCGCATCTTATACAATGATGGGAGATACGGTAAATCTTGCTGCCCGCTTGGAAGCCGCAGGTAAAGACTATGGAGTTTCCGTCTTGGTTTCTGATTCGGTCCATTCCGAGATTAAGGATTCTATTTTTACTAGAAAGCTGGATCTAGTCCGAGTAAAGGGTAAGAATGAACCTGTGATCTTGTATGAAGCAATCTCAGAATTGAAAGGTGTTGCCTCCGCCAAAAAAGAAATTATAGGCCTATATGAAGAAGGTTTAGCATTGTACTTGGATCGTAAATGGGATCCTGCCGTTAAAAAATTCAAAGAATCCGAAAAAGCAAAAGGCAAAGAAGATAAAGCGGTACAACTACTTGTAGAAAGATGTAACGAGTATAAAAAAACTCCACCTCCAACTTCTTGGGACGGGGTATATACTAGAGATCATAAGTAGATTAACTCAATTTAAAACCGGTTAACCTTTCAAAACGGTTTCGGAGAGAATATTCCAATAGTTTTTCTTCCGAAACCAAAAACGCAGAACGTTTTGCTCTAGTGATCGCGGTATATAGTATTTCCTTTTTGAAAAGTTCCAAAGAAACTTCTTCCTTATTCAGGTCGGCCGGATCAGGAGGATATATTATAAAAACGGAATCATATTCGGAACCCTGGGATTTATGAACTGTGACCGCAAACGCAGGCTCATGAGGAGGAAGTGTATCCAGTGCAAAATCTCGGATCTCTCCTTCTATAAAAAATAGGGCCCTGAGTTCAGTTCCTCCATTCGGAGTTTGGACCTCTAAAACGAGGCCGGTATCCCCGTTATACACTCCTCTCACTCTATCATTTTTTGTGATAAGTATTGGAAGTCCTGAAAAATACGTTTTAGTTCCGATCTGTACTAAATTTCCTTTTTTATGATGTAGTATTAACTCCGTTAATTCTTTATTGATGAATTCACTTCCGAAAATCCCATTTCTAAGAATCGTAAGTATCTTGAATCGATTTAGATCTTTGTTTAAATATTCTTTTAATTCCCGAGGAGAATTCGGGTTTGGAAGTTTGGAGAATATAGGTAGAATTTTATCTTCCGCAGTTCTTTTTAAAAATTCTTTCCATTCTTTTTTGTAATCCAATCGGATCTGATAAAAACCTTTTAGATCTTCGTTTCCCGAACCGGTAAAAATAGGATCTAACTGTAAAGTTTTAGGAAGATTTTCCTGGAATTCCGAAAAAGAAATATTCTCTTTTACACAAAGTTCAGCCGCTTTGGAGATAGAAGAAAATTCCTCCTCCTGTCTATGACTTGTTTTTAATTCTACTAGGTTTTCGGAATTTATCTTTTTTAAAGACTTAACTATATCGGATAGGACAGCTCCTGCTTCTACGCTTGGCAATTGGTTCGGATCTCCTAAAAGTATAAATCTGAAATTTTCCGAACCGATAGGCAGAGCTTCCATCAATCTATACATCATATGCAGATCCACCATGGAAACCTCGTCCAAGATGATGACCCGATAGGGGAGTGGAAAATTTTTACCGTATTTATAGTTTCTTTTTCTAGGATTATACTCTAAAAGCCTATGTAATGTGGAAGTTGGGATTTCAGAAATGGAATCATCCAATTTATTTTTTGTACGAATATTTGAGATCGTGTTTTCTAAGGATTCTTTTAATCTTTGGGCGGCGCGTCCTGTAGGTGCCGCAAGTCCGATCTGCTTAAAATTATAACCTAAACGTAAAAGCCCGCGGATTACGTTTGCGACTACCGTGGTTTTTCCTGTGCCTGGTCCACCTGTAAGAACAAAAAATGGATATTGAAGTGCTTTTTCTAAGGCTTCTTTTTGTTCCCCATCTCCGCAGAGTATATATTCTTTATTTCCTCTTTTGATTGCAAGAGGGTTAGAAGAGATTAGTTCTTTTAAAACTTCTTTTATCTTTTCAGACTTTGTAGCGGGGATAGTTTTGAGCAAGTTCGCAAAACCGTCTTCTACTGCGGTTAACTGTCCAAATACTTTAGAAAAATATAATAGACTATCCCTCTTTTTGAATAAAATATCCGGGATTGTATTTTTTTCAGAGAATGGGATCGCAAGATTTCCCGTTTTTGACGCTTGGATCAGGGAAAGATTCCAGGAGAATAAAACTTCATATGGGATTTCTTTTGCAAAATGTGAAAATTCTTTGGTGAGAAATCCTGCATATTCCTGATCTAAAATTGTTTCGAGGGATCCTTCTTTCATTCTTTTTCCGCCGAAATTCTATTTTTCAGATCTAATGTTTCTTTTATTTTGTTTTTAGAAACTTTTACAAATTCAGGATCTATATCCTGGTAAAACAAGCCTCGCCCGGGTCTGTTCGGATCCGTTCCTCGGAGAAATACAAAGTACATTCCTCCTAAAAGTTTAGGATCGTACTCATTTCCATACTTGAATTTTAACCAATCATCCAAAACTACTGAATAGATTGCCATCTGCAAAGAGTAGGATTCTTGGATTTTTTCTTTCAGGTGGATCTCCGAATAAGGATCTTCTCCGAAATTGGAAGATAGAAGGTTGGACTTCCAATCTAAGATCCAATATTTTCCTTCCGAAAGAAATATTAAATCCAAGGTTCCTTTTAATAAGTCGGAAGCACCTGTTTGTTCCGGGATTTTCAAAAAGAAATCCACCTCATGCTTTCTTTCGGAAGGAGAAATTTCCGAAAGTGAGATGCTCTTTTCAGAATGAGATAATGGTGTATTGAGAGTATTCCAAAAGATTTCAGAGACCTTTTGGGCAAATCGCTCCAGTTGTTCCGAGCTGTTTCCGTATCCATAAGACTTTAGAATATTCTTATATGATTTCAAAGTATTTTCCGGGATTTGTGCCGCGGACTTTGCGTTTTTATATATAATAAAATCTTCCGTTTCCAAAAGTTGATGAAGTAAATTTCCCATTTTATTGGAGGAGGGGAGTTCTTCTTCCTTAGATTCTTCGGGTGTTTCATCCATTTTGAATGTTTTTGTTTCAGAGACTTGGAATCCGGACCCTTCCGAAGTAAAAAACGAGTCCAAAGAAGAATAACTTTCTAGGATAATCTTTCTCTTTTCCGCTTTGTCCGGCCAGATCTCCACGGAACGTAAAATTTCGGAACCTTCTTCTTTTATTGGATTTGTCGTTAATCCGGTGATCGTTTTATGATCTCTAATCCATTCATGTTCGTATTTTCCTTCTTCATTCTCCCAGAATCTTGCTACGGAAGAATTTTTCGGAAATTCGGGAACTGACGCATGAAAGGATTTTCGAAATAATTCCAAAGGGCGTTTTGGATCCGGTTCGGCAAGCAATGGAAAATAGAATTTGTACATTGCCCGAGTTAAAGCCACATAGTAGAGTCTTTTATCTTCGTTGATCGTATTAAAAACTGAGATCTCTTCCTTATTATTTTCCAGATCTATAATACGTTTTTCGCCTTCTCTGTACTCTGAGAATTTTTTTCTCTGTGTGCCCCAGCCTGAAAATCCGCCGAATAAAAACACGATCGGAAATTCTAAACCTTTGCAGGAATGGATCGTAAAAATTTTAACTCTATCTTCTTCCGAATCCTTTTCTAAATAATCTTTTTCATCTTCTTTGGACACCATCTTGGATTCCAAATAAACGATTAGTTGTCCTAAACTTTGGTCCGATTTGGACGCTTTTTCGGTTAAGAAGAAAAAGATCTGTTTGAAGTTTGTGATCTTTCTTTCCCAGTCTTGTCTGGATTCCTCCGGAAGGGGAGAAGCCAGCCTGCTTTCAGTCAGGATAGAACTGAACAGGCCCGGAAAATCTTTTTTTCGGGAGAATTTTCTCCAGGTTTCTAAAAGTCTTTTTTCCCCGGACTCGATCGGATATTCTTCGAAATTTTGAAGGTCCTCCGGGCGTACGCAGAACAGATCGGATATTAATAGTTTATAAAATGAATCCCTGCTTCCTTCTTCGTTTAAACATTGAAGGATCTCTCTAATTCGGATCGCTTCCGGAGACCCGAATAGTCCGGTTTGTTTTGGATAAGTATATGGGATCCCTCTTGCCTTGAATTGTCTTTTTAGGAATTCGGAATCGTTTTCTCCTCGGACCAGAACTGAAATATCGGACCAACTCAATTTTTCAGGAGAGGAATATCCTTCTTTTTTAATATAGATCTCCGATTTTTCGGAAACCAGATGGATTATTTCCTCTGCTAAAAATTTGGAATATTGGTCTTTCAGTCTGTCTGCATTACTTTCTTTAGAAAGAGAAAATGCATTTAAGGCGGCTCGATTACTTTTATCCGAATATAAAATCGCTTTTCCAGGAGTTTCGGGAGATTTTACGTTCACATATTCAATCGGCAAAAATCCGGTTTCTCCAATCGGGAACCATTCTCCTTTTACACTTCCAAAAATCGAATTATAGGAAGAGATTAGCTCCGGCAAAGATCTGCGATTCGTATCCAGTTCCGGATAAACGATAGAAGAATCCGCAAATTTTCCGCCTATATCGAATTCTTTTTTTGCAGTGAGATAAGTTCCTAGGTCCGCTCCCCTGAACCCGTAGATAGATTGTTTTGCATCTCCGATCAGGAAAAGTTTTCCTTCCGCTTCGATACCGCCGGACTTTTCTAAGAATAATATTCTGAAAATATTATATTGATCCGGATCGGTATCTTGGAATTCGTCTATAATCCCGAAACGAAAACGTTTTTTTAATTCGGAAACTAATTCAGGATTTTTTTCCAAGGAATTGGAAAGCCCTAGGATCATATCCCCGTATGTGATCGAATTTTCTTCTTCCTTGATCTTGACTGAATCTTCCGCTATATCTTCCGCGAGAGAAATTAGGAAAGAAGATAGAGAAGATCCTAAAGAGCTTAAATTTTCGGAAAGTTTCCGGATCTTCTCTCTTTCTAATATATAAGAAAGATACCCGGATTCGCCGCTTGCGGTTTTTAATTCATCGTCTGAAAGAAGAATGGATCCTATGCCGAAACTTTCTCCTCTTTTTAGATCCAAGATCTTTTTTAGGGCCAATGTAAACGGAAAAGGTAAAAACGGTTCGGAAGAATCCAAAAGTTTTCTCAAAGAATCTTGAAATTCTATTTGGCGACTTGAAAGAGCTTTATACTTACTCGCGTTGATTTTCTTTTTAAAAGAATCTTGGAATTCTAAAAATTTAGGAAGAATGGATTGTATTTCCAAAAATACGTTTCTAATCGAACCGATCTCCGGAAATTTTTGAGGGCGGGGAAGGAGTTGGATTGAATCAGGGGAAGAAACTTTCTTCACTGCAAGACCGGACACGAAATTTTCCCAAGTGGTTCCTTGGAATCCGTCATTATAAAAACGATTTGCCTGAGATAGTATAAAAGGTAAAAGTTCTTTGGGATATTTTCCACCGAACTCGTTGCGCATTCTCCTATACAATGCTTTGGATACCGCGGAAAATTCTTCTATAAGTTCTGAATTTTCGGAACTGCCCGATTCTAAAGAATATTCTTTTAAGATCTTATGAGCAAATCCATGAATGGTAGATATATAAGCCTGGTCTAAACGAGATGCCTGGTTTAAAAAATAATCTAATTCTTTAGATTCCTCTTCGCTTGGGGATTCAATTTTTTCCAATCTTAGGATCGTATTTTTTAACTCTGCTCGGATCCTGCCTTTTAGTTCGGATGCAGCCTTATCCGTATAAGTAAGTACTAATATAGATTCTATACCGAAAGGAGATCTATCGGACCCCATAGAAGCCCGAAAGGAATCTTTTAGGATTTTCAGAACTAAGAATACGATCGTATGGGTTTTTCCCGTTCCGGCAGAAGCACCTATAAAACCGTTTTTTGTAATATCGATCTGGTCTGCGAAAGAATTGGCAGCCGCTTCGAGTTTATTTTTCTGCATAAAAAACCTTCTCCAATGGATGATAGAGTTTTAAGCAGAGATAAAAATCCTTTTCACTTATATAATTTTGAGAGTAGGGCAGAAGTCGGATGATCTCATCCAAATAAATTTCAGGATCGTACTGAACCGATTCTTGCGCCCAAGTTTTGTATTCTTGAGAGAGTAAGTTTAAATTTTGGGGATCGTTTAGGTCGATTTCCGTTCTGTCCGGAAAATCTTCCCAGATACCGGGAGAAACCAAAGAGATAGATTGGTCATAAAATTCATACACCAAATCAGAGAGGAATTTTTTACGATATATTTCTCCTCCTTCTCGATTCATGTTTAGTATAACAGGTTTATCTCCGTAACCAAAGATCGCAGTTACTGACCTTGGAATATTTTGGGATGGGATCAGATCCAGTAAAGATTGGATTAAAAAAGGTTCGATTAAGTTCTTAAACTTTTTCTTAGAGTTTGGATATACAAGTATAAGGGTGAAGGTACCATCCATTTCCTTTTTTAGAAAAACATCTTCTTTCAAACCGGTTAAATTGATCTTAGCTCCATTCGAAATTTCTAATGGAATTATAGGCAAAGAAAGTAGATTCCCTTTTTTAGGAGATTCTCCGAAGGTAAATCCTGATAAAATTTCCGTATCCGAAAGTATTTCGGAGACTGCCTCTGAAATTTTCCCCACCTTTTCCGATTTAGTTAAAAATTCCGCATCTCCGTAAATTCCTCTCGGGATATTTCCTCTTTTCTCCCAAATAGAAAAAAGCCGGTCCAAGGAATTTTGGATGTCCTTTTCGGTTCTTTCCATTGAGTAAGACCATAACTCTTTCATAAATTTGAAATTATCCGAGATCCGGAATGGTTCCTCCGTTGCACTTTCGGATTCTGAAATTTCTTCCGAATATAAGCCGAACCTTCTCTGCAGATGATAAGAGAGCGGAGACTTTGCGAATCGGACCAGATCATTCCAATCTATAGTTTCTAGATCCGGATTTTCTTTTTTTACGGAAGGACCGGCCTGGAAATTCCCGAGCACTGTTCTGCGATAATATTCTTTATCTTCTTCTTTCCCATAGAGAAGAGAAGAAGAAAGGTCGTAATTTTTACGGAACTTCTCCGCAAACTTTGAAGAGGAAGTTTCTTTTTGTATAAAGTATTCTTTGCTATGTTTGTTTAAAGGGATTTTGACCCTGACGGAAGTTTCAGGAACTAATATATTTTCTTTTAAAGCCTGCTCAAGCAAAAGTAAGGAAGAAGAAGGAGCAATACTTTCGTCTTTTGTAATATCTTCCGCAACGAATGATAGAACTAGGCTTTGTTTTGCGGAGAGAATCGTTTCATATAAAAGAGATTGGTTTAAACCTCTTACATTTATATCTCCTTCACGAGGAGCTAAATGTCTTAGATTGAATGCGGAGGTGTCGTCTGTTCCAGGGAATAAACCTTCTCCCAGTCCTAAAATATATACGTGTCGGAACGGGATAGGGCGCATAGGTTGGAGAGAAGATACTGTAATCCCTCCGGTTAGATATTGTCCTTTTCGAACTTGTATCTCTCCACCGGTTTGTTTGAAAAATGCCTCTAAAAATTTGAGTCTATCTTTGAAAGTTTTGGGATCCCATTGAACGGATCTCAATTCATATAATGAATCTATAATATTTTTTTCTATTTCAACTTCGATCGGATTGGAAGAAGGAGAGGAAAATAATTCTATAAGCAGATCGGATAAAGAATCTAGAATTTTTTCTCCGGAGGTTGTCCGATCCGAAACTAAAGAGGCAAATTCTTCCAATAAGAAAGATACACGTTTCCAAATCCCTATCCATGTAGATACGGAAGAACTTGATCCAGAGTCGAAAGGAGAGACAGGCAGATCTTCCTCTTCTTCCGCTGATAATATGTTCCCGGCTGCTAAACGTAAAAAACCTTTTCGAAAAGAGAATGCAAGTGGTTGGTCTTCCGACAATGAATCATCTTGGTATAATTCCAAGTCTTCGGAAAGTTTTGCCCATTCCTCTACCCAAGAAGGTTCTAATTCCCATTTGGACTGGAAACAAGGGTTTCTAAGTAGTTTAAAAATATCCGCTCTGGATCTTTCCTTGGAGAGTAATGGAAATAAGGAAAGTATCCCGCTGATGTAAGCGCTTGTTTCCGAAGCGAGCACATCCCTGATGCTATAAGGTAATGTCTTTATTTGGCTGCCGGACTTCTCCGCAAGTTTTGCTTGTATACCGCCTTCGAATACAAACTCTAAGGCGGGTCTATATTCGGAAAGGTCGGAACAGAATATCCCAAAATCGGTTAATTTGGTTTCTTTAGATTCTGATAAAGTGGATAAAATATGATGGAATACCGCTTCTACTTCTCTGACTTTTCCGGGTGCTTCTAAAATTTGTAAGCTCTCGTCAGGAACAAGTCTAGATGCTACCTTATATTCTGATCGTCCAAGATATTCTTTGAACTCGGATAAAACTGTTTTTGGCTGTTTTTCTTTTTTAATAGAATGTGAAAATTCCGCTCCGGAGATCTCCCAGGATCTTTTTAAGGAACGAAACGAATTCGCCCAGTTTCTACAGATTTGATTTCTTTCGGTCCCGGTGACCGGCTCTCCGTCAGGAACTCCGAATTGAAAAACTTCCAAATGAATTTCAGGAAGAAGGTTCTGAAAAATAGAAATATAGGTACTTGAAAGTTGAGATAACGCAAATAGATACACATTCTTTGGAGAATGTTTTTTGACCTTGGACTCAAAGCCAAGATTTCTCATCGAATATTGGATCAAAGTTTCTTTAGAAGGATCAGAATTTGTGAGATAAGAATAGAGCTCTTTCTGGAAGAAAAAAATTTCCGACTGGGTGGCGACTTCTTCCCAAATATCTTCTCCTGGTAATCTTAGAAGTGAATATTTTTCTCCCAGCCAGTTCCTGATCCAGTCCTGTCTATGAAGTTCATAGTCCTTGAAATATTTTGCCAAACGTCCGGACAGATCCAAGAGCCTGACAGGGTCCGGAGTCAATCTTGCGGAAGGCAAAAGATAGTTTTTGAGGATCGGATACTTTTGTAGGAATTCCTGATCTAGGAGTAAGGTCTCGTAGATCTGGAATTTTCTGGATTCGCCTTGGAGGAACGGTCTGGATTTTGGATCGATCTCCGGAGAATATTTTTCGAGAAGAAGCTCTTCTAAAAACTTTTCCAAGAACAAAAATCTGATATTGAATACCACACCGAATCTATGGACCAGATCCAGGTTCAACCATGTCTCCATACTTTTGTTTGGGATGATCACAGTCGGAGAATACAGTCCGTCCTGCCTAGAGATCTCTTCTCTCAAGGATCCGGATAATGCTTCGGATAAATCCGCAAGATTGTCGGAACTATGTACTCGTATGCTCATCTTCGATCGGTTCTACCAAAAATTCAGAAATTACGGACCGGTAAAACAAAGTTTTGGTCCGAGAGGGGAGCTCTTAAAGGCTTGTAAATCGCCAATCGGAATGATTTTATTTAATGCGACATAATCCTGATTATCGGAAGTTGGGGGATAGGCGGGTTTATCGGTCGTGAGCGAAAGGAACTCAGAGGGCTTGGCGCAACTTCGCCCATGCGCCAACAACACAGACGGTTTTGCGAACCTTCGCCCATGGGCTTATACAAAGGAAATCCAGGGAGAAGTTCGTCGAAGTGACTACAAAATCCTGAACATTCTTCGGAATGAACTTTATACGATCGTTCAGTTTGGATGTCTCTAAGCCTTGTATACAAACATAGAAGATCCATTTTGATTGTATACAATAGAGTGTGCAGTATACCAAAATGGATTCTACCACAGTTTGTAGAAGTGCCTACATTCAAAAGTTCGTATACTTAATTTCTTTTGTATACAGACTTAGAAAAGTGAACCGAGATTTCGGACTTCCTATTTGGAGATGAATAATGCGGACTTACATTTTTCGCCTAAAAGATTTTTGTTCTCTTGGAGGCAACGGATAACAGCTGTTCCTCGATTGGAGCAGTATTTTTCCTTATCTTCTTTGCAGGCTTCCATTCTAAGTTTTGCTTTTTCCCTGACTTCCTGTAGTAATTCTTTGCAGTCTTCGGAAAGATTTTCCTCATTCTTCTTTAAGCAAGAGAGAACATCTCCCTTGGGACTTTCCTTACAGTATTTTTCTTTATCAGCACGACATTGGTCGACGTGTGAGTGATTCGGTCCTTCTTCATGAGCGCTAACGGAAAAATTGAATAAGTAAAAAAGGCACAAATAAGCCGTAACTACTCTAATTCTGCCTTTATTTGAAGTTTCGAATAACATGATGACTAACCTCGATTGGAGACCTTAAGTCATTTTTGCTGGTTTCCTTTTTTCCGAAAGATAGAATTATATCTGAAGCGAAAAACCGAAGTCTAATAGATGTTAGAAAGAAGAAGGAGGGCAACGTAATTATTCGTCGGAACTGAGACAGAAAAACGTAAATGTTTCAGACTTCGATTAATAATAATGAATCGTACACAAACTTTCTATCATATGATATTTCTGTATGAGGACGAGGTCATGCTAACGGCTTCCTGTAGTCCTTCGAGGGACAAACTTTGGAAGAGCATTTGAGTCTCTAAGTTGCTTAGTATACTTTAAAGGAGGTTTTGCGAATCTCTTCTGCATAGCCCGGATCAGACGAATAAGCTTTTTGTTTTTTCCTACCGTAATTTGAAAAAGAGTTTCGGTATTGGTCCAGGTAAGGAACACTATCCACCGACTAAAAAATAAAATAACACCTGACGGTGCATTAGAAATCGCAAGGCAAGGATATGGATTACGAAAAGGAAAAAAAGAAACTCCTCTCTGCGAAAACGCCAGAGCAGTACATTGAATTTTCCATCAAATCAAAACTAGAAGGACCTAAGAAGTCCAGTATTACCACAGAATGGTTAAATAAATCCGGTTATACTATAGATGACATAAAATATGCAAGGAATAGGCATCCTTTTTGGAGAGAAAAAAGAAACAAAGGCTCTTACGAAAGAAACAGCCGTCGTCTAGAATACCATAACTACTATAAGACGGACGAAAAGATCGTTTGGGATGATGCCAAACTTTCCAAGTTTTACGACCTGAATCAGGAAGGAAATGCGGATCATGAACTGGCTAGACTTTTCAAAACTTCTATTCCTGCTGTGAACCATATTCGCAGAAAGTTCCGTTTTTCCACCATTCTACTAGAACTGGAAAAAAAGAAACCGAACAAAGCTGCGGTTATTAAACTAAGCGCTCATTCAGAATCTGTTCTGAAACGTTTGATTAAGGAAAAAGGAAAAAAATAAACTTCCTGCCCGTCGATCTTTCCGAAAGACGGGCCTTGTCAATAAATTTCAAGAGAGATCCTCCTAAAAGTCCTTCCTCAAAGACATATCTCTCCCCTATTTTATAAACTTTTACCGTACTTCATATTTTGGTAAAAAGTTGCGCGTCATCTGCCAGGAAGAATCTTGGAACTGATCGTCCATGTATAAACAAATCAGCCGCTTTTCCATTTTACTCGTTCTAGTGATTTTCACTTCTTCCGTACTTTCTGCAGGACCTGTACGTGAATTTTTAAGTTCCGACTCTAAGTCCAAAAAGAACCAAGAAGAGGAAGAAGGTCCTAAACCTTCCGCTCCTAAAAGAGAAATTCCTAGATCGGAAGAAACTTCTTCACCTTCTCCTAAGATAGAAGCAAAGGTTAAAAAAGAAAAAGAAGAATCTGTGGCTTCTGCGGAACCTTCTTCCCAAAAATCCAAAAGAGTACAGCGCAGGAAAAAAGGGAAAAACAAGGTCTCTAAAAAGGAAAAGCAGGAGATTAAAGAGAAGGAAAAAGAAACTGCCTCTAAGAAATACGAAAATTCTCTTCCTGGAGTTTCAGGACTTCCTCCTAAAACCGAATACGATACTAAAGACCCGAATACAAATGCGGAATTAGGCCATGGAAAAGGGATCCCTGTTTTATGTTATCATCACTTGGTTGGGAACCAGGATCCAATGGGTGGATATAATTTAGATCCCAGCCTTTTAGAAGAACAATTTAAGTATCTCAAGTCTTTAGGTTACCAGACTATCAGTCTGGACCAATTCTACCAATACCAACAGGGAAAGACCGGTTCCGATTTCCCTTCTCGTCCTGTTCTTTTAACTTTTGATGACGGGTCTTTAACTCACAGAGATGTGCTTGTTCCTTTATTGAAAAAATATGGGATGAGAGCTTCCGTTTTTATTTATCCAACCGTGATTTCCAATCCTAGATACAAATTTTATCTAAGCTGGGCCCAATTGAAAGAAGCTTTGGACAGTGGAGTTTTAGATATAGGCTCTCATACGGTATACCATCCTAAATTACCTGCAATGTCTAGAGCGGAGATCAGAAGCCAGCTCAAAGATTCCAAGGCAACTCTTGAGGCTAAAACCGGAAGAAAGATCCAGGACCTCGCTTATCCATTCGGATTATTCGACGTTCGAGTGATAGAAGAAGCAAAGGCCGCAGGTTATAGAATGGCATTCACTGTAAATCCTGGGAAGAACGTTCCCGGTACTTATGCTTATACGATCCATAGATCCTTGGTAACTTGGGGAATGTCCCAGTCCAGGTTCAATTCTATCTTAAGCGCTTCTCCGCCTGTTAAGATCCAACTAGGAGTCCTGGATGGTTCTTGGGTAAAACCAGGAGATACTTTTCCGGTTATAGTAGAAGGTCTAGACCCTAAGTCTGTGGCGATCAAGATCAGCGGCAAAGAAGGTATCGCCCAAAGAAAGTCGAATACAGAATATATCATTAGAATTCCTGAATTCAAAAAGACTACTTATCCGGCCATGACTGTGATTGGCAAAACTCCTTCCGGCAAAAGAAGTGAAACTCAATTTTTATTCGTAAATAGAAAAGAGTTTAAAAAAGACCCCGACTAAATACCTATTTCAGATAAATTTTTAGGTTTGCGGAAGTTCTAAAGTTATATTTTATCTAGAAGAACCGTCAAAATCGTATCGTTTCCGCGAAAGTTTTTTGACATCTCTAGGTAGGTAAGAATATTTTCGGTATGCCAAAAGATTCCGAGACATTCGAAAAGATCGAAACATCCAAGACTCGGAATCGCCTTCCTCTTGTTTTATGGACGGCGTTGCTTTCTCTCGCCCTCCCCTATTCTTATTTTGCGGACCCTGTTCGGGAACAGGGTCCTGTGCTTCATTTAGATTCTCATTCTGCCGGTAAAATCCCTCTTAGAGAAGAGATCTCTTATTTCAAAGATATGGAAGGAACACTTACCTGGGAGGATATCTCCGCTTCCGATTCGGAAGTTGAATTCAAAAAGAATACGGATAGAATGCCCAACTTCGGCTATGACCCTTCTCCTTATTGGCTTAAGTTCTCTGTAGAAGCGGAAGAATCTCTTTCGGAAGAACGTTTTCTTACCTTAGAATATCCTCATATAGATTATGTGGATGTGTATTGGAAAGATTCCAAAGGGAGAGAAGGTGAATTCCATACGGGAGACATGCTTCCATTCCGAGAAAGACCGATCGCAGAGAGATATTTCGTATTTCCTTTAACCTTAGAAGACAAGGGAAAGATAGAAGTGTTCATCCGAGTCAAGACGGAAGGATCTCTCACTCTTCCTCTTCATTTGGTTACCAAATCCAATCTGGAACATTCTTCCAGGATCTCATTACTTATAGACGGGATCTATTTCGGCGCACTGGGAGTGATGGTATTCTATAATTTTTTCTTATTTTTAGGGATCAGAGAGAAAACATATATATATTATGTAATTCTAATTTTTGCAGTGACCTACTTTTTGATCATGAGTTCAGGTTATGGATTCTGGTTTCTGGTCCCGAATTCCCCTAAATTTGTGAATTCTTCCTTTATCGTGGCAACATGTATCGCAATGATATTTTTGGGTCTATTTGCGGAGGAATATCTACAAACAAGGGATACTTATCCGATCCTGCATATATTCATCCGAGGGCTTACGATCGTATGGTCTATTCTTACGATCCTGCCTGTATTCATAGCCTTAAGATATCTAATGCCTTTTACTGCGATCCTTCCTATTTTGGAGATCTTGGTATTGATGATCATTTCGCTGGTACAGAGTGTTCGAAAGGATAGAAAGGCCAGGATCTTTTTAAGTGCATGGATATTCAGCTTACTAGGAGTATTCATATTCTCACTGAATAGGCTAGGGCTTTTTGATTCGGAAGAGATGGCTTCCGGAATGCTGAAGATAGGAGTTTTGAGTAACGTTATTCTTCTTTCTTTGGGACTTGTGGATAGGATCAATACCTTCCAGAAGGAAAAAGAGGAATATAAGGAAAGAGCGGATAAACTATTTGAACTTTCTCTAATGGATCCTTTAACGGGTGTCGCCAACAGAAGATTTTTCGATCAGGAATTGGAGCGAGAATGGAACCGATCCGTTAGGACGGAAAGACCACTTTCTCTTTTAATGATAGATGTGGACTTCTTCAAGGCGTATAACGATACCTACGGACATTTAAAAGGGGACCAAGTTCTTTTCCAAGTGGCCCAAGCATTAAAAGAATGTTTAAATCGTTCTTCCGATATGATCGCAAGATACGGAGGAGAGGAATTCTCCGTTATTCTTCCTGACACTCCTGTCGAAGGTGCCATTGTAGTTGCCTTGAACATGTTACAGACAGTCGAAGATATGGGGATACCTCATTCAGAGAGTACATTCACTAGAGTTACCGTTTCTATTGGTGTTTCCAGTAATACGGATCGTGATATCCATTCTTACCAAGAATTATTGGGATTAGCTGATAAAAACCTATACGATTCCAAAGCATTCGGTCGAAATCATATACGTCATTGATCCTTTCCGAAACAATCGTTCGAGAAAGACATTCGGGAAAATCATGAAAATTTAATTTTTCCTGGACCCTTGGCCTAGTTGGGATTAAAATCGGTCCCCGCATGGAACCTCTTAAACTCCCCTTCTTAAACTCTCAGACATTATATTGGACTTTAAAATCTTCTACGGATTCTTTTAAGGAACATCCTGCTCAATTTTTTAAACCGGATGGTAAAACTTATAAATCCTTAAATTTTAAAGAGCTGGGTGAACTAGTGACTAGGATCGGTTTGGGTCTTATATCCATTGGAGTCAAAAAAGGAGAGAATGTAGGTTTAATCGCAGATTCAGGACATCGTTGGATCTGGGCGAGTATGGGTATTACGAATATCGGAAGTGTGGATGTACCTAGAGGAACCGACTCCACACTCGAAGATCTGATCTATATTTTAAACCATTCCAAAGCGGAAGTTTGTTTTGCGGGAAATTCGGAAGTGGTCCGTAAGATCGGTTCTTCTTCCGCATCTTTTCCTCATTTAAAAACAGTCATTCTATTCGAATCTTCTCATCATTCCGAGCAAAGACATCTATTCAAACTTTTGCATCTAGATGATCTAATCTCTTCGGGAGACAGATGGATCCAAGAAAAAGGAGAATTAGAATTTCATTCTAGAGGAGAATCCATCCAAGAGTCCGATCTTGCAACTATCGTTTATACTTCCGGGACCACAGGTCGTCCTAAGGGAGTGATGCTGACTCATAGGAACATAGTGTTTAACGTGAATATGTCCTTGGCCTTGGACGATGTTCGCATCACTCCGGAAGACAGGACCATGGCCTATCTTCCTCCTTGGCATATCGCGGAAAGATTGATCGAGACTGCATGTGTCAGAGCAGGAGCCTCGGAAGCATTCACTTCAATTTCCAGTCTGGGACAGGATCTGCAGGATATCAAACCTACATTCCTTCTTTCAGTACCTAGAGTTTGGGAAAGTTTTTATAATAAGGTACAGGATAAACTGAAGGATGCTTCTCCCGTCGCTAAATTCATTTTCAAAAGTTTCCAGTCGGTAGCAGATTCTTATTATAAATATAAGAGCAGACTTTTTGGTCTGGAATTCGCTTTAAAACCTAGATCTTTTTTCGGAGAATTTTTCCATAGAATGAGCGGACTATTCGGCACACTCTTCTGGTTCGCACCGAATATATTAGCTCAATTACTTTTTTCTAAAATACGAAAAAGCCTGGGTGGAAAATTAAAATTCGCGATCTCAGGAGCAGGAGCACTTCCTGAGTATATAGATAGATTTTTTAATTCTATAGGAATTCCGATCTTAGAGGGATACGGAATGACCGAAACGAGCGGAGCTTCCACCAGAAGAAGATTAGATAAGATCACAGTTGGCACCTTGGGAAGGTGTATCCCAGGTGTGGAAATTAAGATCTTAAATGAGAAGGGAGAAGAGATACACGAACCCGGGGTAAAAGGGATCGCTTGGCATAAAGGCGGTCATATTATGCAGGGATACTATTTGGATCCTGAAAAAACTGCGGAGACCATGAAGGACGGCTGGCTGAATTCAGGGGACCTTCTTCTTTGGACCTCCCAAGGAGAGTTAAAATACGCGGGAAGAGCCAAGGACACGATCGTACTTTTAGGCGGAGAAAATTTGGAGCCGGAGCCTATCGAATTCGCTCTTACCCAAAGCGAGTTGATCCTGCAGGCAATGATAGTGGGCCACGACCAAAAAACGTTAAGCGCCCTTCTTGTCCCGGATTGGGAAGCATTAGACAAACAGTTACGGGATTGGAAATCCAAATTATTACAAGAAATCGCCGATCCGAATTCCGATCCTGACGTGAGAGAATTGTTCAAAAAGGAAATTAAAGAGAGAGTTTCCTCTAAAAACGGTTTTAAAAATTTCGAAAAAGTATCTAATTTTTACCTTCTTCCCAAAAAATTCGAACCTGGAGACGAGTTAACCATGACTATGAAGGTGAAGAGGAACGTCGTCTCGGATAAATATAAGAATCAAATAGATGAATTATTCAGATAAAACTCCATTCGGCGTAACGAATCCGAGTAAAGATCGAATCCAAGATAAAGGAGATTTTATGCCGGTTTTGACCCAAACAGTAAAGAATCGATTGTCCACGATACTTTCCGTTTTTTCGGCTCTTGTATTTTTGCAGACCTTATTTTTTAAATTCACCGGGCAGGATGAATCGGTTCATATCTTTTCCACTTTGGGAATAGAACCTTGGGGAAGGATCGGAACAGGATCGGTCGAATTTTTTGTAGCAGCACTTTTAATTTTCCCAGCATCCAGATTCGTAGGAGCCTTAGTCGGTTTCGGTTTGATGATAGGAGCGGTATTATCTCATCTTCTATTTTTAGGGATCGTAGTAGATGACGACGGGGGTTTATTATTCGCAATGGCAGTGAGCGTGCTCGTTTCCTGCATTATCATACTCAATCTAGAGTGGGACCACAGACCTCCCACCTAGTTCCAAATTTTTCGAAAATTCTTTCGAATTCTTATCTTTAAAAAAGGAACGACACCCTAAACCTAGGTTCCAATTTTGAAGATAAGAAAAATATGAAAGCCCGTTATTCATTTTTCACACTTCTATTCTTTCTATTTTCCCAATCAATCCACGCTGGATCTATTAAATCGGTCAAAAAGAAGAAGGTCCGTCAACGCCAAACGGAAAGCTCCGAAACGAATCCGAACCCGCAACAAGAATTACAAGAACATATATTGACTAGTATGGGATTCGGGAAAGGGCTCTCTTTCGAAACTTCCGATAAACAAAATTTCCTGAACATGAGAGTTCGTTTCCAGGAAAGAGCCGTGGAAACCATCGAGCAAGAAGAAGGAGAAAAACAAACGGAAGGTTTGGAATTCCAAGCCAGAAGGGCCAGGCTCGTTTTTTCCGGGAATTTTTTAGGCAAGGACTGGCAGTATTACGTTCAATTATCTTTTTCTAATTTAGATATGGAAAAAGACAGACCTGTTCCTTTAAGGGACGCTTCTCTATCTTATACAAAATTTAATAATGCGAATATCAAAGTCGGGCAAATGAAAGTGCCTTTTAATCGCCAAAGATTCATCTCCGACGGTTTACAGGAATTCGTAGATAGAACGGTTTCGAATGAAGAATTGAATCTGGACAGGGACGTGGGCGTTTTAGTCTCTTCTTCCAATCTATTCGGATGGAATTGTTTAGGATATTCCACGGGCGTTTTCGGCGGAGAAGGAAGAAATAGGAGCTCCAACTCAAGTGGAGTACTCACAAGCGGGAAACTTACCTATTATCCTTTGGGAGTTTTTTCAGATAATGGAGAACCGGATCTGGAACATTCTGAAAAGCCGAAACTTGCACTCTCAGTCGCTGCGGCGAATAATCAAAATACGAATAGAGAACTTTCCACCCATGGAGACACTTATCAATTTGCAAGATTCGATTACACAAATACAGGAGCAGAGTTCTTATTTAAATGGAAAGGTTTCTCCGCTTCCGGAGAATATCTGACCAGAAGAGCGAACTCCCCTTTTATGGAAAAAGAGATCGGGAATAGAACTCTAACCGAATATTCCAGATCCGTTAAGGGAGGATTTTTTCAATTAGGATATCTTTTTAAGAACAATCTAGGGGTCGCTCTTAGATATTCAGAATACAGGCCTTGGGGAAAAACGGATCCGAAACTTACTTATTCCAGAGAAAGAGGACTTGCGGTCTCCTATTATCTAAAGGATCATAATTTGAAAATACAGGCGGATTACGCTTATTTGGAAGGAGGATATGTGGACAGTCTGGGTTCTCATAGGATCCGAGCCCAGATACAAGTATTTTTATAAAAGCAGGAGTAAGCTTCGGAAAAAATGTAATCGTTTTTTCATCTCGGAAAGTTTTTAGAGAGACGATCCGAGCCTCGAATCCGTTGACATTCTTACAGGATTTCATCTTATGGAAGGAAGGTATCGTTCTGCTAGATGAAATTTCGAAGAGGAAGACTTTACGACGCGTTTTTCATTTCGGACATCCATTATCTTCTAAATAAGAAGATCAAATCCCACAAACACAAAGAGCTTTTTCAATTATTAGACCATCTGAACAAAAAAGAAGTCAGGTTCGATAATCTGTATCTGGTCGGCGATATTATCGAAAACTGGTTTTTCAGTGCGGACAGAAGGTTACAAAGAGTAAAAGGCAAAAAAAGATTTAATAAACTTTTTGAACGTCTGGATAGGCTTTCTTCCGGTAACGGGAGAAAATATTATATTGTAGGGAACCACGACACTACTTCTTACCTGATGAGGCTTACCCCCAAAGTAGAACATTATTTGATCGAAAGAGGCTGGATCATCTGCGAGAAGGCGGAAAATGAAACTCTGATCGCAATCCATGGCCACCAAGGCCAATACAATAAATTTACCTGGATGGGTTCCATTCTTGTATTAAGGATCCTTCACATATTCGCGTCCGCATTTCCGGGATTATTCAAATTTTCGGAGAATTTCTACCATAAACATCTGAACAGACAAGATCCAAGCACTGTCGAAGAAACATTACATTATTACCAAAAACTTTCCAAACTTACCCACCAAGATAAGAAGGTATTGATCTCGGGCCATACCCACGACTTTTTATGTATCCCTAAAATGAACATCATCAATACGGGGGACTGGGTGAAGAGTAATAGTTTTGTGATCCAAGACGGCAAAAAATTTTCCGGAATTCGGATGACTGCCAGAAAAGAATTCAAAAAAGAATTCGTCTTACATGTTTGATTGTTTTCTGATATTGCCGCATCACTCATAGCTTAGGATCCGAATCTCTAAAAACTAATTTGCAATTTCTTGCCTGTCGGCTATACTTCGGCGCATGTCCGAAGAACTATTGATAGAATATCTGAACTTGATAGATGAGCACGCTTGGCTTTTTTGGTCTGGAGTTGTTTTTCTTTTTTTACTCTGCGTTTTTATCCACGATATATTCCAGAAAAAACATACGATCAAACATAACTTTCCGATAGTTGGCCATATCAGATATCTATTCGAAAAAATAGGACCGGAACTCAGACAATACTGGGTGGCGAACGACAAAGAGGAGATGCCTTTTAACAGGGCGGAAAGATCCTGGGTATACGCCACAGCCAAAATGCAAAATAATAATTTCGGTTTCGGAACTACCGAATTATTATACGATGCGGGTTATCCTATCATCAAACATTCCGCCTTCCCTTTTTCCGACAGCAAAGCAAAGTTTATAGAAGGTGACAGTTCCATGATCCCTTCTCTCAAAGTAATGGGAGAATTCAGGAACAGAAAAAAATTATATAGACCCGCATCAGTTGTAAATATTTCCGCAATGTCTTACGGTTCATTGGGAGAAAGAGCGGTATCCTCATTGAACAAAGGAGCAAAAATCGCACGTTGTTATCATAATACGGGAGAAGGCGGGCTTTCTCCCTATCATAATTTCGGCGCGGATGTCGTATGGCAACTGGGCACAGGATATTTCGGTGCCAGGGATGAAAAAGGTAAATTTTCCTTAGATCATTTTTTAAAACGTTTAGATGCAAATCCGAACGTAAGAGCGATAGAGATCAAACTTTCTCAAGGGGCAAAACCCGGGAAAGGAGGGATCTTACCTGGAGCGAAAGTAACCAAAGAGATCGCGGAGATCAGAGGGATCAAACCCGGGCAAGACTGTATTTCGCCTAACGCACATACCGAGTTTGACGACGTAAAAAGCCTGATCGAATTTATAGAAAAATTAGCATCCGCTTCCGGGCTTCCTATAGGGATTAAAAGTGCAGTGGGAGAATCTAAATTTTGGGAGGAACTTGCGGGTAGAATGAAAGAAACAGGCCATGGACCTGACTTCATCACTATCGACGGAGGAGAAGGAGGAACAGGAGCGGCTCCATTAACTTTTACCGATCACGTTTCTCTTCCTTTTAAGGTGGGATTCGCTAGAGTATATAAGATTTTTCAAAAGTACGAGATTGCAGATAGAGTTGTTTGGATCGGCAGCGGAAAATTAGGTTTTCCGGACAGGGCCATAGTTGCATTCGCGATGGGTTGTGATCTCATCCACGTAGCAAGAGAGACTATGATGTCTATCGGTTGTATCCAAGCACAAAAATGTCATACTGGGCATTGTCCTGCGGGCGTGGCTACACAAAGTAAATGGTTACAAGCAGGTTTGGATGTGGATCTAAAAGCAAAACGTGCTGCAAACTATATCAAAGGGTTTAGAAAGGAATTATTATCCGTGGCCCATGCATGTGGATATGAACACCCTCTTCAATTTACAGGGAACGATATAGAGATCGGAGCGGGTCAAAATAGATTCAGGACCCTGACCGAAGTTTTGGAATACGAAAGAACTCCCGTAAAATTCAGCACTATGATGGATTACACGAGTAATATCACTGCACTCGGTTAGTTTTTAAATCGCTTGCATTAGGCCGGGTCCCTGTAAATATTTGCGGGACCCGAATGAAACTGATTTCATCCTTTTTCAAAAATTTCTGGAACTTTCTTCGTTCTCCTAAAGAAGAACTTCAAAAAAAAGCGCCCTTCCCCGGATATTCCATCTTATTTATCCAAACTTCTATCCCGATCTTGATCGGATATTTTTTCGCACACCTTTCTTTTAAAGCTCTAGGCTTGCAGTATGTGTTCTTAGGCGGATCCATTCTGAATATGATTACGAGAGTAATTGTACCTGATTTATTTTTCGGAACTTTATACGCTCTGCTCTTTACTACAATTTATCTGGGTGCCGGAACAGGAATACTTTTGGGAATTTCTAAAATTTTCTCTTATCCATTCGATACAAATAGAGGATTAGAATTGAGTTCCAAACTTTCTAATTCTTTTTTGATCTTGGGACTTCTAATATTCTTCGGATTTACCGGGATTTTTGGATCTATCATATATTTGATATTCTTTATATACTTTTCCTTCTTAGTTATTTTAGTCCTATTTTATGGAATAGAAGCAGGACAAAGGATCAGTATTATTTCAGGCCTGATCATAGGACTGATCTCTTACGGGATATTTTTCCTAAAAGATGATACACAAATGGACAATCTAACCCTCCCCGCCCAGCCGGAAACGATGACTCCGGAAGAGGAAAGGGAGAAGATACAAGAAGCAGAAGATGTAATCCGAAAATTAGAAGAAGCCCGTAAAGAAAAGGGCTATGACAACTAGTATATTCAAAAAGGATAAATAATGGCAAGAGTTCAACTGGATCTGCCCGAAAAATTGGCTTGGTCCACCAGCTTAAATATCAGGATTTATGATACAAATTTTGCGGCACATTTAGCTCATGACAAAGTGGTTTCTCTTTTACATGAATCCAGAGCGAGATTATTCAAAGAGAAAGGATTTTCTGAATTGGATGTAAACGGATATGGCATCATTCTCACAGATCTGGTAGTGGAATATAAAGCAGAAGCGTTTTTCGGAGACCAGGTCAGAGTGGAGATCGGAGCGGGAGATTTCAGCGCAAAAGGCTGCGATCTATATTATAGAATGATCCATACGGACGGACCGATCAACGGCAAGATCGTATGTAATGCAAAAACTGGACTCGTGTTCATGGATTATGCTACTAGAACAGTTAGTAATATTCCGGATGTTTTTAAATCCTGGTTCTAAAGAGTGCACTAAAACAAAGTATATCTCTTTTTTTTAATTTGACTTTTTCTTTTTATCCGAGTGATAAGTCAGCGCAAAAGAGATACATTGTTTTAATTCTTTTTCCGGGATCTTAGTATTTTCAGAAAATATAATACTTCTATTTCCTTCGAAATGGAATGTTTTAGGGTATAATTTTCTAAATCTGGGGATCAGATCCGTTTGGCAATGAAAGAAGATCGCATATTCTTTCGACTCCCCTTTTAGCGCGTCTATTCGGATCGTAGTTCCACTTTTGGATTCGGGAGTGATATAACTGGGTTGTCCCCATTTTAAGACTTCTTCTATCTTACCGACTCCTTGGATCTCTTTTGCAGTTTCGAATATAAGTTCTCTTAAACGAAATAATTTCTCTCTCATAAAGGGGGAATATTCTGAGAATGTTTCCGCTACATCTGAATTAGTGAATTTTTGGAACTGATCCTTTTTTTGGGCCATGGGTATTTCTTAGGTAACCCTTGTAGGAATTCCTACAAGTATAATATTCTAAACATGAACCGCACATGCTTGTGCACATCTGATCCCGTCCATAGCGGCGGACACGATCCCACCTGCGTATCCGGCTCCTTCTCCGCAAGGATACAAACCTTTGATACGAATATGTTCCAAAGTTTCAGGATCTCTTGGAATACTGACGGGAGAAGAAGTCCTAGTCTCCGGAGCATGGACCACTGCCTCGTTAGTCAGATATCCTCTCATAGATTTATTAAATTCTTTGAATCCATTTTGTAGCGCATTCATCACAAATTTAGGAAGAACAGAAGAAAGATCCGCAGATATAATTCCGGGAGGATAGGAGGTTTTAGGAAGATCTGCAGAAATTTTACCTTCTACAAAATCCACGAGTCTGGCGGCAGGAGCAGTTTGGGTTTTTCCTCCGGCGATCCAAGCCTTCTGTTCTATTTCTTTTTGGAATTCCATCGCAGCCAAAGGACCGAATTTTTGGAAAGGTAGAAAGTCCTCTTGCCTTAGTTCCACCACGATCCCGGAATTTGCAGTAGGCCTTGCTCTTTTGGAAGAAGACCAACCATTTGTCACAACCTCTCCAGGTTTTGTAGCGCAAGCCGCAATCACTCCTCCGGGACACATACAGAAGGAATACACTCCCCTACCTTGGATCTGTTTTACAATACTATAAGGAGAAGGAGGAAGAAAAGGCCCTCTGTCTGCGCAGCTATACTGGATAGAGTCTATTAAAGATTGTTTATGTTCTACCCTGACACCTACAGCGAGCGGTTTTAAATGGATCTCGATTCCTTTATGATGCAATAACTCGAATATATCTCTAGCGGAATGTCCGGTAGCCAAAATCACTTTGTCGGAAAGAAAACGATCCCCATTCTTCGTGACGACACCCTTGATAGAATTACCTTCTAAGATCAGATCGGTCACTCTTTGGTTGAAATGGACTTCTCCGCCTCTTTCTTGGATGGTTTCTCTCATTCTACGAACGATACTAGGAAGTTTATTTGTACCTATATGAGGATGAGCCTCTATTAGAATATTAGGATTTGCTCCAAAACCTACAAGTAATTCCAGAATGCGGCGGACATTCCCTCTTTTTTTGGACCTTGTATAAAGTTTCCCGTCTGAATAAGTGCCTGCTCCACCTTCCCCGAAACAATAATTGGAATCCTCATCCACGATATGATGAGCGTTGATATTTTGAAGATCTTTAGGCCTTGATTTAACGTCCTTTCCTCTTTCCAGAACGATAGGTCTCAAACCGGATTGGATCAGTTCCAAAGCGGAGAATAAACCGGCGGGCCCTGCTCCGATCACGATCACTTCTTTAGAATTTTTGACATCGGGATAATCAGGCAGATGGATCTCTTCTGCCACAAATTCTTCGTTGATATAAACTCTGACTTTGAGATTGACGAAGACGGTTTTTTGTCTGGCATCAATAGAATGATTTAAGACCTCGATATGTTTAATATCCGATAAAGAGATCTTTTTGGATTTGGAAATATATTCTGTGAGTCGATCCGATTGTTCGGCGATCTCAGGCAAAAGCCTAAGTTCTAATTCTTGGGTCATAGTTCAGGACCAAAAGTTTTAGGATTTGTATGTATTGGAGTTAAAAAAGAAAGTAAGATGGAGGCAAGGAATTTTAAGGAAGATTTGGAATAAATGGAAAGGCTTTATAACGAAAATGAAGATTCCGGGGGAAGATCAAAATTAGAATCGCAAAAATCCTAGATTTATCACTAAGTTGGTAAACCAGGCAGATCCTTGAAAATAACGGACAGACAAAAGAAAAAATTCTTAAAGTCCCTGAAACAGGCAAGGATCGAAGCAGGGCTCACTCAATCAGAAGTCGCCGAGCAGATTGGGGCCAGTCAAAGTTTCATTTCTAAAATAGAGTCAGGAAGTATCTCTTTAGAAGTGGAGATATTCTTAAAGTTATATCAATTATACGAAAAGCCTGCGGTATATTTTTTCTCCGCATTCTCCCGGAAATAAAAACTCATTTTGGGACTTCTCCCCTATTCTTAATAAACTTTTGGATGATCTCCAACTGGGAATCGGAAACGAATAGATCGATCCCGTCATTCGCACTATACAATCTATATTGAAGCGATTTCGCAGAAAGAATATCATTCTCCATTTCTTTCGTAAAAGTCAATCTACCGGAAAGAATATTAGAAGTTAATGTAGAAGTCCTGGTGTTAGTCATAGGAACCGCGCCGTAACCGTATCCAAAACCGATTCCGGACCCCATAACTGTAGGAACTTGAGTGCGAACGGTTACTTGATTTGCGGAATAATTCGAATCGGATAGGAGTAGTTTCGTAGATTTGCGATCAATTTTTATATAAGCTTCCTGACTTAAAGAGGCAAGAGTTTCAGAACCTTGGAGTCTGATGATCAGAACGATTTGTGAAATCACACCATTCTTAATCTCTTTCGCGTACTGACCGCCGTAAGAATAAACGTTTTTGTTCGGGTTGTCTACCTTGGCCTCGTGATCCATGTCCATTTTAACTACGGTAACATCTCTAAAGGGATCTTGGACAACTTGTATCGTAGTGCCGCAACCGACATATAAGAATAGAAAACAGAATATTAAGGATTTATACTTCAAATCGAAAGAACAGTCACGATACAAATTTTTCGTCGCCCGAATCATCCGCATCGTGACTTCTCTATTTATTTCTGTAAAGGAGTTACTTCTCTCAATTTAGGAAATCTAAGATATAAGCCCGCCCATAAGATGATTCCCAAATAAATAGGAAATAAGATATGAGAACCTAAAGGATTCAAAACTCGAACATGAGTGGCAACCGCTCCACCCAAATAACCGGTGAGTAAAGTTGCCCCTAAAACTGCAGTTCTAGGAAACGCGTATAACAAAGTGCTGACGATTAGGATCGTTCCCAAGTAAGGCATTACCTCAGTCGGATAGCCGAGCTTAGCTCCTTCTGCCTGAGCTTCCGGCGGCATTTTATCTAAGAAAAATTTTAATACACCATCAAAGAGTAGAAAAAGTACAACTAATCCACTGAGCACTCGACCGGTCCAGAGCTGGCCTTTCGAAACGTTTTCAGATCCCATTCTATATTTCCTCCAAATGAGAGGGCAATTCTAGGATTTTCAGCGGAAAAATTCAAGAACTATTACAAGAATTTTGAATTCGATTTCACAACAATTGAATGTTTGTAACAAAGACGACTACTCACCGCTGGTAAATTTTTGGAAATTATTTCTTTTTCGTTTTTTTAGGGACCTTCTTCTTAAATTCACCTACTCTAAATTTTACGATCTTACGGACCAGATCGAAAGGTAAAGATTGATCGATCGGAAATTGAACGGAACCTTTTGCATTTTTGTATTTATCGATCTCTTTCTTAAATTTAGCGATACCGCTTGCTCCCGGATAAAAACCGATATGATTTTTATAAGCGGCAAAATGTACCAAATTTCCATTCAGGTAGAAAGTCGGGATCTGATAGCTGATCTTCTCGCTTGCTTCCGGAGCTTCTTCTCTAATCACTTTCCGGAGTTCCTGAAGAATGGACTGGACCTCTTTCGGAAAAGTTTTGATGTACTCGTCGATCGATTGGAATGTGCTTTTTGTTTTATCCATAAATAGGCCTGAGATATTTGACCGGAAGAAGGTCCGTTCGATCTAATTCACTTTTTCTTAATGATCAATATACCTGCAAGATAACTTGTAGGTATATAAGCACCCGCCAGATCTAAAACATTGAACCAAGCAGGTGCAGGAAGCATTAGGATATTAGTAATACCGCCCGCAAGAAAAAGAACGCCGATCCCTAATGCAAATTTGATTTTATGACTCGCCGCAATGCCAGCTGCTACCAAGGCTCCCACGAAAGTTCCAAGAGCATGTGCTAAGAAAGGAAATATAAAATGTCTAGGTTGGAATAAATGAATGGATGCCTTTAATCCTTCCATCGTAGTCACATCAGCACCTTCAGGAGGAGGAATAATATGCCCGCTGATCGTAATAAGTCCCATATTTACTACGCTTCCAAGAAGAAAACCTGCAATCACGGCTAAAGTATTTATAACATAAGGATTCATGATCTAATGCTCCACCATTCAAAAAAATAAATGATTTAATAGGCTCATTAAAACAATGCAAGTGTAAAATTACTTTGTTTATGCGGGTGAATTATAGGAAAAAAATTCCCAGGTGCTTTGCATGGCCCCTACTTTCTTATATAAAGCCTGAGCAGTTAAATTACTTGGAGCAGTCACCCATTGTAGTCTAACAGCTCCTTGAGATTTTGCATATTTTGCACAATGATTAATAAGAGATTCGCCTATTCCCTGCTTTCTGAATTCATCCAAAGTAAAAAGATCATTCATAATAGCTACTTTGCTTATAATGCTGGACGCATATGAGAAATATACGGTAGCAAAGCCGGCCATTCTTCCTTCTGTCCTATATCCGAATAAACAACCTAAACTGCTGCCTTCACCAAACTGAGAGAAAAATATTCTATTCTTCTCATTATCGATAGATTCTATTTTGTAAAATTCTTGGTATTTGCGGATCAAAGGAAGAACTTCGTCCAGATTTCTATTTGAAATGGCTTCTATGCTCATGTGATCCTTAGAGATTAGTTATGGTTTCTTGCTGGGTTTCAAATTCTGCCGAGCCGCATCCATGAGTCTTTTTGGAGCAACTCCACAATAAGAAACCGCTAACATATCTTTAAATAAAGATAGATCAGTAGATTTCATTTCCACACAGGTCCAACCCTGCTGTCCCCATTTATTTTCTATAGGATAAACGGAGCCCTTAGATGCTGCTGAGAAGAAATCTTGGTCGTTCCGATCAAATTTAAGAACTATCTTCTTATTCTCCTGATCAACCGTTGCAAAAATTTTTTTACTCACTCTAAATGAAATTTTTTCAAAATGAGGTTCTTCTTTTGCTTCCGGAAGAGCTAATGCAAGTTTTCTTACTTTGTCTAAGGATATCATTGGGTTTTTACTTATAATGTATATATTCGGTCCTGTTTCAATTTTTCTTTAAAACGACATTAAATGATACCGAAAATGCTTTCCTATGAAGAATAGTCTGTTAGATTCCCTAAAATGGACTCAAAACAAATCACTATTCAGGCTGCGATTGCAGCAGACATTAAAAAAGCATGGGACTATTACACCAATCCGCAGCATATTATCAATTGGAATTTTGCAACTGACGATTGGCAATGCCCTTGGGCAAAAAATGATCTGAAGCCGGGCGGCAAGTACAGCGCAAGAATGGAAGCTAAGGATGGAAGTTTCGGCTTCGAGTTTGAAGCAATTTACGATACAGTCGTTGATCAGAAAAATTTTGCTTATACGATGGGAGATGGTAGAAAGGCAGCAGTTAACTTTGAGAATAAAGATAACAAAACTATTGTAACAGTAATTTTTGATCCGGAATCATTAAACCCCATTGAAATGCAGAGAGACGGCTGGCAGGCGATACTTAATAATTTCAAGAAGTATACAGAGGCCAATTAATAACGGACTCTTTGTTCGGATAATATAAATCTCTTATTTTTCAAGGCAGCATGTATTAGATTGAATACTGCTGCCTTTATTTTACGATATATCTATTGGCCCGCAGGTGGTTGCCAGAGTTCAACCTTGTTTCCTTCCGGATCCATGACCCAACCGAATATCCCGTATTCAGATTCTTCTACCTTCTCCAGGACTTGACAACCTTCTTCCCGAAGTACTTTCAATAACCCATGAAGATCTTCCACTCGATAGTTAATCATAAACGTTGACTTGCTAGGTGCAAAATAAGAACCGTCTCCAACTGACCAAGCAGTTGTGCCATTTGTAGGATTACCGGCAGAATCGACCCAACGAAATGCTGCACCACCCCAAGACTGGACATCTATTCCAAGATGAGTTTTGTACCAGGAACCTAGCTTAGCAGGATCCTTAGCACTGAAGAAAATCCCACCAATACCTGTAACTCGTTTCATAGATGACCTCCAAACTAATAAGTTTTTCCGATGCTACGTATGATAGATCAATCTGCATAACAAAATTTGTGTCTCGATTGATAAGATATTCATGACAAGGACTACAGACGATGATTTGAAATAGCCGGCTAAATGCTATTGACGTATATGAAATTTTTGCTCCAAATAGTTTGCGTTGAACTATACTTTATAAGGAATATCACCATGAGAAAAATTATCGTACTCGAATTTCTCACTCTTGACGGAGTCATACAAGGCCCGGGCGGCCAAGAAGAAGATACAAGTGGCGGCTTTAAATATAGCGGATGGCAGGCACCAATGTTTGATGATCTTACCGGAACAGTCATGCAGAAGCAGATGAACCTTCCGTTCGATCTACTCTTAGGACGTAAAACTTTTGATATTTGGGAACCCTATTGGCCTAAACATTCCGATTTTTGGCCTCCCGTCATGTCGGTCACTAAATACGTAGTTTCCAATACCAGGACCACTAGCGAATGGAAACCTTCCGTATTTTTAAACGGAGACATTGTGGAAAAGATCGCCAAACTCAAAAAAGAAGAAGGACCAAATTTACACGTTTACGGAAGCGCAAATCTAGTACAAACACTCATGAAGAATGATCTGGTAGATGAATTTTGGTTAAAGATATATCCGCTAACGTTGGGTAGCGGGAAACGATTGTTTGAAGGCGGCACAATTCCTGCGACGTTCAAGGTGATTGAAAGCCAAATTTCTTCAAATGGGGTCATTATTGCGAATTATAAACGTGCAGGTGAGGTTAAAACAGGAAGTTTTTAAGACGCACACTATCATCTATATCCATTTTTCCATGTTCAAAGAAATAGAGTGACTGCCAATTTTGAGATACAATAGCTTGTTTACTTGAAGGAGATTCCCAAGGAGGATAGATCCTAAATCCCCTTTTACCCTCATTCTTAGAAGTAATAATTCCTTTTTCAATAAGAAGACTTTTGCTAAAAACAAAATGCCCAATTCTATTCAATTTTCTAACTTCAATGATGATAAGATCAATATCATCGTTTTTATCAAAAGGTACAGTGATCCCTCTTTTATTTCTTTTCCAAAGAGTAACGAAGAACCCGATTTTTTTAGGGGTAATTTTCGCTAATCTGAAGATAGCTTGTTTTTTATCTAAATTAAAAAGAGCGGCATTATAATCTAAGCTTTCTCTTTCTAGCTGATAGCTTTTGATCTCTATATTACAATTTTTAGAGAATAAGAGATTAACTTTACTTAAACTCTCAGGTAGCGATATTATATTATTCATTCCGTTTTTAAGGATCAAAACCCGTTTACTTTTTAAGCTGGGCTAATAATGAAATAAGTTGTTTTCGATCAACAGCAGACATTCCTTTATACAAACGTGCATTCATCTTTCTGCCCGCTCGAATTATTTTTAAACGTGTATTTTTTCCGGACGTCGTTAATCGAACCTGGGATTCTCTTGCGTCCAAAGATGAGCGTTCTTGGATTGCAAGATCTAAATCGACCAGCTTTTGTACTAACGGAGTAACGCTAGATTGGTCCCTAAAGATCTGTTTCGCTATCTCTTTCATAGATTGCGGGTGATCATTTTTAAGAGCGCAAAGAACGGCGCCCATGGCAGGAGTTACATTCGTCAGCCCAAAACGTAAATAATCTTTTTTTACTTCGTCTAGAATTTGATCTCGCAATGCAGTAACCAGGACTAACAATCTATCTTGTTTCATTCTTTTGAAGCCCTTCCTCTACTTTCTTAAGAGCAAGTTTTATATATACTAAAAATTACTTTGAATACCAAGCAATATTGCCAATCAACAAAAGAACTTCTGTGATTTATTATTTACAATAACGATTCTCGATTTTCCACCTTAACTGAGAATTTTTAAAAAGCTTTGAATACCAAGCATTTTGGGGAGAGCCTTTGCATACAAATAATACACTTACGAGAATCATTTATCTAATATTCGCTTTGATTTCTTATATGATCTACCTTTTTAGTACGGTCGTTTTTGTCTTCCGCCTGCTCGATGCCACTCAATTCATGGAGGCCATCACATTCGAATTTCAAATTGGATTAATTGGATCGATTTTTTTAGACATAGCGTTAATCGTAATATTCAGCATCCCTCATAGCGTCATGGCCAGAGAGGATTTCAAAAAATATTGTCGGAGAATGATCCCTTTGCCGATAGAGAGAAGTTTCTACGTTTTCTTAACCAGCATTACTCTAATCTTGCTCTCATGTCTATGGCAGCCCGTCTATTTCGAGATTTGGAATATTAAAACTAATTTCGGAATATATATGACTTATTCCATTTTCCTAATAGGACTTCTGTTGGCAGTTGTTTCTACTTTTTTGATAGATCACTTTGAACTTTTTGGATTAAAACAGGCTTGGAATTTTCCAACAAAAACAGAACCCCATACGACGAAATTTGTCACCCCTTCACTTTATAAGTTAGTACGACATCCGATGATGTTTGGAATGCTCTTGGTTCTATGGAGTACACCTCTAATGAACGCAGGCCATCTTCTTCTCTCAATCGGTATGACCTTATATATCATCGTAGGAACATTATTTGAGGAAAGAGATCTGGTCCGCAATTTCGGAGAAAAATATCTGAGATATAAACGAGTCGTTCCTATGCTTTTACCTTTCTTTACATTCAAACAAAAGATTACAAAAAATTAAATCGGAGGAAAAATATGAAAGCTGATGATACGATAATTCCCAGAGATTTTGCGGTCCACTAAAAACAAACAATGGTAATAACAACCGGCACTGTTTACACTACATGCAAAAACGGCGCTGACTCGGAAGACAAAATTACTTGTTAAGAACTTCTTTTGTAATGAAGCGCGGTAATCCCAGATTGTAAAGTTTCCGAACCAAGAAAGTCTAACAGAAGTCTTTCTTGTAGTTTGATCGTATCAAATAACTTAGGACCTTTTCCGGCAATCACCGGATGAATTACAAAACGATATTCATCAATTAAATTAAGTTCCGAGAGTTGAGAAGCGAGACTCAAGCTACCCACAAAAATATCTTTTCCTGACTGCTTCTTCAAAGCAATTACTTCGTCTGCAAGACTTTCACGCGCCAGTCTAGTATTCTGGTCATCAACTTGTTTTAATGTATTGGAGAATAAGATCTTCTCAAGCGAAGTGAACACTTGGGCAAACTCATTCGTTATTTCTGACTCCGATTGGCCTCTTGCAACTTCAGGCCAAAAAGGCACCATCAGCTGGTATGTGATACGCCCATAAAGGATGACACCTGCAGTACGAAGTAGATCTGTGAAGTATTTGTGCAGCCCATCGTCGGGGACCATGTCCATGTGGCTGCAACATCCATCGGTAGTAATATTAATCGCAAAAACAACTTTTCTCATAGGTCTTACTTATATATTGTCCGAACGGAAAGCTGGAAAGCATTGTTTAAACCCGATCGAAAAAAGAAATATGGTCTTTTATGTATATCTGAAACTATTTAAGATAAAATTAATCATAATACGGTTATAAACTGTTATTGATCTTATTATACTTATTTCTATTGCAAAATCGATGTGTAATTTGAGCATTCTCCAATTTCGTCGACCCACCTTTTGAAAACGGCAATATATGATCTACTTCCGCATCATCAATAATCATAATACGTTGGTTACATAATTTGCATGTGGAATCTACTGAGAACAGGTCCTTTTTCACCTTATATGAAAATGTACGTTTTTCTTTCTGCTCTGAAATTAAATTCTCTAAAATCTGGGACCAAACAACAAATCGCTTCTTAGTACTTTCGGAATCACTTGTTTTAGTTTCAATTGCATCGATGAACTCTTCATTATTTGACATTAGATCAATTAAACTTTCTCTAATATCATCAGCATATTTCATGATGGTATTTTTCGAGTAATTATTAAAACAAACCATTACTATATCGAATATTGCCATATTAATGCGGCTTGCTCCCCAATTTCCATTAGGATTCTGATCCGAGTGACCTGGTTTAAATCTTCGAAAAGCGTTTTTCCCAAAAACCGAGTAACATAAATCTACAGATTTTGAAAATTTATCTTTAAATTCTTGCCTTTTCTGTTCACTCAAGTTTTTAAAATCGTTAAGATGCGAATTACAAAATTTCTTCATCGAAGGCCGATAATTTAAATATGATCTTTCCGTTAATGCAAAATACCTAAGGATCATACCTCTATATATCATTCGCTTTTTATAATTCGGCTTGTTGATTATTTCATTAAAATGTTTATTTTCGGAAAGTTCAGCCAATAATTCAATATATGGGCCTCGATAGACGGAATTTCGAATTTCATCTTCATTTAACTTTACGGACCCAGTATTTAGTCTTTCAAAAATTTCAAACTTAATGTCCGGATCCGATTCCTTCTTAATTATTATCGAATGAATAGTAGTAGTTCTAATTTTATGCTGATCTTTCTTATCTAGTTCATTAAAACTTTTTCGATTCAATTCCGGAAATATTTTTAAACCGTTAAGTTTGAATTCTTTTCCATCAGGAAATTTTCCTTCCAAAAATGATATAAATGTAGTTAGGCGTTGCTGTCCATCAATCACACTATAGGATCCATTCTCTTCTTCAGCTAAGTATATAACAGGTATAGGGACGTCCATTAATATGGATTCTATTAATCGGCTAGATCTTTTGGGATCAAAAACATATTCTCTCTGATATTCAGGTTGTAAGATAAGTTCAGAATCCCCTTTCATCGTAAAAAATTCTCTAATACTATAGTCTTTGGGCTGCCATATGATTCTTCTATTTTTGGGAAAATCTTCAAAGACTTCGCTGTCTTCTTCTTCGTAAAAGTCCGTTATCTCATTTTCATCGTAATTACTCATATATATGATTCTCCTTTTAGATACAATCAATCGGTAATGGTGTATAATGGACTAAAGATGTCCAATGTTTGCGGTTGGTACGAGTTTGTTTGAGCAAACGCGAGCGAGTGAAGCGGAAGCGCTGACAAGTTATACGAAGGTGCCAAGAATAAACTTTAAAATCTATCAATTGAAACTAAATGAAATAATACACCAAGCCCATCGTCACCGTATTCATCGCTTTTCCCAATCAATTAAATCAGAATGTTTTGACAATTCTTCGATGAGCAAAGTCGGACTTTTATCAAATAAACGCAATTCCCTATCATTAATAGGAATGGCTGGTAAAAACCTGATATATGAGTTACTTACTTTTAACTGACCAGCAAGTTTAGGCGACTGCGAAAGTTGCTCACAAAAGAAGAAGTGTGGTGGATAACCTGGAGCATACACTCCATTATACTCAACCGAAGGCCTTCGAGATTCATGACTAGCTATATCAATATTACTTACAACAATATCACGAATCAATTTGACAAAGTCCTCTTTATTCTTCTCTGGAATAGTTATGGTCAATTCAAAGCCGCTTTTTTTTCCTCGCCACATTGTATAAATATAGGGGTGAATACCAAAAGTAACCAATGTAACAAGGCTCTTCGAAGGAAAGTCGTGGATAGAAATAACTGCATACGGTGGATCATTTTCCAATTTTGCTTCTATTCCTGTCATTTTTTTTAAAAATTTTAAGTAATCCGATAACTCAATTTCGTAATTTATCATACTTCTCTTTGTCTACCTGAAATATCTTAGAAGGAACATTTTTGGCACTTTCGCATAACGACCAAGGTGTTCCGACGTTGGCGCACTGAACGAAGTGAAGACAGGCATGAGAATTGCCATTGCAATTCGAGTGACTGAGCCAATGTGCCGCAGGCCGAGCGAGAGTGCGAAGCATCTCGAAGCGATGCGTCAGAGCCGAAAGTTAGACGTAGTGAACATGACTATTTGTTAAGATCTTCACACATCTTAGCTTTTTCTTCTTTGCACCCTATTTCTAAATACTTCATATAGTTTTTCTTGTCACCCAACTTATCGTAAGCAATAGCGATATTAAGGTATAAAACAGGAGCATTTTCTATTTTTAATATTTCTTCCCAGTATAGAATCGCTGACTCATAATCTTTTATTTCCATACTAAGATTGGCAACAAGATCCATTGTTTTAATATCATTATATGAAGTTTTAATAACGTTCTTAAAACTCTTTATAGCATTTACATAATCCTTAGTTTCTAAATACAAGTAACCAAGATTTCTATGTGGACCAGGATCCATTGGCATCATCTGAATCGCTTTTTCAAAACTCTTTTTAGAGGATTTTAGATCCCCAAATAAAGCATATGTCACGCCTATGCTGTCATAGAGATTATAAGAATTAGGATATTCTTCGATTAAAAGTTTAAAACAATTAATCGATTCTTGAAATTTTTTGCTTTCTGAAAGTTCTATGCATTTCTGTTTTCCTTTCTCTTGATCTTCTTTAGAAAAAATTGGCAGCGAAAAACAGATAATAAGAAATATTAGCTTGGTTTTTATGTTATACATACTTTTTAAATCTTTACATTAAAAATAATTTCATTTTCATTGCGTCTAACGACGCATGATTGTCGACGTTGGTCGTAGGTGAGCCTCGAAGAGGCGTTACCGTCGGCGCGCTTTTTGCTTTTGCAAACAAGCGTGACGGAGACCAATGTGGCGTAGCCCGAGCGAGTGAGTCGCGTTAGCGATCCATGAAGCGACGCACCAGAGCTGTTAGTTAGCCGACCGTGTGCTCCCATTGAAAGTTAATATGTAAGTTGAAATAACTTTTCACTTTCTAATTTAAAATTTATTATAAGTTCTTGCCCAGATTCTTCTAATTCAGAATTTAAAATACCATTTTCGCCTATTAGTTTAAATTTGAGTGATTTGGAATTAAAAATTAGATTTAATAACTCTCTGTCTGCTTTTAATGACATTCGTTCAGTTATCACACCATATTTTCCAGATCTATGGTATCTCGTACTTTTATGCAAAACTAGTAATTCTTTTTCGACTCCATCTACTAACATAATCAACTTTCTAACAATTATTAAATTTTGACCTTCATAGACAAAATTCATTCTAAACTCATAATCCAGCTCTTTTCTTAGGATCGCTAAATTTAGTTCTCCACCATCAGTCAAAGTAATATCAACAGTCAATTTCTTCGGCTGAGGAAAATACTCTATTTTATTAATGTATTTATTCTGGAACGCTAAACAATTCGAGAACGAAAATATTAGTAGGAACAGGATTTTTATCCTTATATTGCTTAACTTCATATTAAAATATATTTTTAGCGCATGTCGGCTAACGACCAAGGTGTTCCGACGTTTGCGATGGCGCGAGTTTGCTTATGCAAACGAAGTGACAGAAGCAAAATGTGGCGTAGCCCGAGCGAGTGAGTCGCGTTAGCGATCTCCGAGCGTAGCGGAGGCGCCGACAGTTATACGAAGTTGGGCAACGAACTCAGCCCGTTCTTTGTAGCGTTTGAATATTATTTAATTTGAGTTTAAGTTTCTCTTTTTGTTTTCTGATTTCTAAGTCATTTTGAAGATTTATCCAAAATTTATCAGACATTCCGAAAAACTTAGCTAATCTCAAAGACATATCTACTGTGATTTTGCGCTTATCGTGTAAAATCTCCAATACTGTAGAGGTTGAAACATGTAGCTCTTTTGCTAGTCTATACGGAGTTACTTCTAACGGATCCAAAAACTCCTCTCTGAGGATTTGAGAGACTGTTGGTGTGGGAATTCTTTTCGTTTTCATAGTAAGTCTCCTCAATGATAATCAACTATAGACACATCAAAGCAATTTCCCTCAGAGAATTTAAATGTGATTCTCCACTGGTCATTTATCCTGATAGAACAATAATTCTTTAAGTTACCTTTTAAATGCTCAAATCGATTAGCAGGCGGACTTTTTAAATCTTCTTCTTTTTCAGCATTTTCTAAGATCAGAAGTTTGATTAATGCCCTACTCTGTATTTCCGGAGGTATTTTCTTTGAAAATTCTTGATGAAAGATCCTTTCAGTCTCTTTATCTCCGAAAGATTTGATCATTTAACCATATATTCGCCATACAGATATATCTGTCAATCGGATATATATACCGTATCTACTTATAAGAGAAAGTCTTTGCCCAATTTCGTATAACGACCAAGGTGTTCCGACGTTTCGCAACGGCACGAGTTTGCTTTGCAAACGAAGTGACGGAAGTAAATGTGGCGTAGCCCGAGCGAGAGTCGCGAAAGCGATCTCGAAGCGACGCGTCAGAGCCGACAGTTATGCGAAGGTGCCAACATATTTAAGTAGATTATTTTAATAATCGAGCTGAATGATGAATAGTAACAATTTCAATATTTTGGGAATTGCCAACTCTATAGACTATTCTATAATTTCCAGAAAATCGTTCCCGGAGATTTTCAATATTGAATTCAGGAACTACCCTACCCATTAATGGAAAGGTTGGTATATTCTCTACAACATCTATTATTTTATTTACAACGTTTAACGCGTAAACTTCAGAATCCTTAGCAATATAATCGTAAATATCTTGTAAATCCGATTTGGCCCTATAAGACCAAATTATCTCTTTCGCCATTTAGTTATTTCTTCTAAAACTTGTTTATGCGAAATCGTTTTATTGCTATCTAAATCTGATAAGCCTTCCTGAACTTTCTTTGAGAAAAAAAGCTCCTCCATGATATCATCAAATGATGAATCATCTGGCAAATTCTCGATAAGATTAAGAGCCTGTTGCTTTGTCGAAGACATGATTTATATTTAGGCTTTCAATCAATTATTGTCAAATAGAATTTAGACGACTTATTAGTCATCAAACACTGCCTATCTTCTTTAAACTATTTTATATATGCAGAATTATTTTTTTGGCACTTTCGTATAACGACCAAGGTGTTCCGACGTTCGCAACGGCGCGAGTTTGCTTTGCAAACGAAGTGACGGACGCGAATGTGGCGAAGCCCGAGCGAAAGGTGCGAAGCAGCCTTGAGCGGAGCGGAGGCACCGACAGTTATACGCCGTGCTTTATTTATTAACTAGCTTGAAGTTCTTGAAACTTCTTAATCGTTTTTAGTTCACTTTTAAGCTCATACTGCTTAATTTCTAAATCATAATGGGCCTGTATTGATAACCAAAACTCTGGAGAATTACCAAAAAATTTAGAAAATCTAAGTGCAGTGTCTGCAGTAATAGAACGACGACCATGAACTATTTCACTAATTCGTTTCTGATCAATATGAGTTGATTGAGCAAGCTTATAGGCAGTTATTCCCATGGGTTTCAAGAAATCTTCTAACAAGATTTCGCCGGGATGGATATTCATTAATTCTTTATTCATCACTTATTCTGCCTAATGATAATCGACTATCTCAACATTTGAAGCATTCCCATTTTCCCAAGAAGAGCATATCCGATATTGCATATTTATACTTAGCCTTGCCTATCCCCAGACAATGCATGAAGTCTATTTCCGAGAGGAATTTTTAAATCTTCAATATTCTTTGCGCTATCTATGTGAATTAATTTCCTTCTAGCTGTTCTCTGAATTTCTTTCGGAAACTTTTTAGAAAACTTACCTAACCAAATAATTTCAGATTCTTTATCGTAGAATGATAGAATCACAACCTATAATAGCGCTGGTCACCACTGGTGTCAATCACCATTATTTATAAATTTCTATAAAATTTTACAAATCTTGTCAAGTGCAGAGCTAATGAATTTTATTGCTTTAAATGATATTTAAAGCATGGCGTATAACGTCCAACGCTTGCCGACGTTGGCGACTCTGAGCCTCCGCAGGAGGCGTTAGAGACTGGCACGAGACTTGCCTTGCAAGGCGAGTGACAGAAGCCAATGTGCCGAAGGTCAAGCGAGGGTTGCGAAGCAAGCCCGAAGCGCAGTGGCAAGCTGTTAGTTATACGCAGTGCCCGTTAATTTAGGCCAATAATTAACCGCAACCCTTCTTCAACATCAGCCATCTTGCCTGCTTTCAATTTACCAACTTTATCAAGAAATCGTTCCTTATCTAAAGTTACTAATTGAGAAACATTTACAACTGAGTCTTTTGAAAGATTAGAATCTTTTTTAGATAGAATTACATTCCCAGGAGCTTCTGCTAAATTCAAATTTGATGTAATTGAAACTACAATTACTGTATTAATGTTACTTTCATTAAAAGAATCATCTTGTACTATTAAAACAGGACGCTTAAAGCCAGGTTCACTGCCGAATGGAATTCCTAAATCCACCCACCAAATTTCACCACGAATCATTCTTTAAACTCTTGCGCAGTGATTCAACAGATAGATTATTGATACTGTCTTTCGAGCTATCTTTTCTATTTGTATAAATTTTATTTAATCTTTCGGTCACTGATTCTTTACTATGTAATTGAATAAACTCTTCTAATGCCTTTGCAAAAAGTTGGCTTCGAGGAATCCCCAGCCTTTTGGCGGTTTTTTCCGCTGTTTTAAATAAATCATCAGGAATTGAGACAGCAGTCTTCATAAAATAAGTATAACTCGAGTTATACCTGGGTCAATTAAAAATTCTATCAATTTGCAGAAATTTCGTTTCCCTTGAATAAAGACAGATGCACGGGCATTACGCCTAACGACCAAGGTGTTCCGACGTTTCGCAACGGCACGAGTTTGCTTTGCAAACGAAGTGACGGAAGCGAATGTGCCGAAGGCCAAGCGAGCGAGTCGCGAAGCGATCTCCGAGCGGCGCGGAGGCACCGGAAGTTATCCGACGTTTCAGCCCTATTCCTAAAAATTTCAGACCATTCGAAGCTGAAGGATTTACTAAGACGAATTCTGTCCGCCTCGCAACGCTATCCTCAAACACCACAAGCCGCACGAAATGAAAAGCCGGAATCGAAAGATGCACTTTAAAAGCATGGCGGCTATTAGAAAAAAGGAACTAATTAATTACCAAGCAAGCAACCATTCAAATTTAGCGAACGAACACCTCAAAATGAAAAAAACAAATTCTGGCTGATGTCGCATAACGACCAAGCCTAGCCGACGTTCGCGATGGCACGAGTTTGCTCTGCAAACAAAGTGACAGAAGCAAATGTGGCGTAGCCCGAGCGAGTGGTCACGTAGTGATCCACAAGCGGAGCGGAAGCATCGATAGTTAGGCGTGCCCGAAGGGCCGCAGCGGTTTTTTGAAGCGGTTCAAATCTAATCCTGATGAACTATTAAGCCTTTGTTTGATAATTCCAACCAATCGCTATCATCAAACTCTTCCGCAATTTTCGATAAAAATTGCTGAAATAGTGAAAACAGTTCTCTATTTTTTATATTCCCAGTAGTTACTACTAATAACTTGCGCGGCTTCTTTCTTATAAGATAAGAGTCTAAGAAATCTGAATCTTTTGTGATTAAAATTAAATCATTCGAATCACAATATGAAATGATATCAGAATCGGAAGTTTTATTTCCTAACGGGAGATGCTCAGTATGAAAGACTTCAAAATTCTTTTCTTTGAATAAATGAATTAAGCTAAAAGGAAGTTGAGCATCAATAAAGAACTTCATGCAGAAGCTTTATATATTGATTTAACTTTTACCAAATTCGAAGCATATTCAAGACAAGCTAAGATATCTTCTTTTTCAATAGATGGGTAATCCGAAATAATCTCATCTTCAGACATTCCAGAAGATAAAAGGTCAAGTATAAGCTCAACAGTATACCGTTGGTTCCGGATGGTAGGTTTCCCATGGCATACTTCAGGATTTAAAGTGATCCGACTTAATAGATTTGAACTCACAGATCTAATTTACACATTTATCAGATGATTGTCAAACACTAATCGTCTGTAATGTTCATCCTTTCCTGCTAAATACAAAACTCGAAAAAATAGAATTCTTTCAAACAATATGATGCCGCTTCAAAAAACTGACGCCTAACGACCAAGGTGTTCCGACGTTTGCGATGGCACGAGACTTGCTCATGCAAACGAAGTGACAGAAGCAAATGTGGCGTAGCCCGAGCGAGTGGTCGCGTTAGCGATCCACGAGCGGAGCGGAAGCACCGATAGTTAGGCGTAGTAAACCTTGGGCTTGTAGCGAAAATTAAGCCATGGATGGCGTCTTAACTTTTTTAGCCGTATATTTCTTAATTTTTGATAACTGACTATGAATCTTTCTTTCAGCTTCCAAAAGATCAAAATCATTCTGTAAACCTAACCAGAACTGAGGAGGAAGATCAAAATACTTACCTAACTTTAATGCATAATTTGCAGAAATACTTCTTCTTCCATGCATTATTTCACTAAGACGTGACTGAGGAATACCGGTATCCTTATAGAGTTGATAAGCACTCAAACCTAAAGGTTTAAGAAATTCCTCATTAAGAATATCTCCTGGATGCGGGTTTTTTATCCATTTCTTCATGCTATTAATTTCCTATATAAAAACAAACTAGAGAATTCAATGATAGTCGACAATCTCAACGTCATAGGCATCTTTTTCATCCCATCGGAAGCAAATTCGCCATTGATCATTTATTCTGATGCTATACTGCCCTTTCCTATTTCCAGAAAGTAATTCTAACTTATTTCCTGGCGGCGATTTCAGATTTTCAACACTTTGAGCGTTGTTGATCATCCTCAGTTTTCTAAGAGCTATTTCCGAAATTTGATTTGGGATTGATTTAACGAATAAACCCTTCCAGATCTTTTCAGTATCCTTATTCTCAAAACTTTTAATCAATTTACCTATACTTACAGAAATTGTAAGTATAGTCAATCTCAAAAAATGATAAATTTTTCATACCCGGACATGGATGTCCGGGAGGTATTAAAGTAGTTTGCAAGGTTTATTACGCCTAACGACCAAGGTGTTCCGACGTTTGCGATGGCACGAGGCTTGCCTTGCAAGGCGAGTGACAGAAGCAAATGTGGCATAGCCCGAGTGAGTGGTCGCGTTAGCGATCCACGAGCGGAGCGGAAGCACCGATAGTTAGGCAGCCGTAACGCTTCAAATGCGCCACGGATGGCGCTCTGAGGATCCCCTAACCTTTATTCTTTCCTCATAAATCTTATTGACGCAGTATATATGTATAGTATATTGATAATATACATATGTCAGAAATTGACTTTGAATGGGATTCAGTTAAAAACCTATCTAATAAAAGAAAGCATGGAATTTCATTCGAAGAAGCTAAAACTGTCTTCTTTGATGAAAATGCCAGGGTCATTAATGATCCAGAACATTCCGAAGAGGAAGAAAGATTCATTATTTTAGGATTTAGCTACAAGCTTAATCTATTAATGGTTTCTCATTGCTATAGATCGTCAAAAGATATCATACGAATTATTTCTGCACGAAAAGCTACAAAATCTGAATCTAAACAATACGAGACATTTTTATGAGAAAAGAATATGACTTTTCAAAGTCCAAGAAAAATCCTTATTTAAAGAAATTGAAAAAGCCTATTACCATCAGAGTCGATGTAGATACGATAGGTTATTTCAAAGGTTTATCAGATCAAACAGGCATTCCATACCAAAATCTAATTAATCTATATTTAGCTGAATGCGCTTCTAAACATAAAAAAATTGATCTTTCTTGGAAATAAAATCCTTTAAATCAAGCCGGACAAGGATGTCCGGCATACGTTTCAAGCGTTATGGCGCCTAACGACGTTGGCTTGCCGACGTTTTGCGTTTGGCACGAGCTTGCCACTGCAAGCGCAGTGACAATGCAAAATGTGGCGTAGCCCGAGCGAGTGGTCGCGAAGCGATCCATGAGCGGAGCGGAAGCACCGATAGTTAGGCGAAGTTTAGCTGTATTAAATAAAATGTTTTTCTAATCACTCCCTTTGCGCATTTGAATATCAGCCAAAAATTCCGTTTCAAATTCGCTAATGTCTGCGAGATATGGTTCTATCGCCCTGGAATTATCATCAAAGGCTCTATTGCCCTCCTTTGGAACAAACCAAGAAATCAAATAATGATATGAAGAGTCATATTCCTTCTTTTGCAGAAGTTCTAATTTTGAATCGAATATTAAGAATGTAGACTTATTTTCCATGATTCCCCAATTTGGAACTGTGCCTAATGAAAGCAAAAAAGGAACATACGTTAACAAACTGAGGAAGTAACCGGAGACAGATGGTCTAGCAAATGGAGGCCCAAGAATCGCAACTACGTAAAAATCCACATCGCGCTTTCTTAGAAATCCTTGCTTATTACCATTAGTAGATTCCTTAATAAGCAACACTTTGTTTATTTCATCTAAACCTGTCTTTTTAACTTCTTCAAGATACAAACTGGCAAATCTATTTACATTTTCTGCTGGTACAGATAAATCGATACCATTCTCTGTAATTTGCTCAATCGGGGTTCCTATTTTAACATATTTTTTTAAAGAGTTTTTATAATCTAATGAAGCAATTCTAACTCTATTTCCCCCCGTTTCCTCAAACGGAAGGAATCCAACGAGAGCTATACGATTCTTCTTAATTTCCTGTAGGCTATTATCGTTGACTATCTTAGGTTCTTTATAGAAATGCTTAACGCAAGAAACCATAGTCACCCAAACTATCAATATATATACTTTATACTTCATTTTCATTCATTTCCTTCATTGTTTTTTAGTTTTATAACAGCAATTAGCTAAATTTCGCCTAACGACCAAGGTGTTCCGACGTTTGCGATGGCGCGAGTTTGCCCTGCAAACGAAGTGACAGAAGCAAATGTGGCGTAGCCCGAGTGAGTGGTCGCGTTAGCGATCCACGAACGGAGCGGAAGCACCGACAGTTATGCGGAGTCGCCTATTGTAATACAGAAGGTAAAAAAGTATCGCAAAATGGATCCTAGATTAAACGTCAAAATTTCACTCATAGATACTTGCCTAACCACTATAATAGCACGCCGCGCTAGCTCAAAACAATAAGCTACCATCTACACCTAACGCTTCAAATAAAAAATCTGCAAGGTCAAGAGAGTCTTGAACATAAGGAAAATTTAGTAAGTAAAAAAAGTCTATTTACTGATTAATTCTTCTGATTAAGCAAAAGCATCGAATTTCAAAACAAACTCGTGAAACCAAAAATCCCTAAGAAGTTCTGCAAATTTTGTTCTTTATAAATAAAATAATTTTAGGCGATTACGCATAACGTCCAACGCTTGCCGACGTTGGCGACTCTGAGCCCCGAAGGAGGCGTTAGAGGCTGGCACGAGACTTGCCCTGCAAGACGAGTGACAGAAGCCAATGTGCCGAAGGCCAAGCGAGGGTTGCGAAGCAGGCCCGAAGCGCAGCGACAAGCTGTTAGTTATGCGATGGTGGCGGATTTAGAAGATGAATTATAAGATTTGCTTACTATGATAAAGAATCATGTAATTCCATTTCCTTTTGCAAAATGGAATTAATAATCGAACTTAAATCTTTCTTCTTTTTCGCCGCGATCTTTTGATAGTATTCTTCTAATGCCGGATCCAAATACACCGGAAAATGAAGATCTTTCAAAGATCTTGTGTAAAGATTGCGCTTGCCTTTGGAAAAATCGTATTCTTCTCTCATATCAATCAATTTCGCTAGAATAATATTGTTGCTCTTCAGACTTAGTAGCTTTTCTTGCCGAAATTATTCTTATAATTTCTTCATCATTTTTCGATTTATCAACAAAAATTACAACGGCAATGGTCAAATCTCTGATTTTGCCTAAAGCAACTAATCTTTCCTCACCTATCGAATGATCTGGGTCGGGTAAATAGATTGTTTTGGCGTCGGTAAAAACAAAAGCTGCTTCAGTAAAACTAAGACCATGCTTTTTAAGGTTTACTTTCTCTTTTTCGACATCCCATTCAAAGCGCACTTTTTAAGCATAAAAATAGCTATATATATGTAAAGTTCTTTTCGAAAGTTTTCAATACAGAATTCAAACTCTTAAATGAACTTCTTCATTGCGCGCAAAGAATACATTACCCGCCACTTTCGCATAACGACCAAGGTGTTCCGACGTTTTGCGTTGGAACGAGTTTGCTCTGCAAACGCAGTGACAAAGCAAAATGTGGCGTAGCCCGAGTGAGTGGTCGCGTTAGCGATCCACGAACGTAGCGGAAGCACCGACAGTTAGTTGCAGTTCTGGCTTTTTCGCCTTGACAATTCCTTACCTTTTATCTTATTGTAAGGACATGAAGCTTAGGTCCAAAATCACTTCAAAATACCAAATAACAATTCCTAAGGAAATAAGAGATTCCCTGAAACTCTCTATGGAAGATGTTATTGAATGGTCTATTGATGAGCAAGGAATCCATATAGAATCGGCAAATAAGCCATTTCTTAAATACAAAGGGTTTCTCAATAAAGGATCCGCTGATATTAAATCAGACATTAAGAAAGCCTGGGGAGAAAGAGCTAAGAAATACTCTAAATGAAACTCATTCTAGATACTAATTGTTATATATCATTCTTAAATAAGAGAAACCAAGAACAACATGAAAAAATGGTCTTATTTTGGGAAAGAATCTCGCGATTAGAATATGAGGTCATTCTAACCTCTCATAATATTTCAGAAATTGTTTTTGTTTTCAAAAGTATTTATTCTATTGAGCAAAAAGAAATAAACCAGATAGTTCAAGATCTTTTGGCAAATCCAGGCGTTACCTTTGAGGCGGCGTATTATCCAGAAATAATACTATCATTGTGGCCAAAAAATATTAAAGATTATGGCGATGGAGTTTTGGCTGCTGCCGGTAAAGTATTAGAAGCGCGAATTGTTACTTTTGATCAAGAATTCATTAAATCTTTGAAAAAACTAAGTATGGATTCATTTCATATTTGATTTTAAGTTTTTCGGATCAAAATCGTCTTTAAGCCAGAATTGCAACTAACGACCAAGGCTTGACGACGTTGGCGCGCTGAGCAAAGCGAAGACAGGCGCGAGAATTGTCTCTGCAATTCGAGTGACTGAGCCAATGTGCCGAAGGCCGAGCGAGTGAGTCGCGTTAGCGATCTCCGAGCGGAGCGGAAGCACCGATAGTTATGCGAAGTGTGGGGTTTTGTTTAGCGCTCTGTTAATTTACCAGTAACATACTGATGCAATATACTTGAAACCAAAGTCTGATAAGGAATTCCAATTTCTAATGCTTTGGTTTTCAATAATTGAATATCTTTTCCAGCTATCCTGATATTCATTCTTTTATCTTTTAACAAAGTATTCTTGGCAGCAGATTTGAATTTTTTTAAATACTGAGCTTTATTATCAACCGGCTTCCATTCATTTCTCTCAATAGAAGATTCTAAATCTTTTTCTTCTTGGCTAAGTTTATATTTCATAAATTTGCCTCCGGTAAATATATACTAGTGTATTTCCTTGAAGGATATGCTGTTTTAAAGAAGAACGTATCCTTGCTCTCAATTGCAGGAATTACCCAAGCATAATTATCAATTTCCACAATTAGTAAGATTTGATTAGGATACTTTTTCTTATTCGGATGCTTTAAGATTTCTAAAACTGATCCGGATTCAATTTCAACAACTACCCTCTCAAAGCTTATATTTCGCTCAGATTTTAAGGTTTCGTTCTTGTCATTATCCCAATCAAAGATCACCTATCTATACTATTAGACGTGTGCCTAATGTCAATACAAAGATTCTAGTTTAAATATTGTCCATTTTTGTAAAAATAATCTTGAAATCAAAGGCAAACACTACCAATAGTACTTATGAGAAAGGGGGCAATTTTACCCCACATTTCGCATAACGACCAAGGTGTTCCGACGTTTGCAATGGCGCGAGGCTTGCAACTGCAAGACGAGTGACAGAAGCAAATGTGGCGTAGCCCGAGCGAGTGAGTCGCGTTAGCGATCTCCGAGCGGAGCGGAAGCACCGACAGTTAGACGAAGCTATCGGATCTTACACAAGTTCAAATGGAATATAAAATTGGCTAACGTCAGTTATTGAGACTATATCGATTGGCCGATCAATTAAACTCGAAAGTCGAACAATAATACCGGAATTATCTAAATTTTGGACATAGATTTTAGTTATATTTTTTCCCATATTGAGTAATTCACGATCAATTTTGCGATTAAAAACAGGAAAAGAATAACCAATAGTAACTAAGATATTTGTCTGCGACATCAATTCTTTAGCTTTTTCTCTGCAACTCTCTACCATTGAATCTTCTCTTTCCCAAGAAAATGCAAAAGGAGCGTTCATTAGGGGATTTGCAATTATATCTTCATAATAATTTAGCAATTCCTTAATACCGTTAAAATTTCTCTTTGAAAATAGATATTCTACAAAATCTCTCGATTGGTCAAAAATATAGTGAAAGGAAGCCGTCCCATTAAGCTTAATGAGAAACGGATTTTCTTCTTTAAGGACATTGTATATCGAAGGCATTACATTTAATATTTGATAAACAGTATTATGAGCCTCGTGCCCCATTAATTCAGTGATCGCCTTTTCAAGCTGCATATCGTAGTTCCAGGATATAAAATTTACGTTCTCTGGAAGACTCAATTTACTGCTATTATCATCTACTTCTGCGATACTAGCTAAGAACGATTCATATCGCTTGTTTGTTTTCTTCATTAATTGCAATAAGATTAGATACAAACTGAGCATATACTTAAGCCGTTTTAAGTCTTGATAGTTTTTTCTAAGATACTGAATTCTTGCATAGGTATCAAAGGATGCATGTTCGCTTAAAATCGATTTTAGAGATTTCAAATCTTCATATAGCTTATAGCGGCTTTTACCGTCCTCTTTGAAATACAAATTCGGGTCTTTTGCTGAATGGCTTTTACCGCCGTGTATAAAATGATCAATTAAGCCAGCAATCGAATCCATATCATCGGTAAACTTTTCCACTACTGGAATAGTATCAACACTCACACCCGCGCCTAAATAATACGTGATTTTATTTTTTGTCATAATTTTCCGATAGTTTCGTCTAACGACCAAGGTGTTCCGACGTTTCACACTGGCGCGAGACTTGCTCTGCAAGGCGAGTGACAGTAGTGAAATGTGGCGTAGCCCGAGTGAGTGGTCGCGTTAGCGATCCACGAACGTAGCGGAAGCACCGACAGTTATGCGACGTGACTAACGATAAGATAAATACTCTTTAATAATTTCAACATAATCATTTGAAATAGTTAAAGCATTCTTTTTCACTTCAGCCCAAAAATAGTCTTTAAAATCTTGCTGTTTTCTAAGATCTAGTATTACCTCCTGCTCATTTGTGTATTTTTTACCTCTCATATGCCCATGGGCTCGAGAGAAATTTGATGCTACCACTTGAACAGGTTTAAGATTAGAATCAACTATATGCGCAATTCCTCTTTTTACAATCGAATCATATTCTTCGAAAAGGTTTTCAATCGCAAACGTGGGGGGTAAGAGTATTATAAATAGATTTTTTCTATACTCGTATAGTTTCACTCCTTTTCTTTCACTTTTTTGATTTTTTAGGAAAATTTCTATTTGCGACTTTCCTTCATCGCAATCAACAAGGAAAAAAATCGGGCTATTAAGATGGTCAGAATATGATTCAATTACTTCAATATATTTCTTTACTTCTCCTATTCCATTTAAAGCCTTCTTAATTTCTATACCCACACTCGAATACATTTCGATAGTCTCTTTTCGAGTATCTTCAATGAATAATGCGCTATCTTTATTTATAGTTTCGAAATATGTTAGAAAATTGGAATCGCCAAGCATCTTTCCCATTTCTTTTATATCAGACTCTGACCACCGATCAGAAGTTTCCGTTTTCACTATCTCAGCTTTTTCCAATAAGCTCCATCTAATATTTGATGAATTGATATTCGAAGTAGCAATCAACAATGGAGAATGTGTAGTGGTAATAATTTGAATATTTTTTAGCCATTCGCTTGAATTGAGTAATTTTCCTAGTTTTATCGTAATATCAGCATGCAAGAAAGACTCAGGCTCTTCTAACAGCCAAACCGGATGATATTCACCTCGATGCAAGCTTCTATCACTATCCAAAAGGAAGTGAGTTTGGAAAAGTATAGTCGTTTGCGCACCTGTCCCCTGAGAAGTAATGTTTATCTCTGGCAAAGTCGGATCTCCTCGAAACTCTATGTCAGAAATGGCCAATACTTCCTCAATATTTTGCGGGAGGTTAATTTTAATTTCACAAGTAGGCCATATGTTTTTCAAATTTGCCGTTAACGAACTTGATAAGTAGGAATTCGCTCTTTCGCGGAGTTCCAACCAAGAATTTTTAAGCTGATCAATACTTTCAGAGATCGATGAATGTCTCCCCCAATTTGCAAGCAAACGCTCCTTTAATTTTGCTTGAGCATTGAGTAGAATCTCTCTACCTTCTTGGGGATGTATGTAGGAGATAGAAATAGAGCCTAAGAGTTTCTTAATGTCTTCATGTAAATTCTCATCAGTATACTTTTTACTCTGTATCGTATATTCAATTAAAATTGTCTTTGAGACTTCACGAAAGGTAAAAGTTTTTACGATTTTTTCGTTTTTACCGAGAAGATCTCTTAACCTTTTCTTTAAGGCATCGGATTTAATTTTTCCCAAATTAAATTCAATTTCAATTCGTGATTTATTATAGTTCTTTCCTTTATTTGTATACTCGGATTTATTTATTAAGTCAGAATTAAATTTATCACTGTCAAAGAATACTTCAATTGCCTTTAAAACAAAAGACTTCCCTGAATTATTTGCACCTATAAGGAAAGATCCGTCGTTAAAAGCAAACTTAGTTTCCTTTCTATAACATCCAAAATTTTCAATTCCAATTTTCTTTATCAACATATTAATCTCATATAAGACATTCAGTCATGTCGCATAACGACCAAGGTGTTCCGACGTTTCGCATGTGCGTAAGCACTTGGCGCGAGGCTTGCTATGCAAGACGAGTGACAAAGCGAAATGTGGCGTAGCCCGAGCGAGTGGTCGCGCTAGCGATCCACGAGCGGAGCGGAAGCACCGACAGTTATGCGGAGTCGCCTATTGTAATACAGAAGGTAAAAAAGTATCGCAAAATGGATCTTCGATTAAACGTCAGAATTTCACTCATAGATACTTGCCTAACCACTATAATAGCGCGCCACGCTAGCTCAAAACAATAAGCTATCATCTACACCTAAAGCTTCAAATAAAAAATCTGCAAGGTCAAGAGAGTCTTGAACATAAGGAAAATTTAGTAAGTAAAAAAAGTCCATTTACTGATTAATTCTTCTCATTAAGCAAAAGCATCGAATTTCAAAACAAACTCGTGAAACCAAAAATCCCTAAGAAGTTCTGCAAATTTTGTTCTTTATAAATAAAATAATTTTAGGCGATTGCGCATAACGACCAAGGTTTGACGACGTTCCGCACGTGCGAAACACTTGGCGCGAGGCTTGCTTCGCAAGACGAGTGACAAAGCGGAACGTGCCGAAGGCCAAGCAAGAGTCGCGTAGCGATCTCGAAGCGCTGCGTCAGAACCGATAGTTAGACGCCGTATTCTTTAACTTGAAATGAGTATTGAGAGAAGAGGAAGACCAGGTAAATACAGAAAGGCTGGTATAAAATGAGATAAGAAAGTACCAGAATGTTGTCTATCATATCTCCGTCTCACTTCTTGAGCTAAAGTCTCGCCATAGAAAGTGTTTAATAAAGACGTAGCGCAAATAGCGTGAATAAACCTCGGAATAGAAAAAATAGAGAACGCCCATATGCACGCTGCGAAAAGATTTCCAAAAGATGTTTTCAATTTTAAGAAAAATAATAACCCTGTAATCAGGACTACAATTCCTACAAAATTCATAATATTTCCTACTAAAAATCTTAAGAACGATTTACCTGAAAAATTTAGAGAAAAAATTCGATGAGTTTCGAACAATTTATATCTTCCAAGTGAATTCAGAGTGGTAGCATAAAGTATACTAGATAATACAAGAAATAAATTGGCGACTATTGAAGCATCCGAAGAGGCTGAATCACTTCTCATATAAGTTAGGTAAATGTTTAAATCCCATTTATTAAACGCGTTTTCCATTTTGAGCATTTTTCCCTTAATAGATTTTATTGAAGAATATGGCGTCTAACGACCAAGGCTTGACGACGTTTCGCGAGTGCGAAGCACTTGGCGCGAGACTTGCTCCTGCAAGGCGAGTGACAAAGCGAAATGTGCCGGAGGCCAAGCAAGGGTGCGAAGCATCCCGTAGCGCAGCGTCAGAGCCGATAGTTATACGCCGTAAACAAACTTATTGAATGTTTTTTATTAGCCAATTTGCACCATCAATGAGTTCTCCAACTTGTTCTTTCGTAGGCTCAATTTCCTTTTTATGTGAGCAAAGATTTCTTATATCGGCAAGATATGAAATTTTTCTCCACGACGCGGTATCATAAATACCTTGATTTTTTAAAGGATCGTTTAAGTCACTTATGGTTGGATTTTTCTTCTTAATTTCGATATTATTTTTTTCTGTAACTTTTTGTAGATGATATTCTATTATTACTCCAGCTAATGCCCCTGCTGCCCTAGGACTTACCAGTAATATTTTTCTGGCATTTTCTAATTCCTCATCTTGTAACTCACTTAAGAGAGCTAAATTAATATTATCTATAATAGAATTTGCTCTTTTTTTGATAGATAGAAGTATTGCATGTTGATTATTAAAATTATTTTTTGTTCGCAAGATGAAATCAAAATTTGCTATCTTTGCAGGTACGATATTTTTAATGAAATCTTGAATTACATAAGTGCCGTAACCAAATGTCTTTCTATTCGGATCTATTTCATAATAAGATCTGAATTCATCGTATCTATCGGGTGCAAGTAACTCTACTACTTTTAGAGCCGAGGAATACCAAGTTTGATATGCAAAAATGAATTTTGTATTTTCTATTTCGATTAATTCTTCTATTTCTGCAGCAGTAATAGTTAAATTGTTGATTTCTTCTATAATTTTTTCTCTGCTCTTCAAAACGAGTCCTTCCATCACTCTAATAAATATTTTGTTTATGGCGTATAACGACCAAGGTGTTCCGACGTTCGCAACGGCACGAACTTGCGCAAGCAAGTGCAGTGACGGACGCGAATGTGGCGTAGCCCGAGCGAGTGGTCGCGTTAGCGATCCACGAGCGGAGCGGAAGCACCGACAGTTATGCGAAGTGCGGCTCGCTATATGGAGCCGATACTAACCATCCATTCAATTATTTCTATAAACCAAGCTGGTTAAAACTCCTGCGACACAGGAATGTGTTAGGCCTAATAAACCCTGAATAAGAATCCATTTTTCAGTGCTTGGTATTGCAAAACGACCAGGCAAATCGAACGCAATAAATGGAACTATAATAAGAGCAGTAAGAAGTCCATATTTTAGTCCCTTAATCACCCATGAACCTGTAAAATGGGTGATTGGGAAAAGAGCAGTGAAACCAATTCCGCTTAGAAAAGTAGAGCCCATACTCAAATAAAAATATTGGCTCAATCCGGAATACTGGGATATTACTAAAATAATCTGAAGCAATTATAGCAGCAAGAACCCCCTGTATGAGAAAGCTTGAAACAAAGTAGGCCAAAGTACTCAATAGAATCTTTACTAACTGCATCTCAGATTGCCACCTTATAAATTGCATAGTATCAGATGAGTATTGTTAAAGCGTCAAGTCCTTCGTAGCCGCATTGCGCATAACGACCAAGGCTTGACGAAGTCGCCGTGCTGAGCGAAGTGAAGACGGGAACGAAAATTGCTCTGCAATTTGAGTTACCGAGGCGATTTGCCGAAGGCTGAGCGAGAGTTGCGCAGCAATCTCGAAGCGAAGCGTCAGAGCCGTCAGTTAAGCGATGGCGTCATTCTTGCACTTTTTTCTTTCGGAAAAAGAAACAATTCCAAAACGAATTTAGACTCGAATATTTCATTGTTCCATCAATATTGTCAAGTCCTCGTATTATGACATAAATTCCTGCTAACGCAGATAAAACTGAACTTGTAGATGCATTAATATCCGATATAGATTGAAAGGAAGTGAGAATCGTCGAAAAACCAACGACTACTTCAGCAACACCGTAAGCCCTTCTTTTGCGATCTCTTAAGACGAACATTAAATATGAAAGTAACAATGCGCATAATATCAGAACAATCCTATTTACATTAAGGATAATCCAATGATAAATGAACATAGAAAATCCAAAAAATATTCCTACCAATAACCCATATAGAAAAGTTAACTTTGAACCGATCGATTTTTTCCTTGATAAATCGATACTTTCTTTTTCATTATTTCTTGGTCCTTCAATTTCGTTGTCTAGAAATTTCTTACTAAACTCCTTTGACCCGATTGTCTTTATATTATACAGCGGTAGATGGTCATTGAATATCGAATCGTCTGTAACCAGCGTAATGCCAGGATAATTGCTTTTTGATTTAGCAATCGACAAGGGAAAAAATTGAATATATTCCGAGTCGGAATACGGTCGCAGATTCAATATGTCATCAGTATAGATTATGATTCTATCTTGAATTGATTTCTGAATAAAATTCGAAAATCCTGAAGGAATATAGCCTTCCAATTCCAAATAACGAACATATCCATAAGCAGGTTCATTAAAAACAAGCTGAACACCACTTCTTTTTGAGGCGAACAACCCTGGGAGATTTAAAAACACTTTCGGATCGATATAAAAATATTGTGTTGTGCTCATATTTTATACTTTAAATAAGTTTAATGACGCTTTCGCTTAACGACCAAGGTGTTCCGACGTTTGCGATGGCGCGAGACTTGCCACTGCAAGGCGAGTGACAGAAGCAAATGTGGCGAAGCCCGAGCGAGTGGTCGCGTAGCGATCCACGAGCGGAGCGGAAGCACCGACAGTTATGCGACGGTCCAAAGTTATTTAGTAATAATTCGGATTGTCATTCAATTTCCAATATCTCGCATCTTCAACAGAAATGACCGGCAAACCCTGAAGGGAATAATCATTATTATCAATTGACACACTAGATACTTTATATTCAACTTTCATGCTAGGACTTAATTTTAATACTTTAACTTGTCCATTGACCAACTCTTTATCAGAACCGCAAGAGCCAGAAGCAGTTTCGAATTCTCCGCCTTCAATATGTTGTTTGAGAGAATACCTTATGATAAGAATATTTTTTTCGATTACCCACGACCCGGCATATGCCATCACTCGTTTTGCACAATCCATCGTATTAAATCTAGTAATTATCTTTCCATTTGGAAACAACGATAGCGTATCGCCCCAACCCGAAGCGACAACAGGAGAGTCATGCCAAAATCCGAAGTACATTTCATCTTTTTGGGAAGGTTTAACGTCAGCATCAACTGCTATAAATTCTTGAATCTCCGAATTTGATTCTTTATAGGAAATTAACTCTATGTTTCTCTTATCGTTTTGAGATAGCAAGTTATCCACATTATGAAATCTAACTTTATACCACGATTTCTTTGCAAAAAAATCTTTGAGTTCATCAGACTTAAATATATAGCCATGTTTTGCAAAAATTGAATTTCTAATTATTCGAAGATCAGAAGATTTCGTGTAGCTCGATAAGTCACTTTCTGAAATTACTTTATCAGACAGGATCAATTTGAAAATTGAGTCAAATTTTTCATTTTCTTGAGAACAACTAATCGTCGATATGAAAGCAACTATACTAATAAATAATCTAATCATACTTTTTACATCTTGCCCTATATATTTAACGTTTCCTGTCGATTTTTGGACTGTCGCATAACGACCAAGGTGTTCCGACGTTCGCAACGGCACGAACTTGCTCAAGCAAGTGCAGTGACGGACGCGAATGTGGCGTAGCCCGAGCGAGTGGTCGCGTTAGCGATCCACGAGCGGAGTGGAAGCACCGACAGTTATGCGTCGTTTTTATTATTTGATCGATTATGGTTATACATTCTATGAAGATCTTTATAAACTAACGAATTTGTAGTTCGCATTATATGATGCGAAACATCTGCAAAGACTTCGATTTTTGATTTTAAAATAGTCTTCAAGTTTTCACCTTCCGCTAATTCATGATCAATTTTTCTAGAGCTTAAATCAGCTAAAAACTTTTTATTAATAAGACCAGTAGAATGAATTATATGATTTCTAATCTTTGAGTAAAAGAACAATTCATTTAAACTGTTCCCGTATTCATTTTGAAAATCAATCTTAAACTTCTTCAAAAGCAGAAGAACGACATCTGCAATATTTTTGGAATGAAAAATCGAAGATATTTCTTCTTGGATAATGAAGCTTTTTAGATCTTGAATATTTTCAACATCATCGCGAAATACATTCTCTACTTTTAGCTTTAACTCAGTTTTAGTCAAATATACTGGGAAGCAACTGAGTAATATTGATGCGATATTTTGCAAATACACTTCAAGGTTTGTATAAGTATCTAAATAGAGTTTTTCAACAAGTATATTCTCGAAGGTTGTATCACTGCCCCTTATAGACCGGTCATATCGACGAACTGATCTTATTGTCCTCATAAAATGAGGAAAATCGAGTTTGAGTTCTTTCAAGATTAAGGATATGCCATCATTTACTTCTTCGAACTTAATATTTTCGGCTCTTCTAAATCTATTTTTCGTTCTATTGAATAGAGTAACTATCCTAAAAAAATGCATGAACATAATCTGATAATAACCCAGAAGTAATCTTGCATTCTTATTGATTTTATATTGCTGGATGTATCTCTCATATTCATTTTGCACGATGCTTGATACTTGATCATAGGAATAATTTAGTTCCGAAATTGTTTTTTCATTATCTAAAATACTATTTTTAAGATCGTCGCTCAACTGTCGATGTGATTGATCCTTAAGAACTTCTGCAATTATTGCGCTTGAAAACTGTGAATACATCAACCTAAAGAACAGATATACGATTGGAATTGTTATTATTAAAACTATTCCAATCGTATATAATATTGTTAGAAAATTTAAGTTATTCATTTTGCAAATGACTTATAAAAATGACGCATAACGACCCAAGGCTTATCGACGTTGGTCGTAGGTGAGCCTGCTATGCAGGCGTTACCGTCGGCGCGCTTTTTGCTTTTGCAAATAAGCGTGCCGGAGACCAATGTGGCGAAGCCCGAGCAAGGGTGAACGAAGTGAACCCCGAAGCGAAGCGATAAGCCGAAGTTATCTGCTGTGCCGCGCCCCTAATGTCTAACCGAGCGAAGCCACGGAAGGCGTAGCCGGTTAGGGAATGCCAATAGAATTGTTATTTAAGATTTGAAAGATTACTTCTTTTTTGCAAATTCAGAAGCTACATCAGCAATGATCTTTCTCTGATCAGGTGAAATTTGTAAGAGTGTCTTTACGATTTCTTTCACGCCTTTTGTGCTTTTGATCTTACTGAATAAAACTTTATCCTCATCCATCTGAAAAACCTGCCCTTCATCAGAAGAAGAATACAGAACAGGTTTAATAGGTTTGGAATCATCTAAAAGCCAGTCGAGGTTTACCTTATATCTTTCTTTGAAAGTAGTTAGAAATGCTTGAGAAAGCGATTCTACTCTACCTTGGATAATATTGTTCAATCCTGCTGGAGAAATATTTAGCTCAGGAGCTGCTTCTTTCTGGCTTTCACCATGATCTTCTATAACTGTTTGTACCTTCTTTCCAATTAGTTTTTCAGTTTTCTTTGAGGTCATTAAAAATACACTAATAATTTATTTTTCGTTGACATTAATTCACTTATGGTGTATCAATGTATTTACCGATAAACGGGCGCAGAATTAGTTTCTATGGCATCACCTCATACGCAAAGCAGAAAAAGACCGATTCTAAGACCTTCGAATGCCCAAAAGCTAGCAAATTCCGAGGTCACAATGTTTGCTAGTGCCCTTCCGCAATGGAAAGTCTCAAAGAAAGACAAAGAATTCTTTTATCGAGCTTTGAAAGCCGCAAGGAAGGAAGCTGGGCTTACTCAAGCTGAAGTAGCTAAGAAATTAAAACGAAGTCGAAGTCATATTTCTAAAATTGAATTAGGACAAAGGCGATTATTTATGGATGAGTTTTTAGTTTTATATAAGCTTTATGGAAAGCCAACTATCTATTTCTATTCAGCCTTTATCAAAAGTGATCTTGTTGAACAGATAGATTAAGCCCGAGTAAAATCTGCGAAGCAGTTTTAACGAGGGCATTCGGAGCGAGATTACTAAGGGTTTAGCGTCCCGATCGCGAAGCGTTCGGGCAACATCGGCTCGTAATGAACCGTTTCAATTGATTTAAATAGTTTCATTACTATTTACTCAGAATTTCCAAAATATGATTTCCTATTATCTCGGCGGATTTCAAAGCATATAACTGATTTAAATCGTCGTATTGAATCTGCCGACTGGTAATAATAAACAGTGAAACAAAGTATTCTAAATATGTCGAATTATTCTTCATCAAATTAAATGACTTACTCCTAATGGTCTTGATCAAACTAAAATATACTTGTAAATCTTTTCTAACCGAAGAGAAGGGCGCTGCACTGTTAAAAGAAGAATCATTTAAAAGTTCTCGCTCACATGTCTCCAAAACATTGAGATCAATATATCGAGGTATATGTCTAAATTTAATCGAACATTCTAAAGAAACGTGATCAATTAATGCATGCCTTCTGTCCGTAAAACCGAAATCTATTAAATAGATCCCCTCTCCATCTTTAAAAAAATTTTCTGTATGTAAATCACCGTGACAAACTTTCGTTTTCAAATCTATTTCCAAATTGTAAATCTTATCGAAAATATTAATAAAGGTGTCTTTGTCTAAATTATCTAAGTTCTTAATTTTTCTTACCTGAGAGTATAACTTTTCTATTTTTATATATTCACTATATACATCTTTTATCTTAAATTTAGCCTCTTCTACAGATTCTTGCCATATTTCAAATAGTTTAGATTCGAATAATTCTTCTGTAATTTTGTTAAGTTCTGCAAAGTAGGAATTCTTATCATCCGAAATTATTTCGGAAAATGAAATCGATTCTTGAATGTTATCACTAGATGCGTAAGTATATTTTATGCCTTCATAATTGGTATTTTTATCATAATGTTGAGTTAATTCATTTTTTAAGCTATAATGTTCAACATGCTTAGCAAATCTTTCTGACTCGATAGATATCTTCTTACTTTCATCTCGTTTTCCGAACTTTACAACGTATCGTCTTGCCGAATCTTCCGCATATGACTTCTTCGGCCTAACTTCAAGAACTTTGGCCCCGCTTTTTCCTGACTTAATTACCTTATAGTCCAAACTTTCGCCTCCGACGGAGTTAAAGAGCTTTTTTATCAGGCCGACCTCATCATTAGATAATTCTGAATTAACTAACATTATGGAAGAATTACATTTCAAAATATCGATAAACTCATCCACATCATTGTGCTCAATTATTTCTGGCTTTAGCAAATTCTCTTTAAAGCGAAGCTTCGCATGTCTAAAGGTGTCAAAACTCATTATCGCACTTTTGATACTGGCCACAATATCATTTATGAGTTCAACTTTCTTGTGCGATAAAAAGAGGATCACTATATAACTTGACCCCTCATAATCCCCTTTATCAATTCTATCCTTCCAATTAGAAATTGATTCTATTTCAATATTACCAAAGTGGACCTCGACTTTCTTCTTGAACGACTGAAAGTAACTATCTCCGTCATGAATAAATAGTATTTTAAACTCTGAATATTCTTCAGAAATAAGTTTTAATATATAATATTCTCGAAGATTATTAAAATCCTTTGAACATTTCTCTACAAAGTCTTTTAAAAAATCTAGAGGCTTCCGGTTAATTGTGTTTTCTTTAACTTCTGAAACAAATATATTGTCTTGAATTTTCTCCTTTTTGTTAATTTCTTCAGTAGAAGAATCAGTCTTTCTAAAGTAGTTATTGGGAAGTCCTTTGATATCAGCGCCACGCGCGAAGAGGTCGTTCTTAATAGCGTTATAATATTTTTCAAAGTGGTCTCTTTGACTTATGGGAATTTTTCTTAATAGATCGTAGATTTCCTCTATTGCGCCAATATTTATTGAGGTACCTTCAAACGCTATTTTTTGCAAACTTTCTAGTTCTGTCTTAATTCTTTCCTTATCGACCTCTTTCATATGAATCATTTATCCAACCCATATATTTCCGATCTACGTCTAAAGGCTTCCTCACCACCTTCAAGAAGATTTACAATGCGGTCTTTTACTTCATCAATTTTACCGGAAGCTTCAATTTCAGCTGTCCTATTCTCATACTTTAAGAATATATTCTTTTCAGCATCTGAAAGTACCGGGATGTTCGGATTATGAGTAATAAAAACTAGTTGTCTATCGGATTTCTGTCTTCTGATCAACTTATGAATACTCTGCGCAATATATTTATTGTCCAAATTGTCTTCCGGTTGATCAATTAACAGTGGGTTATTCGATACGGCAAAAACTATTGGAAGAATAGTTGTACAACGTTGCCCCATAGAGAGCTCGTCCGTGCTTCTGTAGTTATCTTCTTTAGTATCTGAATCATCAGCTACTTTTAGCAAGAATTCTGGGTAATCCTGGCAATATAGACTTTCTATTGCATAAATTTCATCAGTTTCGTATAAGGTATCGATTAAAGCTTCTGCTCGTGCTTGATCAATTTGGGGAATAGACTTAAGACTCTCGGCATCTTTTTTGTGAATTATTTCAGCAAATTTCGTATTACCAAAGCTTTCTGCAATCCTAGGAACTAGTTCATTATATCTCATCCTAGAGCCACGTAAGGCACTCTTTAAATGTTCTTGAAAATCGTCAGTGATACCTCCATAAGTAAGCGTGATTACTATATCTTTGCCAAATTCTTTATTTAATTCGTTAACGATTTCAAGCCGAGCATGATATATTTCAGTTTTTAATTCGCCGAACTTTTTTAATAATTCTGCTCTTTCTTTTTTTATCTTCTTTATTTTTTTCTGATGTTCTTTCTTGTCTTTTGCTACAGTATCTCGTTCGTTTAATTTCTTCGATAATTCCTGATATTTGTTGATATACTCCTTACTGCTCTCGTATTTTAGCTTAAGTTTTATAAATTCTGCCTGCTGCGATTCGTGAAGTTTCCCCAATTCGCCCGACATCAAAGAAATTTTTTCTTGAAACTTTAGTAAATTTCTATCAAGAGATTCATAACTTTTTATTACTTCTTCTTTCGCCTCATTCGCCGTCTGGATTGCTTTATTTATTATATTTTTATTATAGTATAAATTAGCGTCTTCAGATAGTTCAGCTTGGTGCTCAACAAATTCCTCTTTTCTTCTACTATTGAAATTTCGTATATCAACTAAGGAATCTATAGTTTTACTTAAGAACCTTTTTTCTAATTTCCTAACTTTTTCTTTTGCGTCTGCTGCTTCAAATTCCTTACGCTCATCTTCCGTAAACCCACCGACTTGCTTTTCTTTATGTGCCTCAAATTCTTTATCTATACCGACATATTGTTCAAGCAATGTGTCGAATTGGGCGATACGTCGATTTTCGGTTTTTATATCTTGTGCATTGGAATCTAAATCTATTTGAATCTTTTCAATTCTTGATTCACAATCTAAAATTTGAATTTTTATTTTTTTATCTATAAGATTCAATCGATCAAGACTGCTTCTTCCGATTTCTTCGATTTTTCCTGCCTCATATATATCGCATTCTATTGATTGTAGTATTTTTTCGATTTCAACGTATTCCAAATCCGGCATTGAGTATGGCTGAGGGGTATCGTTAAAGGATTTTTCTATTCTATACGTGATATTATCAGAACTTTGTATCTCAATTACGATCTTTCCAGTACCAAGATTGCTTTTTAGTATCTTAGAAATATTATTTTCGCTTTCTGAATTCTCATATATTGTTGATTTAATAAAACTTAATATTGTAGTTTTACCAGTTCCTCTACCTCCCATTATACAATTCAAATTTGGAGATAACTCCATTTTTGAATCAATGAAAAATGGAGAACCGGTTATTTCTATAGATTTTATAATTGTCATTTGTCTTCTCTTTGAATTAGTTTTAAATATAAACGATTTGATGAAGTAGTAGCCTGCCACGGACGGCAGGCGCTCAAATGAAAGGGGCGCGGCATGGCAGATAACGACCAAGGTGCTCCGACGTTCGCAACGGCACGAGTTTGCTTTGCAAACGAAGTGACGGAAGCGAATGTGCCGAAGGCCAAGCGAGCGAGTCGCGAAGCGATCTCCGAGCGGAGCGGAGGCACCGGAAGTTATCCGACGTTTCAGCCACTATTACTAAAAAAATTCAGACCCTACGGAGCTGAAGGATTTACTAAGACGAACTCTGTCCGCCTCTCTACGCTATCATCAAACACCACAGACCACACGGAGTGAAAAGCCGGAATCGAAAGATGCACTTCAAAATATGGCGGCTATTAAGAAAAAGCAGCTAATTTATTTGCAAATTACCAGATGCTCGAGTTTAACGAACAAAAACTTCAAAATTAAAAAACAAACAAAAAACTAATTTTGGCTGGAATGTCGGATAACGACCAAGGTGTTCCGACGTTTGCAATGGCACGAGTTTGCTTATGCAAACGAAGTGACTGAAGCAAATGTGGCGAAGCCCGAGTGAGTGGTCGCGTTAGCGATCCACGAACGGAGCGGAAGCACCGTAAGTTATGCGCCGTTATTGTTTTTTCTTGATTTCGGCTGATGAATAAAATATTTTATCAATTAACATATCTAACCTATTATTTACCTTCTCAATCGCTAAATCTAACTTCTTAGTATTTGAATCGACGCTATTAATAGAGCTCTTGACTTCAGCAAGAAAAGTGTTAATTGAAAAACTTATTGTAATAAAGAAAACTAACGCAGAGATTACACCCACCCAAATTGCCAGAACGACAGACTGCCTACTAGCTAACCGTTCTAAAATATCCTTTTTTAGCGGAGTTGACAAACCTTCTTGTTCGTATTCGTCATCGCGTGGAATATGCCCTGGTTTATTCGTAAAGTCGTCTTCAGGATCTTGTTGTTTTTTCTTTTTCGCATCAATTATATCTTCATAAGCAGATTGAGTATACGGCTTGTAACCGCGGTCTATCGGTTTACGTTTTGACATTTTTTAATCCTTAGAAGCCTCTAACAGTTCATTTTTAAAACCCTCCATCTTTGACCAAAGATCATTCGATAGAGCTTGTAAATGGGAATTTAATTTTTGAAATTCAATATTTCGAACAGAAACATCTATATCTAGATAAAGAAATTCTTCAGGGACCTTATCAATAAACGCAAAATTATTGAGTAAGCTCGGATGCTGTTGAGACTTTTTCATAGGTCCTGCTTGAATTCTGCTATCTTTTTGCTGAAATGTTATAGCGAAATCTTCTATTTGAAATCCCTCGCCAAGTGAGTTGATAAGATTTGGCTGAAATATCTTACCCTTATTTACCCTCGAAACAACCGTCTTAAAATCTATTTCATTTATACAAAATACACCACGTAGTCCCAAACGAATTATTTTCCCCAGATCGATAATTTTGGTAAATCCTTTGATATGTTTTTTATATTTATCCAAAAAATAATTCTCAGTAGGAGGGGCCTCAACGCTGAAAACAAAATTTTTAAAACTAATAGCTAATATATCATTACTAAGGAACAGACCCGTAAAAGTCATATCTTGTGCATTATGAAATCTAAGAATAGTCGAATTGTCATCCATTTGGAAATGTGAAAAACTTTCTGGCCAATAAGTTTTTAGCATCTTCCCTTTAACGTCAAAAAAATCTGTCGCGGCAGGGAAACGTATTTCTGAAAATATTTTGTAGTACATTTTCTATGATTTTCCTTCTAATTTTTTATTGATAATGGCGCATAACGACCAAGGTGTTCCGACGTTTTGCGTTTGGCACGAGCTTGCCACTGCAAGCGGAGTGACAATGCAAAATGTGGCGAAGCCCGAGCGAGTGGTCGCGTTAGCGATCCATGAGCGGAGCGGAAGCACCGTTAGTTAGGCGATGCGATTTGCTCTTAGATTCTTCCCTAAATCACTAATACCATTACGTTGATGGAAGCTTCTTTAAATTTAGCCTTTAGAAATTAAAGAAAGAAATACCAAAACCAAACTAATCAGCAATAATGATCCAAAATACTTATTTATATTCATTCTTACTTCTGAGAAAATTAACTTCCTCTGATAAAGTCCTATAATTGAGCTTATCATCTTTAGGTTAAGAAGCAGCAATAATAAAATGATTAAAAAGACAATTATTATTCTCGCATAAGCTTCTCTATTAAATAATCGATAAATCACTGATGAAAGAGAAATAAGAAAGAAGATGAAATTAATAAGTGAATAAGTTAAGAATGAATAAAATGCGTATTTGCCGATTGGCAATATTTCGAAGTTTAATCGAATCGTTAACAATATGAAAATCACAAGCGGAAAGAGCAGGAATAATAGAAAATTAAATAAATCATTATTAATCTCTTCAAATAGCTTATCAGAAAATATTCGTATGCATATCGCTATCAAAAACAAACAAATAGCATCCAATACGCAAGCTGAATATTTTGAGAAAATTAATTTCATAATTAAAAAAGATTCAAATCGTTTCGCCTAACGACCAAGGTGTTCCGACGTTTGCGATGGCGCGAGTTTGCCCTGCAAACGAAGTGACAGAAGCAAATGTGGCGTAGCCCGAGTGAGTGGTCGCGTTAGCGATCCACGAACGGAGCGGAAGCACCGTAAGTTAGGCGACGGCTCTGCAGCTAATACAACAAAATTAAGCCACGGATGGCGTTAGTAATTATTTATGAGCATAATGCTCCGTATATAAATCCAGAACCTTTTTTATCATCGTCTGATAAGGCACACCAGATCTTTTAGATTCCTTTTTAAAGAACGAAATGCTCTTTTTACTTAAGACTATAGTTATTCTGGAATTGTCCTCTTTCAAAACAAGCTTACTCGGAGGAGGTAGAAAATCATCAACTACTATGGAAGATTTGATAGAAGATGATATAGATACTGGCGCATCAGTGTATTTTATTTTCTTTTTCATAAACTTTCTTACCTTGTCTCCAATAACCTGCCCCAAAAATTCTGATCTTGTTATTTCTAACAGTAAATCTTACTGTCGAAACATGCGAATCAATGAGACCAAAGCAATAATATCTCTTTTCAGATTCAGAAGAATGAGTAACATCTAAAGTAATAACCCTGTTTGGGTCCAAGAATGCCCGTTGTGCCTCAAAGAAATCAAGTCCATGTTTCCGCAGATTTTCTTCGTTCTTTGCAGGGTCCCATTCAAACTCCATCTATATAGAGAATAGGCACTGGCTAAATCTTTGTCAATACATATAATTATGCATATTTTTATGTGTATTTAAAAATTAAGAACTCGTAGATAAGGCGGGCACGGAAGCCCGCAAAACTTAAAAAGAATGTCGTGCAGAGCTGTTCGCCTAACGACCAAGGTGTTCCGACGTTTGCGATGGCGCGAGGCTTGCTTTGCAAGACGAGTGACAGAAGCAAATGTGGCGTAGCCCGAGTGAGTGGTCGCGTTAGCGATCCACGAACGGAGCGGAAGCACCGTAAGTTATGCGGAGTCGCCTATTGTAATACAGAAGGTCAAAAAGTATCCCAAAATGGATCCCGGATTAAACAGCAAATTTCACACACAGATACTTGCCTAACCACTATCATAGCACGCCGCACTAGCTCAAAACAATAAGCTATCATCCGCACCTAAAGCTTCAAATGAAAAAATCTGCAAGGTCAAGAGAGTCTTGAACATAAGGAAAATTTAGTAAGTAAAAAAAGTCCATTTACTGATTAATTCTTCTGATTAAGCAAATGCATCGAATTTCAAAACAAACTCGTGAAACCAAAAATCCCTAAGAAGTTCTGCAAATTTTGTTCTTTATAAATAAAATAATTTTAGGCGATTGCGCATAACGACCAAGGTGCTCCGACGTTCGCAACGGCACGAGTTTGCTTTGCAAGCGAAGTGACAGAAGCAAATGTGGCGAAGCCCGAGCGAGTGAGTCGCGTTAGCGATCTCCGAGCGGAGCGGAAGCACCGATAGTTAGGCGCAGTCAAATTATTATCGAAAAGGGATTTTCGAAAACTTAATCTTTACATCGCTATATCCACTCTTCTTTAGGAGCCTCTCAATTTCTTTCCAATAGAGTGTCGAATTAGCAATTTTTGGCCCTAACACTATTTCTTTTATTGGAAGTCTCTTCCCAGTTATATCTTTACTAAGAAAACCACTTTTGAGACCATAACTTTTAGGAATAGCTTCAGTTTTCAATAACCATCGGAACTCATTTTCGTGTGAGTAATGATCTATCTTCATATAATTTAGCAATATCGATAATTTACTAAGTAATTCCTTTGAAAAAGATTCAAAATTATACTTTGTATATAATTTCTTTCTACTAACATAAATATCTGCTTGTAATTCTGCGAAAAAGGAAGTTAAGCTAAATCCCCTAATGTACTTCTCAAAGAAATTTAGAGAATAATCGATTAATTCTGACTGAATTTCACGATTATATATTACTTTATTGAATATCAGCTTATCCAAGTTTATGAATGATCGTGTATTCGGCGTGATTCCAATACTGACTCCTCCGCCACCATCACCATAAGCAATCCACTGTGGCAGAGAGTCAGGCATATTTGAAAACGATACAGTGTAGAAGGATTTCTTAACCTTAACAAGTTCCATATCAATCAGATCCAACAAGCCTTTATATATAGCTCGATTCGCGGTTCCTATTGAAGTATCTTTATACACATCTTTTAGCACATTTTTAGCCAAATGTAATCCGTAAGAGAATTCATACGGATCATTCATCGTGCTGATATTACTAAACAAGAGAGATTCAGATTTTAGAATCAACTTAAATGTATCTAAAGTCGTATAATGATAATATTTCCCCTTCGATATATAACCCTTATTATTTATAAATTCAAAGTATTTTGTACCCAATGAAAAACTATCTTCATGAGCAATAATTCTGTACAATTGTTTATGAAGATCTAATTCCATAATTTGATTGCGCCTAACGACCAAGGTGTTCCGACGTTTGCAATGGCACGAGTTTGCTCATGCAAACGAAGTGACAGAAGCAAATGTGGCGTAGCCCGAGCGAGTGAGTCGCGATAGCGATCTCCGAGCGTAGCGGAAGCACCGAAAGTTAGACGAAGGTCAGGACGTATACTATTTTTTAAAAATTCCGATATCTATTGGCAAAGTAGGAGCACTTTCACCTTGCAGTAGACCAGTATCGGCTCTTCCAAACAAAGATTGAATAATCAAGTTTCTTTCCTCCTTCTGTAAGGTCCCTTCTTTGATAAGAGATAGATAGAAATGACTAAGTTGATATCTTTCCTTTGCATCTAAAGAGAGATGATAACTACTTAAGGAAAGCTTAATAAAGAATCGGACCAAGTATATCAAAATCGAAATAATAACTCCGAGCAGCAAGGTCCCTTTTAAACCATCCAAGCTAAACCCATTTTGCGCATTTAGATACTTTTCCGGATAGAAGAAAAATATAAAGGTAAGAAAACCGACAGATAAAGTAGAGACCCAAACTGCCCAACATCTCCAGAGTTTTCCCTTTTTTTCATAATGCGTTTCAAGTTCCTGCCAATATGCTGCAGGACCCTCTATTCGGATTTTTTCTTCATAAAGTTTTCGCAAATCAACGAATTTGCCGACTTCGACTTCTTTTGCCTGATTTACATCAGATTTAAATTTAGTAAATTCAGCAGCATAGTTATCTTTATTCGATTGAATATCTTTTTTGAATTCTGAAAGTTCCTTTGTGCTTTCCAATCTATATTTAGTAATTAATTCTTGAAAATGAATGTAATTCGCGTCATATTTTTTTAACACCTCGTCAAACTTTTCATTAAGAATCTTTGGATTAAGAAAAAATAAAGTTTTAAGGTAACCGAAAAAATATTCTTTTGAAGACCCATTAAAGATACCAGTTAAGCAATCTATAGCACCGCTCATGCCATAGTGGTCAGTTTTATCAAACGTAAACAAAAATGACCCAAGTTTCGAAGTTGAAACAATCTTTTGATAAGAAGGAGATAAAAGTTGATTACGTATATTTGATAATTGGCTCTGAACCATATCGAATCTATTTTGAATAATATATTGGCTTATCGCGTTAATTCCGTTTTCGAGACTGCTATAAAAGTTCCATATTTCACTAAGCCTTCCTGACTCAAAATATGACCAAGCCGTACGCTCCTTCCTTATGAAAGATTCCAAATCCTCAAATTTGCGAAATACAAGTTTACTATTATCGAGAAAGGTTGCGAATTCCCATTCATTCGAATTAAAATAGTCTTTTATTTTTTCGTAATCCATAAAATTTTCCTGACTTTCGTCTAACGTCCAAGGTGTTCCGACGTTTTGCGCGTCCGAAGGACTTGGCGCGAGGCTTGCTTAGCAAGACGAGTGACAAAGCAAAATGTGGCATAGCCCGAGCGAGAGTCGCGTAAGCGATCTCGAAGCGTAGCGGAAGCACCGATAGTTAGGCGTAGTAACGCTTTTCTATGGGCTGCTATTTATTAATTCTTTAATAACTCGCAAATCATTTGAAGAAAAA